>JBILMZ010000007.1:0-39908 GCA_044375275.1 Micropepsaceae bacterium | reverse complement strand
GGCCATTACGCACGCGCACTGGTCGGAGGCGAACACGCTCATGAATTCGAAACTGGCAGGCATGCGATGATCGGAAAGCTTACGGGCATCATCGACGAGGCTGGCGAAGACTTTGCCGTCATCGATGTCGGCGGTGTTGGTTATGTCGTCCACTGCTCCGCGCGCGTGCTGTCGAACCTGCCGGTGGCCGGCCAGCGCACGACGCTCTACGTCGAGACGCAGATGCGCGAGGATTCGATCAAGCTGTTCGGCTTCACGAGCAGTGAAGAGCGCGAGTGGTTCCGTTTGCTGCAGACCGTGCAGGGCGTCGGTGCCAAGGTCGCGCTGTCGCTTCTCAGTTCGCAGACGACGCATGAGCTTGGCAAGGCGATTGCCTTTGGCGACAAGGCGCAGATCGGCCGCGCTCAAGGCGTGGGACCAAAGCTCGCCGCGCGCATTGCGGCGGAACTGAAGGACAAGGCGGTCACGCTTTCCGTCAGTGGCTCACGCGATGTTGCGGGCGGACCCGCGATCGGCGTTGTGCCTGTGGCCGGTGCGGCCAGCGAAGCGGTGTCGGCGCTTGTCAATCTCGGCTATTCGCAGACGCAGGCGGCGACCGCTGTGGCGACCGTCGTCGCGCGCGAGGGCGAGGCGATGCCGCTGCCGCAGCTGATCCGTGAGAGCCTGCGTGCGTTGTCGAGTGCGGCTTGAGAATGAACCTGAGCGGCCACTTTACTCATCTTCCTCACGCAGTGAGGAAGTACCTGCGCAGGCGCAGCCTGCTGCAGGGGATGGAGTTTCTGGCGCCGAAGCTAACCGGAGGGCACTCCCTCCCCTGCAGCACGCCTTCGCTAAAGCTACGGCGTGCGCAGGTACTCCCTCACGTTGTGAGGGAGAGACATGATATTGCGGTGGCACGATGACCAAACCTGATCGCCTTGTGGCAGCTGAGACGCGTGACGATGACAGCGGCGAGAATTCGCTTCGGCCGTTGACGCTGGGCGACTTCATTGGCCAGGACCAGGCGCGGGCGAACCTCAAGGTGTTCATTGATGCCGCGCGCGGGCGCAACGAGGCGCTGGACCATGTGCTGCTTGCGGGGCCTCCGGGGCTTGGCAAGACGACGATGGCGCAGATCGTGGCGCGCGAGCTGGGCGTCAATTTCCGTTCGACGTCGGGGCCCGTCATTGCGCGCGCCGGCGATCTGGCAGCCATTCTCACGAACTTGCAGCCACGCGACGTGCTGTTCATCGACGAAATCCATCGCCTCAATCCTGCGGTAGAGGAAATCCTCTATCCGGCGATGGAAGACTTCCAGTTGGACCTCATCATTGGCGAGGGGCCTGCCGCACGCACGGTGAAGATTGACCTCGCGCCGTTCACGCTGGTGGGTGCCACGACGCGCTCGGGCATGATCACGAAGCCGCTGCGCGACCGCTTTGGCATTCCGCTGCGCCTTGAGTTCTACAAGGTCGATCAGCTGATGGAGATCGTCAGCCGTGGCGCGCGGATCCTGCAATTGGCCCTGTCGCCCGAGGCGGCGCGCGAAGTTGCGGCGCGATCGCGCGGTACGCCACGCATTGCCGGACGCCTGCTGCGCCGCATCCGCGATTTTGCGGCTGTGGCGAAGCTGCAGAAAGTGGAGGCAAAGCACGCCGACGAGGCGCTCAACAGGCTTGAGGTCGACAGGCGCGGCCTCGACAATTTCGACAGGCGCTACCTGAAGATCATCATGGAAAACTATAATGGCGGGCCGGTCGGCGTGGAGACGCTGTCGGCGGCGCTTGGCGAACCACGCGATGCGCTCGAGGAGATCATCGAGCCCTATCTGCTGCAGGAGGGCTTCGTGCAGCGTACGCCGCGCGGGCGCATGGCGGCGGCCATGGCCTATTCCCACCTCGGGCTGGCCGTGCCAAAATCGGTGACACAGCAGACGCTGTTTGACACTCCAGGAACAAGCGACACCGATGTCTGATACGGCCTCCATGGGACGCTTTGACGGCAAGGCTCATATCCTGCCCGTGCGCGTCTATTACGAAGACACCGATGTTTCCGGCATCGTCTATCATGCGAATTACCTTCGTTACATGGAGCGCGGGCGCTCCGAGTTCCTGCGCCTGGCAGGCATCCACCACATGGTGATGATGGCCAATGCTGAGCCGATTGCCTGGACCATCCGGCGCATGGAGATCGACTATGCGAAGGCCGCGCGGCTGGATGACAATCTGGAAGTCCACACGCGCTACCGCACCATGTCGGGCGCCCGGCTGACGGGCGAACAATGGGTCAAGCGGGATGGCGTGGACCTGGTCACGGCCAAGGTCGAAGCCGCCATCATCACGATGACAGGCAAGCCGCGCCGCATCCCCGAGGATGTCAGGGTGAAGCTGCAGGGCTTCCTGGATTGATCAGGGCGCTGGATTGATCTGTGGGGGTTGGCGGTCTTGTCCAAGCTGGACGTTGACAGCGCCGAACATCGCCGAAATCGCTGAAAACAAAAAGAGAACAAATTGACGCAGCCAGATTTGGCGTGCGCTACAGCCCCTGCCTCAAGATACAGAAAAGGCCGCCCGGGCTCGGCGCCCGGACGGCCTGATTTTCTGCTTCGTATCGGCTAGAAGCGATAGCCGAAGCCGACGCCCACGATGACCGGGTTGATGTCCACGTCAGCATTGATGGGTGTCGGACCGGCCGCCATGTCGAGGCGAACATCCGTATTGATCCAGACCTTCTTCACGTCAACGTTGAAACTCCAGTGCTCGTCGATCGGGATCTCGAATCCGGCCTGCAGCGCAAAGCCGACGCTGTCCTTGAAATGTGCCTTTGAGATCGCCGGATTGGCGTCATCGTGGCCGAAGAACGTCGTGTAGTTCACACCGACGCCGACATAGGGACGGAAATCCGGATCGTCCGGTGTGAAGTGGTACTGCAGCGTGATCGTCGGCGGCAGAAGCCATACGTTGCCGACATCGATACCGGTTGGCTTGTGCGTGATGTCGTGCGGTGTCACCGCCAGGATCAGTTCGGCCGCCCAGTGCTCATCGAAGAAATAGGTGATGTCGAGTTCCGGAACGATCGACGTGTCGATGTCGAGATTGCCACCCAACACCGTCACGCTTGCGCTTTCATCCGGCATGACCGCGAGCGCACGACCGCGAACGAGCCAAGGCCCCTTCGCTGCTTCCGCATCGCCAATGCCGGAAAATGCCGCGAGGCTTACCGACACGGCGCAACCCAGTGTCGCGATGCCTGCCCATTTGATGCTCATGTGAAAATACTCCTACCTCAAGGAAACCGGCCCCTTGCTATTGCGCGGATTGAGGACGCGCGTTGACTCAGGTCAAAGAGGTGGTGGATGCCCAAATGGCCGCAGGATTCGTGGCCAAATTGCTTCGCATGCTGCTGGTTGAACGGAGCTGAGACGCTCGCGTGCCGTTACGGCTGATGCGCCTAAACCTGCGGAACCGTCTGCTTGAGGCGGCCGCCGAGGCGGACGGGCTCGATGCGGGTGGCAAGGCCTGTGGCGTCATTCGTCTCGACGAAGATCCCGCACACAGTCGCCGGACCCTGTGCGGGATTGTAGCGACCCGATGAAATCTTGCGGATGAAGCGCTGGAGCGGCTCCGTCTTTTCCATGCCGATGACGCTGTCATAGTCGGCGCAGGCGCCGGCATCGGTCTGGTAGGCGGTGCCGCCGGGCAGGATCTGCGCGTCGGCTGTCGGCACGTGGCTGTGCGTACCGACGACGAAGCTCGCGCGGCCATCACAATAGTGGCCCATCGCCATTTTCTCCGACGTCGCTTCCGCGTGGATGTCGACGACGATGGCGTCAGCGCCCAATCCGAGAGGGCATGACTCAAGCTGCTGGTCCACGGCCGCGAACGGATCATCAAGCGCGTCCATGAAGACGCGGCCCATGGCGTTCATGACCAGCACGCGCTTGCCCGTCGTGGTTTCGTAGAGACCGACTCCGCGACCTGGCGCGCCCTTGGGGTAATTCAGGGGACGCAGCAAACGACGTTCGCTGTCGTAGACATCAACCTTGTCGCGCTGGTCGAAGGCGTGGTTGCCCGTCGAGATGCAGTCAACGCCTGCCTGGAAAAGAGCGTGGCAGATTTCCTCGTTGATGCCGAAACCGCCGGCTGCGTTCTCGCCATTCACGATCACGAAATCGAGCGACAATTGACGGCGCAGGTTTGGCACAGCTTCAACGACGGCCACGCGCCCTGCCCGCCCCACAATGTCACCGAGAAATAGAATACGCATTCGCCCGCTTTCTGCCCTTTGCAGCAGATTAGCAGCTTTCAGTCCCTTTCAAAGCGGATGACCTGCGTCTCGGTGACCACCGCGTCGAGGCGCTCGTCGAAGTCTTCCTCAGGGATCGCTTCAACCTGCTGCCCGGCAAAGGCGATGCCGACGGCGCGAACGCTGCGTTTTGCGCGATGTTCCGCGAGATAGCGGTCGTAGTAGCCGCCGCCATAGCCCAGGCGATAACCACGACTGTCAAAGGCCAGCAACGGCACGAGGATGAGATCGGGCCTGCGCTCCTTTGCCTTTGCGTCCGGCTCGGGGATGCTCATGCGGCCAACGACCAGCGGGTCGCCCGGCTTCCACGCGTGGAACGAAAGCACGCCGTCATGCGCACGCGGCAGGCACAAGGGGTGGCCATTGTTCGCGAGCGCCGCCATCAACGGGAAAGGGTCGGCCTCGCCGCGGGTCGCGGCGTAGCCCGCGATGATGGCGCCCTTCATGAACACGAAGTCGCCGAGGCAGCGTCGCGCGATCAGCAGGGCAGCCTTGGGGCCGGCGGCTTCCGAGGCGCGGTCGCGCTGGGTGTGGGCTTGGACGCGGAGGGATTTTTTCAGGGTAGCGTGATTGGACAATGTCGGAGCTTTTGGTGGGTGGCTCTGGATAGCCGGCCTGAGCTTCGCTCAACCGGCCATGGAGTGGGCGGGACCGCCATGCCGTCGAATGCTCGAATCCTCATTGGGCCTGCTTAAGCAGGTGGGCACCATTTGATCGGGACCACGGTCCCGGCCAGTGACAGTTCCCGTGAGGTCTGATTACGGCCCCTGGGTTCTTGATTCTAACGCGCGAGGCAGTACCCGCCCGTCACCAAGGTAAGCTCACCGGAGCCGGGCTGCAATGTCTTCCATGCGGCGGGCGGCTTTTTCCAGCATTCCCGTCAGTCGATCTTCCAGTGCGGGGCTCACGCGTGGCGGCTTTTCGCCATCGCTGTCGAGGAATTCACCCTTGTGACCCGCGATGGTTTCTTCCAGTTCCTGGATACGTTCATTGGCCATGATGAGCTCATCGGCCAGAAGCAAGCCCGCCATGAGCATGAACTGCTTGTCGTCGGCGGACTTGACGTCTTTCTTGATGGTGCCGATCCGCGCATCGACCTGGCGAGCGAGGGCTGTAAGATGCGCCTCTTCGCCGTCATCGCAAGCGAGCGTGAAGTTCTGTCCATTCACTTTGACGGTAACCTGGGCCATCACTGAGCTCCGTTAGTGGGCGAGAACTGCGCGGATTTCGCGAATGGCACCTTCGAGGCGTCCCGCCACTTCGTCGGTGAAGCCCTCGAGAGCGATCTTTTCGACATTCAGGCGGGTCAGTTCGTCGGCCAGACGCTCGCGGTCTTCCTTCAGCGCGCTGAGTTCGACCGAGATTTCCTGCTCGAATGAAACGGGTTTTGCCTGCGCCGCAGGGACGTCGCCCTGGGCCACCTTTTCAAGCCGCTCAAGCGCGGAATTGAATTTCTGGATCGCCGAATCGAGTTTGCTCATGCCGAATCTGTATACGCGAATTTGGGCTTAGCGCGATGTCTTAATTCAAGGTTTCCAGAAGCGAACCCGCCGGTGATGCAACGCTGCATTGCAGGGCGATGCGCTCATGACGCCTGCCTGATGGTGGTGTCTGCTTCACGGCCGCATTTCACGACGCTTCGTCCAAAATCTGCACCATGAGAGCGTTCGCCTCTCGCGTGAGGCGACGCAACATCTCCATGTCCATCCTTGATACGGTAATGAACAGCGCGCGCTGTTTTTGCGGTGACAGGATGATGTAGTTCATGGTGCGCACGCCGCCACCTGTCTTCTGGAGGACGGTGTGCCTGCCCGTGCGAATGAAGACCCAACCCCAGCCGAGGGCTTCCGCGCGGCCGGCGAAGTCAAGCGTGCGAACGGCGCCGAGCGCGGATCGTTGCACAACGGGCTGGAGCGACAGATGGAGCGCGGTGCCCGGCTGCGCCCGCATGAGGCGCTGCATCCAGGTGCCGACATCGTCCGTCGTGGCATAGAGCCCCCATGATGGCGCCGTTGCGAGACCCTGCTCGCAGGCTGGTGCGGCCGCCGACAACAGGCGCGCGCATTGCTCAGGTGACGGGGCCAGCGTCATGCGACTGCCGGGGAACGCGCTTTCAAGGTGAAGCTTCAGCATTGCCGGATAGGATCGACGTGACGCGTGCTCCATGGCGTCGCCGAGGAATATCCAGCCCGCGTTCGAATACTCGGCCACGCGTCCCGGCACATGACGCAGTCGCGTGCCGCCCAGCCAGGACCAGCGCGCGTCCTTCAGCGATGCCGGGGCTTGCCACAAAGACACCGGCAGGTCCCGCGGGATTCCACTTGTGTGAACGAGCAGGTCACGGATGAGGATCGGGCGCGCATTGCGGCGCGCGGGGACGCGACGACCAGCGGGCGCACTTTGCTGCAGGGTGGAGTCGAGCGACATCTCGCCTGAAGACACCATTCGTGCCAGCACCTCGCCTGCCATCAGCTTGGACAGCGAGTTGAGGCGCAACAGCGTGTTTGCGTCCGGCTTTGATGCATTCGTCGCGCTTGTGCGCCCGAAGCCCTTCACAAGGATGCGGTCGCTTTCGATGACGGCAGCCACCATGCCCGGCGCGCGCGAGGCTTCGAACATGCGCTCCAGCGCGGGCACGTAGCGCGAGGGCATGGGTTCGGCGGCGCGGGCTGGCGCCAGCCACGTCGACAGAATCGCGAAACTGCAGAGGAAACGCGCAAGCATGGGCTTCAAGTGTTCTTCAGAATTGTGGCTTGAGTACGCCCTCCAATTACGTGCCTCACGCGCAGCTGACCCGGGGCAGGCAACAAGGTTTCTCCTGCGCGCTCCAGCGGTTTCAGTTCATTGCGGGAAAAACTCCCCAAATGCCGCAGATTTGCGGGGGTTTGCGGGGTTGACGGGGGCTTTGCGCGTCGTGCATTAGTCCCGCGCGCTTTTCCCAAGGCTCGACGCCCATCCAGGTCATTGACCTCGTCCCCGGTGCGGATGAGGGGGACACATGCGGCGCCGGCCCAAAATGACCGGACACTCATGGCCACTTCCCCGCAGTCTGACGTCTCCCCCAAGGAAATGGCGAATGCCATACGTGCCCTGACCATCGATGCGGTCGAGGCTGCAAAGTCGGGCCATCCCGGCATGCCGATGGGCATGGCTGACGTTGCTACGGTGCTGTTCACACGCTTCCTCAAATTCGATCCGCGCAATCCGCGCTGGCCGGACCGCGACCGCTTCGTGCTGTCGGCCGGCCATGGCTCGATGCTGCTGTACTCGCTGCTGCACCTGACGGGCTACAAGGACATCACGCTTGATGACATCAAGCGCTTCCGCCAACTGGGCAGCCCGTGCGCCGGCCATCCGGAATATGGCCATGGCGCTGGTGTCGAGACGACGACCGGCCCGCTGGGCCAGGGCATTGCGACGGCGGTGGGCATGGCGATGGCCGAGCGCATCACGGCGGCGCGCTTTGGGGACAGCCTGGTCGATCACCACACCTTCGTCATCGCGTCCGACGGCGATCTCATGGAAGGCATCAGCCACGAGGCGATCAGCCTGGCTGGCCACCTGAAGCTGTCCAAGCTGATCGTTCTGTTCGACGACAATGGCATTTCGATCGATGGTCCGCTGGCGCTTTCCGAGTCGGGTGACCAGCTGGCGCGTTTCGAGGCGGCGGGCTGGTCGGCCTCGCGCGTGGACGGCCACGATCCGGAAGCAATTGCGGCCGCCATCGAATCCGCGATGTCTTCGGAGCGGCCTTCGCTCATCGCCTGCCGTACGATCATCGGCTATGGCTCGCCCAAGAAGCAGGGCACGTCGAGCTCGCACGGGTCGCCGCTGGGCACGGAAGAAGCTGCTGCGTCGAAGGCAGCGCTGGGCTGGAGCCACGGACCTTTCGAGGTGCCTGCGAACATCCGCGAAGCCTGGCTTGCCGCGGGAATGCGCAGCCATGGCGAATATGATGACTGGCTGCAGCGATTTACGGGAACCGAAAAGGACACGAAGGCGTTGTTCGAGCAGGCGATGGAAGGTGCGATCAGCCCGTCCCTCTGGCCTGCCCTCACTGCCTATCGCAAGGCGCTCGCCGACAAGCCGGTGACGGTGGCTTCGCGCAAGGCCTCGGAAATGGTGCTCGAAGTGATCAATGCGCATGTGCCGGAAGCCATCGGCGGCTCTGCCGACCTGACGGGCTCGAACAACACGCGCACGAAGGGCATGGAAGCGATCCAGGCCGACGACTTCAAGGGACGCTTCATCCACTACGGCGTGCGCGAGCATGGCATGGCGGCTGCGATGAACGGCATGGCGCTGCATGGCGGCGTGGTGCCCTACTCCGGCACGTTCCTCGTGTTTGCCGATTACTGCCGTCCTTCGATTCGCCTTGCGGCGCTGATGGAACAGCGCGTCATCCACGTGATGACGCATGACTCGATCGGCCTTGGCGAAGATGGTCCGACGCACCAGCCGGTCGAACACCTCGCCTCCCTGCGCGCAATCCCGAACCTGAACGTGTTCCGTCCGGCCGATGTCGTCGAGACGGCGGAGTGCTGGGAGATCGCACTGCGCACCGAAAAGACTCCGAGTATCATCGCGTTGTCGCGGCAGAACCTGCCGCAGCTTCGCCTGAAGCACTCGGAAGAAAACCGCTCGGCCAAGGGCGCCTATGTGCTTTCGCCGGCGACGGCCAAGCATCATGTCACGATCATCGCGACGGGCTCGGAAGTGATGCTCGCCGTCGAGGCGCAGAAGCAGTTGGAAGCGCAGGGCATTGGCGCCAGCGTCGTCTCCATGCCCTGCATGGACATCTTCGCGGCCGAACCGTCGTCCTACCAGGACCGCACGATTGACCCGAAGACGGTTCGCATCGCAGTCGAAGCAGGCGTCCGTCAATGCTGGGACCGCTGGATCGGACGCGACGGCGCGTTTGTTGGCATGAACAGCTTCGGCGCCAGTGCGCCCTTCGAAGTGCTGTACAAGAACTTCAACATCACCGTTGAACACATCGTACGTGCTGCCCGGCAGCGCCTGTAATCCTGATCTGAGGAGAGAGAGAGACATGACACTCAAAGTTGCCATCAACGGGTTTGGCCGCATCGGCCGCCTCGTCCTGCGCGCCATCGTCGAATCGGGCCGCAAGGACATCGATATCGTGGCGGTGAACGACCTCGGCCCGATCGAGACCAATGCGCACCTGCTGCGCTATGACTCGGTCCATGGACGCTTCCCGGCCGAGGTGAAGGTCGATGGCGACCACATGATTGTCGGCCGCCACAAGATCAAGGTGACCGCGATCAAGGACCCGGCACAGCTGCCGCACAAGGACCTTGGCGTCGACATCGCGATGGAGTGCACGGGCATCTTCACGTCGAAGGACAAGGCCTCGGCGCACCTCACCGCCGGTGCGAAGCGCGTGCTCGTCTCGGCGCCTGCTGATGGCGCGGACCTCACGGTCGTCTATGGCGTGAACCACACGAAGCTGACGAAGGAACATGTCGTCGTCTCCAACGCCTCGTGCACGACGAACTGCCTCGTGCCGGTCGCGAAGGTGCTGCACGACGTCGTCGGCATCGAGAAGGGCATGATGACGACGATCCATTCCTACACGAATGACCAGCCGTCGCTCGACCAGATGCACAAGGACCTCTATCGCGCCCGCGCTGCGGCGCTGTCGATGATCCCGACGTCGACCGGTGCTGCGAAGGCCGTTGGCCTGGTGCTGCCGGAACTCAAGGGCAAGCTGGACGGCATTTCAATCCGCGTGCCGACGCCAAACGTGTCGGTCGTCGACCTGAAGTTCGTCGCGAAGCGCGCCACGACCGTGGCCGAGATCAATGACGCGATGAAGAAGGCTGCGGCCAACGAACTGAAGGGCGTGCTCGACATTGTCGATGCGCCGCTGGTGTCGATGGACTTCAACCACAATCCGGCGTCGTCCTCGTTCGCACTCGACCAGACGAAGGTCATGGACGGCACGTTCTGCAGCATCCTGACCTGGTACGACAACGAGTGGGGCTTTGCGAACCGCATGAGTGACACGGCCGTTGCGATGGGCAAGCTGATCTGATGCCAGCCTTTCGCACACTCGACCAACTTGAAGCCAAGGGAAAGCGCGTCCTCGTGCGCGCTGACCTGAACGTGCCGATGAAGGATGGCGCCGTCACGGACACGGCGCGCATCGACCAGGCCGCCACGACCATCCGCGACCTCGTCGCTAAGGGCGCGCGCGTCATCGTGCTGTCCCATTTCGGGCGACCGGACGGGAAGCGCGTCGACGCGATGTCCCTAAAGCAGGTTGTGCCTGCCCTGTCGAAGGCTGTCGGCAAGCCTGTCGCGTTTGCGGATGACTGCATTGGCGCGCCGGCCGAGACGGCCGTGGCTGCGATGAAGGACGGCGACGTGCTCTGCCTCGAGAACACGCGCTTCCATGCGGGCGAAGAGAAGAATGATCCGGCGCTCGTTGCAGCGCTGGCGAAGCTGGGCGACGCCTATGTGAACGATGCCTTCTCGGCGGCGCATCGCGCGCATGCCACGACCGAAGGCCTGGCGCACAAGCTGCCGGCCTATGCGGGCCGTGGCATGCAGAAGGAACTGGAGGCGCTGGAGCGCGTGCTGGAGAAGCCGCAGCATCCGGTCGTGGCCATCGTGGGTGGCGCGAAGATCTCGTCGAAGCTTGCGGTGCTCGAGCACCTGATCTCGAAGGTCGATGCGCTTGTCATTGGTGGTGGCATGGCGAACACGTTCCTGAAGGCCAAGGGCGTGCCGATCGGCAAGTCGCTGCACGAGCCGGCGCTGCTCGACAAGGCGCGCGAGATCATGGCGAAAGCAAAGGCTGCCGGTTGCACCATCGTGCTGCCAAGTGACGGCGTGGTGGCGAAGGAATTCAAGGCGATGGCGCCGGCGAAGACCCTGCCTGTCCAGTTTACGCCTGATGACGGCATGATCCTGGACATTGGCTCCGACACGCTGGCCGACATTGCCGCGCAGCTGGAAACGGCGAAGACCGTCGTGTGGAACGGGCCGCTGGGCGCCTTTGAAACGCCGCCCTTCGACATGGGCACGAGTTCCGTGGCCCGCCACGTGGCGATGCTGACGCGCGTGGGTGCGATGGTGTCGGTAGCCGGCGGCGGCGATACGCTTGCGGCCCTCGACCAGGCCGGCTGCGAGGATGGCTTTACCTATTGCTCCACTGCCGGTGGAGCGTTCCTGGAATGGCTTGAAGGAAAAGAACTGCCGGGCGTCAAGGCGCTCGCGGTCTGAGATCACGGAGGGATTCATGTCTATCGCTGAACTGCAGAAGATCGCGCAGAAAATGGTTGCGCCCGGCAAGGGGATCCTTGCTGCGGACGAAAGCTCGGGCACGATCAAGAAGCGCTTTGATGCCATTGGCGTCGAGTCGACCGAAACGAGCCGCCGCGATTATCGCGAGCTCATGTTCCGCACGCCGGCGATGAAGGAATTCGTGTCGGGCGTGATCCTCTATGACGAGACGATCTGGCAGGATGCCGCCGACGGCACGCCGCTGGTGAAGGTGATCACCGATGCAGGCGCGCTGCCCGGCATCAAGGTCGACGAAGGGACGGAGATGCTTCCCGGTTCGCCAAAGGACCTGATCACCAAGGGTCTCGATGGTCTCTCGAAGCGGCTGCCGAAGTACTACGAGCGCGGTGCACGCTTTGCGAAGTGGCGCGCCGTGATCGACATCGCGCCGGGCACGCCTTCGCACAATGCCGTTCATGCCAATGCCCACGCACTCGCGCGCTATGCAGCGCTGTGCCAGCAGGCGAACATCGTGCCGATCGTCGAGCCGGAAGTGCTGATGGATGGCGACCACGACATCGACACCTGCTTCGAGGTGACGAAGTGGGTGCTGAAGGAGACCTTCCAGGAATTGTACTACGCCAACGTCAAGCTGGAAGGCATCGTCCTGAAGCCGAACATGGCGATCGCGGGGAAGAAGTCCTCGAAGAAAGCTTCCGTGGCTGAAGTTGCCGAGAAGACAGTGAAGCTGCTGAAGGATTGTGTTCCGCCGCTCGTGCCAGGCATTGCGTTCCTGTCGGGCGGACAGTCCGACGAAGAGGCGACCGCGCATCTTGATGCGATGAACAAGCTTGGACCCCTGCCCTGGCACCTCACCTTCTCCTACGGTCGTGCGCTCCAGGCGGCGCCGCAGAAGGCGTGGGCCGGCAAAAAAGAGAACGTGGCTTCGGCCCAGCGCGCCTTTGCCCATCGCGCCCGCATGAATGGCCTGGCCGCTCTCGGAAAGTGGTCGGCCGCGCTTGAGAAGGAAGCTACCTAATTCGCTGCCGTCTCTACCTCATCACGCCGCCCAGGATTGACGGGCGCTTCGGCGACACGCTTCGCCGGGCGCTCGACGCCGGGGATGTCGCGTGCGTGCAGCTGCGCCTCAAGGACCTTCCCGACGCCGAGATCCTGCGTGCCGGGGAGATCCTCATGCCGATCGTGCAACTGGCGAATGCCGCATTCATCGTGAATGACCGCGCAGACCTGGCCAAGCGCCTCGGGGCTGACGGCGTCCATATCGGGCAAGCAGATACGCCCTATGCAGAAGCCCGCGCCCTGATGGGGCCGAGAGGCATTGTGGGTGTCACCTGCCACGATTCCCGCCACCTCGCGATGGAAGCGGCAGAGGCGGGCGCGGACTATGTGGCCTTCGGCGCCTTCTTCGAAACCTCCACGAAGCAGGCCAAAACCAAGGCAGATCCGTCGATCCTGACCTGGTGGCAGGAAATGATGACGGCACCGTGCGTTGCGATTGGCGGGATCACACCGGACAATGCGCGGGGGCTTGCGGAAGCGGGCGCCGATTTCCTCGCGGTTTCCAGCGGCGTCTGGGACCATCCGGAAGGCCCCGCCGTGGCCGTCAAACGCCTTAACGATATCTTCGGTTCCCTTGCCCGGTAGCGGCGTCGGGTCAATTGAACCGGTGCGGTGGGCCTGATAGGTTCCGCGCCTCATTTGATCGGGCGGGCGACCGCCCCTTTTCATTTATGCAGAAACACCATGAAGATTGCAGGCAACGAAATCAAACCCGGCGCCGTCATCGAGCACGACGGTTCGCTGTGGGTCGCCGTCAAGACGCAGGCCGTGAAGCCCGGCAAGGGTGGCGCCTACAACCAGGTCGAACTCAAGAACCTGTTTGACGGGCGCAAGCTCAACGAGCGTTTCCGCTCGGCTGAATCCGTCGAGGCCATCGAGCTCGACTTCAAGCCCTTTACCTTCCTGTTCGACGCCGGCGACACGCTGACGTTCATGGACAAGGAGACCTTCGACCAGATCGAGATCTCGAAGGAGTTCATGGGCGAGCGCGCGGCGTTCCTGTCGGAAGGCATGGAAGTGAAAGTCGAGAGCTATGAAGGCCGGCCGATCGCGGTGAAGCTGCCCGTGCAGGTCACTCTCACGGTGGCCGAAACAGATCCCGCCGTGAAGGGTCAGACCGCAGCACCGTCCTACAAGCCGGCGACGCTCGAGAACGGGCTGAAGGTAATGGTGCCGCCCTTCATCGACGTGGGATCAAAGATCATCGTGTCGACCGATGAAGTCGAATACGTAAAACGCGCCGAATAGGCAGGACCGAGCAAGCAGGACGCAAATGGCCAATACGACGCCTCTCATGAACATCATGACCGGAGCTGCCCGCAAGGCAGGCCGTGCGATCCTGCGCGACTTCGGGGAACTGGAAAACCTGCAGGTCATGCGCAAGGGGCTGACGGACTTCGTGACGAAGGCCGACCTCAAGTCCGAGAAGGTGCTGAAGGAAGAACTGACCCGGGCCCGCCCGCACTACTGCTTCGTCCTCGAGGAAGGTGGCGTTGTCGAAGGGCCTGACAAGACCCATCGCTGGTACATCGACCCGCTGGACGGCACCATCAACTTCATGCACGGCGTTCCCCACTTTGCGGTGTCGGTCGGACTGGAGCGCGAAGGTCAGCTTGTTGCGGGCGTCATCTACAATCCCGTCACCGATGACATGTACACAGCCGAGCGCGGTCAGGGCGCCTGGCACAATGACAGGCGTCTGCGCGTCTCTGCGCGCCGTGACCTGGCAGACTCGCTTGTCGCCACAGGCATTCCCCATCGCGGGCGCCCGGGACAGAGCGAGTTCCTGGGCGAGTGCAACACGATCATGCGCGAAGTTTCCGGCGTGCGGCGCTTCGGTTCTGCCGCCCTTGATCTCGCGTGGATAGCAGCCGGCCGGTATGACGCGTTCTGGGAGCGGGCCCTTTCGCCCTGGGACATGGCGGCCGGCATCGTGCTCGTCAGAGAGGCCGGCGGCGTGGTCAGCGACCTGACCAGCGGCCAGGAAATGCTCACGAATGGCCATATTCTGGCTTCAAACGGGCAGTTACATGGGCCGATGCTGAAACTTCTGAAAGGCGCGCAAAGCGCTGCGTGAAGTTGCTCCGGGATTTCGATAGTCTGCCTCCATGCGCCGCTTCGTTTCACTGCTGCTCCTGACGACCGCCCTCTGCGCCCGCGCGCAGGCGCAGGATGCGCCTGTGACGCCTGCAGAAGACGAAGAAGGCGTCACGGTAGACCTCAATGCGATCGGCGCCCCCGAGCCTCCAAAAATTCCGGAAATCCCGCCTGAGGGGGCGATCGTTCCCAAGACCAAACCGGCGCCTGAAGCGCCTGCCGTAAAAATCGTACCGCTGCCGCGCCCAAAGCCCGTGCTCGAGGTGCCGGCCGAGGCTGCCATCGTGAGCCCTCCGACGCCTGCCAAGGTTGAGCCCAAGGCTGCGGTGGCCGTCGCGCAGCCGCCGCCGAAGCCGGACCTGCCGGTGACCATCGTTGACAACTTTCCGATGGAAATTCGTGGTGTCGCCGCCGATCCCTTTGCGGGCACAAAGGGGCCTGACCCTGCTGCCGGACTTGCGGTGGTGGGCCGCGTGCGCTTTTCGAAAGGCGCCAACCAGCTTCCCTCGACGGCGCCTGTGGTGCTTGATGCCGTCGCGGAGAAGCTTCTCCTGACAACAGAGCGCATTCGCCTTGCCGCCTATAGCGGCGCGTCAGGCGACATGTCTTCGCAGTCTCGCCGCCTGTCTCTCGAGCGCGCGCGTGCCGTGCGTGAGTACCTGGTTGCGAAAGGCATCCCCTTCGAACGCATTGATGTCATGCCGCTTGGCGGCGCTGCAAACGGCCAGACGGATCGCGTGGATATCCTGGCGCCGGGTTCCTGATCTGTATCAATGCCTGCCTACTCTGCAGCAAGTCCTGCGAACTGAAGTCGTGCGAGGCGGGCGTATAGTCCGCCGCCGTTCACGAGTTCGCCGTGGGTGCCTTCTGCAACGATTGCGCCCTGGTCCATCACGATGATGCGGTCGGCACGCTGAACTGTTGCCAAGCGGTGCGCGATCACGATCGTGGTCTTCTGCTTCATCAGGCTTTCGAGGGCGATCTGGACGAGGCGCTCGCTCTCCGCGTCGAGTGCGCTTGTTGCTTCGTCGAGCAGCAGGATCGGCGCGTCACGCAGGATCGCGCGGGCGATCGCGAGGCGCTGGCGCTGGCCACCGGACAGCGTGACGCCACGTTCGCCCAGCTGGGTATGGTAGCCCTGCGGGAGTTTCTCGATGAATTCATCTGCCTGCGCGGCCCTGGCGGCGGCGCGAATTTCTTCCTCGGTGGCAGTTGGCCGGCCGTAACGGATGTTTTCGAGTGCATTGTCCCCGAATATGACCGTCTCCTGGGGTACCAAGGCGAGACGCGCGCGCAGGTCCCGCGGTTCCACATCGCGAATATCCACACCGTCCACCAGCACCCTGCCTGCCTGGACGTCGAAAAAGCGCTGCAAAATCTGGAATACCGTTGTCTTGCCGGCACCTGATGGACCTACGAGTGCGACGGTCTCGCCGGGCCTGATGCGCAGCGTGAAGTTTTTCAGTGCCGAGACGCCGGGGCGCATGGGATACTCGAAAACGACATCCTCAAACGCAACTTCGCCGCGCGGTGCAGGTAGCGTCTTCGGACTGGCCGGCGCCTTCACCTTGGGCTCCGTGGACAGGATCTCGAATATGCGCTCAACAGCTCCCGCGGCCTGCTGGACCTCGCCCCATACTTCCGACAGGGCGCCCAACCCTGAAGCGACGATGACGGCGTAGAGGATGAACGCGCTCAACTCGCCGCCGGTCATTTCCTTCGCGATCACGGCCTGCGCGCCAATCCAGAGCACGCCCACGATGCTTGAGAAAACGAGCACGATGACGAGCGCGGTCATGACTGACCTCGCCAGCACACGTTTGCGGGCTGTGCTGAACGTGGCTTCCACCGCCGTGGAAAACCGCGTGCGGTCGGTGTCTTCATGCGTGAAGGACTGCACGGTCTGGATGGCGTTGATGGTCTCGGATGCGTAGGCGCTTGTATCCGCGACACGATCCTGGCTCTGGCGCGACAGGTTGCGCACTGTGCGCCCCATGAAGATCAGCGGGATGACGACAAACACCACCGTGCCGATGACAAGGGTCGTCAGCTTGGGGCTGGTGACCATCAGCATGAAGAGGCCGCCGGTCATCATGAGCAGGTTGCGCAAGGCAATCGACGCGCTGGAGCCTACCGCGGTCTGGATCAGCGTCGTGTCCGTCGTGATGCGCGACAGCACTTCGCCGGTTCGGGTTACTTCGAAGAAGGCCGGGCTCTGGGACAGGATGTGGCTGTAAATGGCCTTTCGCATGTCCGCGACAATCCGCTCACCAAGCCAGGTCACGCAGTAGAAGCGGGCGGCCGTGGCCCCCCCGAGGACGACGGCGACAACCAGGACCAGCAGGAAGTACCTGTCGATCAGGCCGGCATTCTCCTGGCTGAAGCCGTGGTCGATCATCTCGCGTACGGCCGCAGGGATGGCCAGGGAGGCTGAAGCTGACACCAGCAGGAATACCGTCGCCAGTGCCAACATGCCCTTGTAGGGGGCCATGAAGGGCACGAGGCGGCGCAGGATCTTAAGGTTTTTGCTCCGGCTGCGACCTTGCGCCTCGCGCTGGATGCTCGCCTCGAACTCGGCGCCTCGATTGTCGGTCAATTTTGGGGGTCTCGACTGGTTCAGGCTCCTATATGACACCGCTTGCCCCCGCCCGAAAGGTGGGTGCCAAAATGCGCGGTCTTGCGCCGCACACTTGCGCCGCACGGGGGTTTTGGCTATATGCCCGCCCTCTGAATGCTGTGGCCCACCCGGGGCCGGTGCGAAACGATTTCAAGGCAAGCCATGAAAAAAGAAGGTCACCCCCACTACCACTTCATCACCGTTCTCCTGAACGATGGCTCGAAGTATCTGACGCGCTCGACCTGGGGAGCCGAAGGCGATGTCATGACGCTTGATATCGATCCGACGACGCACCCGGCCTGGACGGGCGGCAACCAGCAGATCCTGGATCGCGCCGGCCGCGTGTCCAAGTTCTCGAAGAAGTTCGAAGGCATCGGCGCCGCGACGAAGAAGTAAGTTCGGTCGCGCGAACTACGGTACCTGCCAGATGAGTTCCGGAAAGAGGCGCACCATCATTGCGCCTCTTTTCTTTTTTGCTGATGCCGTGCACCCTTGCGCGGTTCTTTCCGGGTGCGGAGGCTGCACGAGTTGAGCGGGCACACGTATTTTTTCTACGGCTCCCTCATGGACAGGGAGTTGCTCGAGGCGGTCATCGACCGTGACAGCCGGCATCTCAGATTTGCGCCGGGCGTGCTTGGTGGCTTTGCCGCCGAGATTGCCCGCGGATACAGTTTCCCCACGCTCGTTCCCCGCGACTCCGGTTCTGTCCATGGCCTGGTTGCGCACGGCCTCCATCATGAGGACATCGCGCGCATAGCCTATTTCGAGGATACGGAATACGCGCCTGTGGCTCAGGAGATCGACACGGACAGCGGCAGGATCACAGCCAGCGTGTTCATGTCGACGCAAACGCTCCGGTCTTCCGGCGCGCCGTGGGACTTTCCGCACTGGCGCATGCATCACAAGGCTGTGCTGGTCGCCGTGACGCGCCGCGTCATGCGTGAGCACTTCGGGATCACGCCCTTCGAGGAAATCGATGAGCACTGGCATCGCATCAAGGCTGAAGTCGAAGCGGACTGGATGTCCGAAGCTGTTCTGGCTCGCTGAACATTTCGAGACAGGCCGGAGAGCACAGCGATGAGTTCCCGCGCAGCCATCACGGATGACTATCTCTCAGCCCTCGGCCTGCAGCGGTCGGCGCCGTCGATGGCCCTGCTGAAGGACATCATGCGGCTTCATCTTGCGACCTTCCCGTTTGCCAGCATCGGCCCCCGGCTGGGTGAATCCCTGCCGCTGGACCTGCCCTCCCTCCATGACAGGATCGTGGTGCGCAAGCGCGGTGGCTACTGCTTCGAGCAGAATGGGCTCGCCTACGAGGTGCTCGAGGAACTTGGTTTCAGCGTCACGCTGATGATGGCGCGCGTGCTGCTGCGCAACCCTGTACATCCGGGCCTGACGCACCGGTTCACCATGGTGAAACTTGGCACCGAGCGGTTCATTGTCGATGTCGGGTTCGGGCCCCTTGGTCCGAGGTTTCCGGTAAACGCGTCCACGCTTGCGCCTGCCGACAGTGATCAGCCCTTTCGGGTCGTGTCACTCTTCCCGGGCGAGTTCACGCTCATCACGCACAAGGACGGTGCCGATGTGCCGCTCTACAGATTTGAGAACTGCCGCTACGGGGCTTCCGACTGTGAGCTCGGGCACTTCTTTTCGCACAGGCATCCTGATGCGAACTTCGTGAACAATCTGGTCGCCTGCCGCAAGCTCGATGGTGAGACCCGGTCGCTGCGCAACAGCGACTACTGGATCCTACGTCCGCATGGCGACGAGCAGCGCGCAGTCCGGTCTGCGGCGGAACTGAAGGCGCTGCTGGAGACGGACTTTGACCTGCTGGTCAGCCAGGCCGAAAGCGGAAGGCTCTTTGCCAACCTGCCGCCCCGCGCCTGAGTGTTGGCCCAAAACGAAAGCGGCCGACGCTTGGGGCGCCGGCCGAGAATTTCCTGATAAGCCCCTATCGCCTATTCGGCGGCGTGGCCAAAGGCGGCCTGGAGCCGATTGAGTTGGGCATTAACGCCGACGGGGGTCGCTTCAACCCGGCCGTAGAGCATCTGGTCAAGGCGCTCGACGCGCTCATAGAGGTTCATGGAGCGACCCAAAAGGTCCACCAGCCTGGCCGGCAGGGCATCCACGTTTTCCGCGCGGGAACCGCGGCAGATCTCGCGGGCGCCAAGGCGGTATTTTTCCTTTTCGGCCTCGTCCGGCGTCATTTCGCCTTCCGACACGGCACGCTGCACCAGCAGCCAAGACGCCACCTGCATCAGGCGCGTGGTGAGCCGCATGCTTTCGCCGGCATAAGTCAGAGCCGCCTTGGATGGCAGCAACTTCGATTCCGCGCGCCCCTTGCCGTCGAGGTATGTCGCGGTCTCCTCGACCATGGACATGCCTTCCTCGAACGTGCGCTTGAACAATTCCGAACCGGCAAATGTGAGTGCATTTGCTTTTTGAGGTTCCATACCCCCGGGCTTGTAAGCCATGAATTCCCCTTTGAACCAACCCTTCATGCCATCGCTCTCTTTCCCGGTTCCGGATACGCGGTTACCAAAGACGGTGCCGACCTGAAGCCTGAAACGAATCGAATCGAATGCTTCAGAGCGGCACACTGCAAGCTTAAGATTGCCTTGCTTGCATTCTTTGAGCCAAGCTTGGCATGAAAACCACAACTCGTCACGCGAAAGAGAGTTAAAATTCGCAGAGGTTTCTGGATGCAACGCATCGCTGGTGTAGATGGCTGCAAGAACGGGTGGATCGTCGTTGAGTCAACACTTAACCTCAACGGGCTGAAGTGGAAAATTGCCCCACAGTGGAACGCGATAGGGCCTCTTGCTGAAGTAATCGCTGTAGACATGCCGATCGGCGTTTCGAGAGACGGCGTCCGGCAATGTGAAGTTGAGGCAAGGAATAAACTCTCACCCTGCGGGTCGCGCGTCTTCAAAAACTTACCGCGCGGGGCGCTCCGTTTTCATCAGGAAGACTGGGCAGCAGCGAATCAGTGGAGCAAATCGAACGGCTTTGGCGGCATTTCAAAACAAATCTGGAATATCCGGCCGAAAATCCTCGAGATCGACAATTCTATCACATGTTCCGCACAAGACCGCGTGCATGAAGCGCATCCCGAGCTGGCGTTTGCGCGGCTCAATGGAGGTACTCCGCTGCCAAGCAAGCATACGCCGGAGGGCATCGCGCTCAGGCGGCGGTTGCTGGAGCGTGAGGGGTTCACGCGATTGCGGCGATGGCTTGGCGAACTGCGCGGGAGCGGGGCGAAGGCTGATGACCTGCTCGATGCGTGCGCGCTGGTGCTGACGGCGCGGCATTTACTTTTGGGAACGGCGGTGGTGTTGCCTTCGAAGGCTGAGCGGGATCCGCGGGGGTTGCGGATGTCGATTGCGTATTGAAGGGAAGGTTTCACGCGAAAGCGCGAATAGGCGAAGGACGCGAAATTGCTCACTGACGGGCGATGCATCTGAGAAAATGTTGTTGGCGCGCAAAGCGCGCCGAAAAAATCTTCACGACGCGCAGCGCCTGAAATTGCAGTCTCCTTTCGCGTCCCTTCGCCTATTCGCGCTTTCGCGTGAAACCCTTTCTCACAGCCCCTTGAACAGAGCGGCGGCGGAGGTGCGTTGGGCTTCCTTGGCCTTGATGGCGTCTTTCATGCGGACGATTTCGGCTTCGTAGTCGGCTATGCGGTTGGTGAGGTCCTCGATCGACAGCGGAGACAGGTCGAGGAGTGTCACTTTCTTGGTTTTCGGATCTGGATCATCCCAGGCCATTGTTCCCTCCTCCCGCGGCAGCTAGGCTGATTGAAACAAGCCCCACTTCCAAGTTCAAGAGGCCTCCTGATGATCAGCATTCCCGCAAAGATGAGAGCCGTGCTGGCCGGCAAGGTTGACGGCAAGCCCACGCCCGTCGTGGAGATCATCGACACGCCGCAGCCCGGGCCGTACGAAATTCTCATCAAGGTTGCAGCAACCGGCCTCAATCGTGGCGACCTGATGCAGGTCATGGGCCTGTACCCGCCGCCGCCCGGTGCGCCGGCGACGCTGGGGCTTGAGGCGTCAGGCACGGTCGTGGCTGTGGGCCCCAATGTCAGCCTGCACAAGGTTGGCGATGCTGTCTGCGTGCTGGTGGCCGGCGGTGGCTACGCAGAATATTGCGTCGCCCATGAAGGCAGTGCGCTGCCGGTTCCCAAAGGCGTGACCCTGGTCGATGCAGCCGCCCTTCCCGAAGCCCATTTCACGGTCTGGACCAACGTTGTGGACCGGGCGCGGCTCAGGGCGGGCGAGACACTTCTGGTTCATGGCGGGTCGAGCGGCATCGGCACTGCGGCGATCCAGCTCTTCGCCGCGCGCGGGCACCGCGTGTTCACGACCGCAGGCTCTGCCGACAAATGCGATGCCTGCGTGAAGTTCGGGGCTGCCAAGGCTGTGAACTACCGCGAAGCCGACTTCGCGGAGGTTGTCCGGGCTGAAACCGGCGGCACCGGGGTGGACGTCATCCTCGACATGGTGGGCGGCGACTACATCAAGAAGAATATCGGCCTCCTGAAGACGGAGGGTCGCCTGGTGAACATCGCCTTCCAGCAGGGCGCCGAAGCGACGCTGAACCTGCTTGTCATCATGCTCAAGCGGTTAACGATCACGGGATCGACGCTTCGGGCGCGCACCGCTGCCGAGAAAGCCGAGATTGCCCAGTCCGTCCTGACGCAGGTCTGGCCTCTCATAGAGGCCGGCAAGGTGAAGCCAGTGGTGGATAGCGTCTACAAGATGGACCAGGTCGCCGAGGCGCAAGCAAAAATGGCCGGATCCAGCCATATCGGGAAGATTCTGTTGACGCCCTGAGGGTTTGGCCAAGTTGCCCTTCCATCAAGGGGGGCAAACGATTATAAGGGCGCCATCGAAACTCCCCTAAACCCAAGGTGAATTTCCTGGACTGGCGGTGAAAAACGCTGGCGCCGAACGGAGAGGTATTGACTCATGACGAAGCCCCTGATGCCCAAGGCAACAGCGATGTGGCTGATCAACCAGACTACGCTGACCTTTGACCAGATTGCCGAGTTCTGCGGACTGCATGTGCTTGAAATCAAGGCCATGGCCGACGACATGCATCCCGAGAAGATCGTCCCGCTCGACCCGGTCATGATGGGCCAGTTGACGCGCGAGGAAATCGCCGCGGCCGAGAAAGACACACGCAAGCGCCTGGTGATGAACAAATCTTCCGTGGAAATGCCCTCGGCCCCACCGAAAGGTCGCCAGCGTTATACGCCGGTGTCACGCCGACAGGACCGTCCCGACGCCATTGCCTGGCTGGTCCGTAACCATCCGGAACTGACGGACGCAGAAGTTGGCAAGCTTGTCGGAACCACGAAGTCGACCATCCAGTCGATCCGTACTCGCTCGCACTGGAACATCACGAACATCAAGCCGGTGGACCCTGTCACGCTGAGCCTGTGTTCGCAGCTCGAGCTTGACCTGGCGGTTGAGAAGGCCTCGTCCCGCAAGCCGAAAATGGCTGTGGATCCGAAGGGAGCCACACTCAAGCCCGCAAGCGATGCCGTGAAATCCGAAGCCGAAGAAGACGCGCCCCAGATGAAGTATGATCCGGCCTCCGTCTTTGCCTCGTTCCAGCGCACGCGCACTGACAAGCCCTAGGTCGTACCTTTGAATTATTGCGCCCCGCATGCCGAAGCACTGCGGGGCGGCTCATGTCGGTCAGATTGGGGCCGTGCTGCCGTTGAGTTCGACCAGCCTGCCCTGCTGAAAGCGGGCACCGAGGGTGTGGTCTTCGTCCCAATCCACCCCATAGCCAAGTTCAAGCGTAAGCACCCCTGACTGCTCGAACACGTTGACGTGGCAGAGCCTTGCGTGGGGCCACACATCTTCCGGCATCTTGATGTGACCGAAATTCCCCGTGTCGGCTTCAGCCGCATAGGGCTCAAGATGGTCAAGGAGGGCCGTCGCAATCCCTGCGCGCCAATCGGGCAGCCGCTCGTCAAGCTCCCGAACGATCTCGATTGCCCGTGGATCAGGTTCATTTCCATTGCCGGGCACAACCAGCGCTACCGCCGGCGCGCCACCGACGCTTAGTCGGCCACGCCATGCGCCACCCGACCGGCGCAATTCGCCAATTGCAGGGTCAAGGAATGTACGGGACTTGAAGAGCGAAAACATATCGCCAGCATGGGTCATCGGCATTGCTGATTTCTTAAATCGTGAGGCTGGCGACAAGCCTGAACTCTCCTGACCCATGCGATGCTTAACGGGAGTTCAATCTAGTCGACGACAGCGCCGGGATTTACGTGCATCGGGGCCGGCTGGATGGGTTCGATCTCGAACGGCTCGCGGTCGCTGGCGGGGATGCTGGCGCGACGGGTGACGCGATAGATCACGAACATCAGGAAGACCGCATGGACGAGCGCCGTGTAGAAGAATATCGCGCTCATGCCGGCGACCAGGATCACGATCGCGGCAATGGCGGGCCCGAGTGATGCCGCCGCTCCGTACACGAAGAGATTTGTCGCCGCTACTTCTGCCATTTCTTCGCGGCGCGCGTGATCATTCAGATGCGCATTTGTCAGGGAGCCGATCGGAAATGCGCTGGCGCCATACAACGCTCCGCCCAGTAGAACCCATAGATGCAGGGGATCTGCCATAGGCGCCGGGCTTGCGAGGACCAGGCCCGCCACCGTTGCTGCGACAGCGCAAATGGCGATCACGTAACGCCGGTCCATGAAATCCGACAAGCGTCCGACCGGCCATTGCGCGATCGCGCCACCAAGGATCACGGCGGACATGAAGAGCGCAATGCCATCGCCGGTCATGCCTCTCGACTCAGCGTAAACGGGGGCAAGTGTCCAGAACGCGCCGCTGACGAGTCCGACGGCAAGCGCACCAATCACTCCGACCGGCGATGTTCGATAGAGGCGCGTGACATTGAGGCGGTACGTCACGGGTCTGGGCGGTTCGGCCTGCGACGTCAGCCCGACCGGCAGAAGGCAGAGCATTGTCATGATCGCGCAGACGGAGAACAGGATATGGGACGACGGATCTGACAGGGTGAAGAGATACTGGCCGCCGAGCAAAGCCAGGTTGTTCAGCGTCGCATAGATCGTGAAGATGCGCCCGCGGATCGTGTTTGCCGTCTGCTGGTTCAGCCAGGCTTCCAGAACGGAAAACATGCCTGCAGCGCAGAACCCGATCCCGCCGCGCATCACGGCCCACAGGGCGGGAGAGACTACAAGCGCGTGAAGCAGAACAATGGCGGCCGTAACCGCGCCGAGAACTGCAAAGGTGCGTATCTGCCCCACTCTCGCGGTCAGGCGCGGGGCGATCCAGCAACCGGCGATGAAGCCTGCAAAATAGGTCGAGCCCATGAGCGCGATGGCTGTGCTCGAAAAACCCTCTTCGTGGGCGCGGACCGGGACAAGCGTGCCCTGCAGGCCATTGGCGACCAGCATGATGACCGCTGTCGCCAGCAGTGAGGCAACCTTGGCGATGTCAGGCAGGGTGACGCGGTTCGACATGCGCTTGGTGTAACCGGGGCATGGGGATGGCGCCACGTGACAATGGTTACACGGGTGTGGTGAGCGGGCGGGTAAAAGTGTCTCACGTCGAGGTCGTAAGGAAGAAGGGTTCACGCGAATACGCGAAAAGGGGCGAAAGCGCGAAGGTGAATTCCGGTTTGAGGTGAAGCTTGTGGCCGCTGTTTTTTCGGCGCGCTTTGCGCGCCAAACCGATACGGTCACACGCTGTACAAAAAGAGATGCGCTTCGCGCATTCGTCCCCTTTTCGCGTATTCGCGTGAAACCCTTTTTGTGCGCCGAAGGGTGCGCGCGAGTTGCCCTTGGGTGGGGGGTTGGTTAGGTTCCGGGCCGTGCAGCTACAGACAAGGGCCTTGAGATGACGCGCAATCCGTACGAGATGGACCTGGACAAGAACCCGGCGAACTATCAGCCGCTGTCCCCCCTCACTTTTCTGGAACGCGCGGCGTTTGTTTATCCGAAGACGGTTGCGATCATTCATGGGGATCTTCGGATCACCTATGACGAGTTTTATGCACGGTGCCGGCGGCTGGCGTCGGCCCTGTCAAAGCGCGGGATCGGGCTTGGGGACACGGTGGCGGTGCTCGCGCCGAATGTGCCTGCGATGCTTGATGCGCATTACGGCGTGATGATGACAGGCGCGGTGCTCAACGCGATCAATTATCGGCTGAGTGCGCAGGAGATTGCCTTCATCCTCGACCATGGCGAAGCCAAGGTGCTGATGGTGGATCGCGAGTTTGGCGCGCTTGCCAAGGAAGCACTGAAGCTCTGCAAGGCGAAGCCTTATCTCATCGGCATTGACGATCACGCGTTCAAGGGCGGGGAACTCATTGGCGAGATCGAGTACGAAGCCTTTTTGAAGGGTGGCGACCCCAACTTTGCGTGGGAGCTCCCGAAGGACGAGTGGCAGGCGATCACGCTGAACTATACCAGCGGCACAACGGGCAACCCGAAGGGTGTCGTGTTCCACTCGCGTGGCGCCTATCTGCTGGCGATGGGTAACGTGATTTCGGCGTCGATCCGCGCGCATCCCGTGTATCTCTGGTCACTGCCGATGTTCCACTGCAATGGCTGGTGCTTCACCTGGACGATATCGGTCGTGGCGGGGACGCATGTGTGTTTGCGGCGCGTAAATGCGGCGAACATGTTCGAGGCCTGCGCGAAGTATAACGTCACGCACATGTGCGGCGCGCCGATCGTGATGAGCATGCTGGTCGATGCGACAGATGAGGAGCGACGCGCGCTCAAGACGAAGGTCGAGTTCATGACAGCGGCGGCTCCTCCTCCGGCAGCGACGCTGGCACGTATGGAGGCGGCGGGCTTCCAGGTGCATCACGTCTATGGGCTGACGGAGACTTATGGGCCAGCCGTCGTGAATGCGTGGCATTCCGAGTGGGACGCGGAACCCATGGAAGAGCGCGCGCGGATCAAGGCGCGCCAGGGCGTTCGCTATCCGGTGCTCGAGGCGCTGGCGGTGAAAGATCCAGAGACCATGAAAGACGTCGAGAGAAACGGCCAGCAGATGGGCGAGGTGTTCTTCCGCGGCAACGTCGTGATGAAGGGTTATCTCAAGAACCCGGCGGCGAGCGAAGCGGCGTTCAAGGGAGGCTGGTTTCATTCAGGCGACCTCGGCGTCTGGCATCCGGATGGCTATATCCAGCTCAAGGACCGGTCGAAGGACATCATCATCTCCGGTGGCGAGAACATCTCGTCGATCGAGGTGGAGGACGTGCTGATGAAGCATCCTGCGGTGGGGCTTGCGGGTGTGGCGGGCAAGCCAGATCCAAAGTGGGGCGAAACTCCGGTGGCGTTCATCGAGCTGAAGAAGGGCGCAAGTGCGACGCAGGAAGAGATCATCGCCTTCGTTCGCGGCCAGATTGCCGGCTACAAGGTACCGCGCACAGTCGTGTTTTGCGAACTGCCCAAGACGTCCACGGGCAAGATCCAGAAATTCAAGCTCCGCGAGATGGCCCTCAAGAACTGAGGCCGGCGGCTGCCCCTCCCCAAAATGACAACGCCTCCGGAATGCAAACCGCATTCCGAAGGCGTCACCGAAACTCTGAACAATGAACTGTCCGGGCCGACCTAGTGTATCTCGAGCCTGAGACGTTCTATTTCTTCCTTTAGACGCAATTTCCGCTTCTTGAGTTCCGCCAGCACTATGTCGTTCGGGTGCGGGCGAAGGTGTTCATCCCTGATTTGCAGATCGAGTTTGTGATGCTTATCCGTGAGCTCCTGGATATGCGACTCTAGGCCCATTGTCGTGCCTCCATGCGTTTGAGGACTCGAATTGAATCATAGAATGATGGATTTGTCAGCGGCGATATTGAGGTGGTTGCAAATTTTGTGTTAATGCACCTGCACACATTGCAGACAGAAATGCGTTGCATTTGCTGCACGCGTTTTGCGCATGCGAAAGAAATTGGTAGCTTATTGTGCTAGACTTTCCGCTTCACGGGCATCTTGCTTCTCGGACTGACACGCAGGGCATGGGATCTTCAAAAGACGGCGACAGCAATGACGGCCCCAAACTGACGCTTGTCGGCGGGCATCTTGCCGAGGGTGAAAGCGATCCGCCGGAAGGCGTGGACAAAGCCACCCTCGCGAAGCTTTCGGAACTCAAGAACCAGCACCGTGAGCTGGACGAGGAAATTCACGCCCTTGTCTCATCCGTCACGAGCGACCAGCTCCTGCTGAAGCGCCTGAAGAAGCGCAAGCTGATGCTGAAGGACCAGATCACGCAGATGGAAGACACCATGCTGCCTGACATCATCGCCTGAATTTTCAGACCTGCGGCTTTCTCTGCCGCTTGGCTGCGTACATCGCCCTGTCCGCATCGGCCATCGCATTGTCGGGGTCTTCGCCCTTGCGAAAGACATGCACGCCGAAGGCAACCGAGAGGGTCACGGGTTGCCCTTCCCATGAGAAGGGTGTCGCCGAGAGTTGGCCTGCCAGCGTCTGAGCTTTCTTTTCGGCGTCGGCGCGATCCGCCTTTGCAAGGATGACGCCAAACTCGTCTCCCCCGAGGCGCCCCACCACATCCGATCCGCGCACGTTTTCGGTCAGCACCTGGGCCACATGCTTCAGCACGGCGTCGCCCGCGGCGTGGCCATGCGTGTCGTTCACTTCCTTGAATCCGTCCAGATCGAAGTAGATGAGCGACGCCGTCAGGTCGTAGCGCTCGCCAAAGGAAATGATGCGGGACATTTCGCGGACAAAGGCCCTGCGATTCAATACGGGCAACAAGCTGTCCTGGTCGGCTACGGCCTGCACGGCCTCAAGCCTCTCCCGGGTCTGATCCAGCTCGCCCTTCAACCGGTCCACCTCGGCCATCAGCGTAAGGATGGCGTCGCGGACCCTGGGCGTGAACTCGGCCTCCGGAATGCCTAGCACCGACGACACGTCGCCAACCTTTGCCGCCGGCTGAACCGGGGCAGCCGGTGTTGCGCCTGTCGCCTTCTGGACAGACGTGTAGGCATTGGTGCCCGATGTACCCGAGATGGAGCCCGGCCGGTTGCCTGAGATCTTCATGACAGCCCCACTATAGCGCAGCCCTTGCGAAACGGCCCATGGCGAATCGTTAACGCCCAAAGTGCGACCAAATGCTTAACGATCCCTGACCTTGGGATTTCACTTGGGTGGCCACAATCATTATAGTCCGGTGCTTCTTTCGTTTCGGAGGGCCTCGGCCCTCCCCCGACCCGTGAACCAGGAAGCGCAAGGCCACAATGGCCCCCAAAACAAATCCACCTGCCAGTGAACGCGTTCAGGCCGACGTTGGCATCATCATGGGTAGCCGCTCCGACTGGTCGGTCATGTCGGAAGCCGCAGAGACCCTCGAAAAACTCGGCGTCAAACACGAAGTCAGGGTGGTGTCGGCTCACCGCACCCCTGATCGACTGTTTGCCTACGCCAAGGGCGCCAAGGCGCGTGGGCTCAAGGTCATCATCGCCGGTGCAGGCGGCGCGGCGCATCTGCCGGGCATGGCCTCTTCCATGACGACCTTGCCGGTGCTTGGCGTGCCGGTGGCTGCGACCGGCCTCAATGGCCTGGACAGTCTGCTTTCGATTGTCCAGATGCCTGGCGGCGTTCCCGTGGGCACGCTCGCCATTGGCAAGCCTGGTGCCAAGAATGCCGCCCTGCTCGCGGCCGCCATTCTTGCGCTCAGCGACAAGGACCTGGCCAAGCGCCTTGAAGGCTATCGGGCTCGGCAGACCGCCGACGTCCCCGAAGCTCCTTTCGACGAAGAAAATGGGCGCTGACAAAATGAGCGTGGTCCGTCCCGGCGGAACCGTCGGGATCCTTGGCGGAGGTCAATTGGGGCGCATGCTGGCCATGGCGGCGGCGCGCCTTGGCCTGAAGAGCGCCATCTATGCCCCCGAAACTGACAGTCCGGCGTTTCAGGTGTGCGACGCGCATGTGATTGGCAGCTATGCGGACCTCGATGCGCTGCGCGCCTTTGCCAACAGTGTCGACGTCGTCACGTACGAATTCGAGAATGTTCCGGGTGATGCCGCGAATGTCCTTAGTGCGCTGAAGTCCGTGCGTCCGTCACCAAAGGCGCTCACGGTCATTCAGGACCGGTTTGCTGAAAAATCCTTTGCCCGGAACATCGGGATCCACACGACGCCGTTTGCGCAGGTCGATAGCGACGCGTCGCTGCAAGAAGCGCTGGCGACGGTGGGCGCGCCGTCCGTCCTCAAGACCTCCCGCCTTGGCTATGACGGAAAAGGCCAGCGCATGGTCCGGTCGGCCGCCGACCTCCGGAGGGCCTGGGATGACCTGCATCGCGTGCCTTGCATCCTCGAAGGCTTCGTGGAGTTCACGCGAGAGCTCTCGCTGGTGGCCGCGCGGGGAACGGATGGCTCCATTGCGTGTTTCGACCTCGTCGAGAACCAGCACGAAAATCACATCCTGCGTACGACGCTTGCGCCTGCCAGAGCGAATGCGCGTATCAAGGCTGACGCCCGTCGTATTGCGGAAACCCTGCTGGCGGCATTCGACTATGTCGGCGTCTTGGCGGTGGAGTTGTTCGAAACCGCCAAGGGCGAACTTCTGGTCAATGAAATCGCGCCGCGCGTCCACAACTCAGGACACTGGACGACCGATGCTTGCTTCACGAGCCAGTTCGAGCAACACATCCGCGCCGTGTGCGGATGGCCGCTGGGTGACACGATGCGCCATTCGGACGCCATCATGACGAACCTGCTCGGCTTCGAGACGGCTGACTGGGAAGCTCTCGCGCGGGTTCCGAACGCGGGGCTTCACCTCTATGGCAAGAATGAAGCCCGTGAAGGCCGCAAGATGGGCCACATCACGCGGCTATATCCCCTGGGCACGCGACCAGACCAGGTCCCGTGAGCGCCAGCCTGGGCAAACTCTGGCAAATCTTCAGCTAGCCGCGCGGATAGCGAAGCGCGCCGAGGATCGTCAGTGGATTGGGCAGTCCGCTGGCCGCCTTGAGGACGGCGGCCTTGACCTTCTCGATCTGCATCACGTCGGCGATGCGGCGATCGAGAAACTTCCAGGTCTCTTCGAAATCCTCGCTGCTGTCGCCAAACCAGAAGAGCATCGTTGAGGTCACGACACCCGACAGAAGACCGCGCTTTGTATAGAAATTGAAGTCCGTGGACGTGTCACCAATGGCGCGCCAGATCATGTCGCATGTCCGGTAGACGCACGACGCACCGTCCAACGCGTGCTGGGGCAGTGCAAAGAGTGCGGCGCCGCGACGGGCGGCCTCCTTGTGCTGGGCGATCACCTCGATGCGGGTCCTGACGGCAAACGTCACGCGCTCGCGCACCTTCATGGACTTGAGGTCGGCCTTGAGGATCAGGGCCTCTGCCTCGTCATCCGCGTGATGCGAAAAGTACGTGATGGCGTCCACGATACCACGCGGAAAGGCGATCCGGGCCTGCGCCTCATCGAGCTTCAGATGTGCAGCCGCATCCTGCAGCGTCTTGTCCGTCCACCCGTCGAAAGCCACGTGCTTGAGGATCTCTGCCAGCAACTTTTCCCGCAGGTCTTCGCTGTGAGGCTTTTCGGAGCTGTCTACCCGCTTTTTTCGAGCCAATGCCGTATCTCGCTTTCAAAGATGAGTTTACCCAGATCAGTCATGCGCTGGGGATAGAGTATGCCATCCAGGTGATCGCATTCGTGCTGGACGACGCGCGCGTGAAAACCGCGTGCCACGCGCTCGATCACCTTGCCGTCGATTCCCGTTCCCTTATAGCGGATATGGGATGGACGCTCGACCCAACCGCGCAAGCCGGGCACCGAGAGACAGCCTTCCCATCCACCCTCCTTCTGGTCCGAGAGGATCTCGATCTCGGGGTTGAGCAGGACCGTCAGCGACGCCGTGTGGTCAAACATCTCGTCTTCCGACAGTCCCGGATCGGAGCGGCTTGCCGGCGCCTGAAAGATGACCAGGCGGATGGCCTCATGGACCTGGGGGGCCGCGAGGCCCGCGCCATTGGCGTCAATCATCGTTTCCACCATGTCCTCGACGAGGCGGCGCAGTTCGGGGTCTTCGAAATCCGTGACGGTTTCGGCCACCTGGCGGAGCACCGGATGCCCCATTTTCGCGATTTTCCGGATTGTCATGCGTCAGATATGAGCCTTGCCGCCGCACCCGGCAAGGGTGGACAGGGCCGCATCTCTCTGGTATCTGAGCCACCTTCTGAAAGGCGGGTTTCACAGGATCCGCCTGTTTCACTAGACTTCAAGAATTCGACCCGGAGGTTTCCTTGCAGATCGTCGTGCGTGACAACAATGTGGATCAGGCCCTGAAGGCGCTCAAGAAGAAGATGCAGCGCGAGGGACTGTTCCGCGAGATGAAGCTGCGGAACCACTTTGAGAAGCCGTCCGAAAAGCGCGCCCGCGAGAAGGCAGAAGCCGTCCGCCGCGCCCGCAAGCTTCACCGCAAGAAGCTGCAGCGCGAAGGTCTCCTGCCGAAGACGCCGAAGGTTGTGCGTCCGGCCCGCCCATAATCCGGGTATCCGACCAAGTATCCAGCCGCAGTCCCTCCGGGGCCTGCGGCTTTTTCATGCCTGATTTCTAGATCCGCTTGGGCGGATTGAAGAGGTCCCGCAGGAACCCCGTGAAGCTTGCCGGTGCGTCCGGCCGCAGCAGATTGGCACGGAACACCCGGGCCACCAGCCGTATCAGCCACCACAATGTAAGCAGGCTGACTACCAGCGAACCCAGAACGTCAATGCCTTCGGGTGAACTCAGCGAACGCACCATCATCGTGAAGGGCGCGAAGAAGGGCACGTATGAGGCAAAGCGGGCAAACGCGCTTTCAGGGGCATAGGCCACGATGAGCGGCAGCATGCAGATCGGCATGGTGACCAGCGTCGCTGGTGCCACCACGGCCTGAGCGTCCGAAATCGAGTTTGCGGCGCTGCCTGCGGCCAGGAAGAAGGCGCCGACGGTCAGGTAGGACAGCGCGAAGAACACGGCGATCTGGAATACCTGCCAGGGGTCCGACAGGTTTTCGGTCAGCTCCTTCACGATGACCTTGGCCGAGGGAAAGAAGATATCCACGGTCGTGGTCACCGTGACGATCCAGACCGTCACGAGAAACAGGGCGAGGAGCAGTCCCGTAAACAGCTTGCCGGCCATCAGGGTTTCGGCGCGGACGCAGGACAGCAGGAGTTCCGCGACGCGATTGCTCTTCTCTTCGACCAGCGCCATGACCACCATGTTGGCAGTCATGAAGAGTGCGAAGAACAGCATGAAATAGACGATGTTTGCGCCCAGGACCCGCAACTGCCGCAGGCCCGTGACAGCGCCCAGTTTCTCGGGGTCGGGATCGATGGACTCGATCTGCGTCGCGGCGTTCAGGATCCTGTCGGTGCTCTCAGGCGGAACGTAGAGTTCCTCTGCCGTCCTGCGCTTGAGTTCCTGATCGACGGCGATGCGCAGAAACTCTCGCAGGCCCGGACGGTTGAGGTCGTCGGCGAGATAGATCGCCTGCGCGCTTCCATCCAGAATGCCCTTGGGAAGCACCAGGATGGCCCACAGATGGACGGGCCCCATCGGCCCACGGGTCAGCTTTTCTGCAGACAGCCAGGGTTGGGCTGCCTTCTCGAGGTCGGCTGCGGCTGCCAGCTCTTCGGGCAGTTCGATCCGGATAAACTGGCTGCGCGGCTCGGTAAAGCGCGGCGCGCCAGGCTTCAGGTAGGGCCGCAGCGCAATGAATGTTGCGATGCCACCGCCCCTCGCTTTCAGCTTCTGAACCGCAGGCAGGCTGTTGGGATCATCATCGAGCAATAGCGTGGCAAGCGCGGGATCCTTGAGACGCAGCCCTTCCTCGTCCGCGTGCTCCGCCGCGTATTCGTTGAGGCTGAACATCGCCCGGACAAGCCTGTCGTGCTCGATGGCCGCGTCGATGACCGGGATCATCTGCCCGGTGCCGTCCACGACCGCAAAGTGGCGGACCGGGGCACCCAGCAGGGCCAGCTGGCTTTGGGACGCATTCGGCACCCAGCCAACCAGCAGCAGGTAAAACAGGGGCAGCATCACGCCGAGCAGGAAGGGGCGCGACGTGGCGTGCTGAACGAAGCCATGCCAGGCGATGATCCAGATCGGCCTCATGGCTCAAGGCCCTCCGCGTTGCCGCCCGCCAGATAGACGAAAATCTCGTGCAGAGGAGGTGCCGACGTGTCGAACCGCGTCAGCTTTACGCCCTGCTCGAAGCACGCTGCCAGAATGGTCTGCGGGTCCGTGCCTGCCGACAGGAAAACCTCCCAGTGAGGGACATTGCCGTGTGGCGGCAAGATCTTCGACACGCCCGGTACGTTGGCGAGGAACGACAGATCCCCGGGCGACTCGAGCTTCACACTGCGCGGCATGACGGCGCGCGCTTCCTGCAATGTGCCGTCAAAGGCCTTGCTTCCCTTCACGAGGATCACGAAGCGGTCGCAGAGACGCTCGGCGTGGCTCATCGTGTGGGTCGAGAACAGGACCGTGGCGCCGTTGCGGGCGAGCTTGCGGATTGCGGCTTCAAGCTCGTTCTGGTTGATCGGGTCGAGCCCTGAAAATGGCTCGTCCAGGATCACCAGCGACGGCTCGTGTGCGATCGCGGTCGCGAGCTGGATTTTCTGCGCCATCCCTTTCGAGAGCGCTTCGATGCGGCGATCCCTCACGTGCGCGAGGCCCAGTTCCTCCAGCAACACGTCTGCCCGCCGGCGCGCTTGTCCGGCCCACAGGCCCTTGAGGCGGGCGAAATAGACGATCGTGTCGAAGGCGGTCATGCGCTTGTAGAGGCCGCGTTCCTCGGGCAGGTAGCCGATGCGGCGCTGCACGGAGCGGCCCGGGGGCTTGCCGAAAATGGTGATCGACCCCTCGGTCGGCGCCGAAATCCCGAGGATCATGCGCAGGGTGGATGTCTTGCCAGCCCCGTTGGGACCCAGAAGTCCCACGATCTTGCCTTCAGGCGCGGTGAAGCTGACGCTGTTCACGGCGCAAAAATCGCCGTAGCGCTTGGTCACGCCCGTCAGTTCAAGGACTGTATTCCCCATAACCCCACTACCCCGGCGCCACAGAACCACGCCGGACGCACCGAGATCAACACCCGGTTCGTGCGCTCAATCGCGCATGGTTAGCGGTGGCGCTTTAGTGCGGGAACTTGCTGGCGCTTCGGTGGCCTACAACGATTTTCCACTCACCGTCGCGTTCAGCGAGGGTCAGGGTCATGGTGCCTTCAAATTTCAGTGAAGACTGGCCGTTGGCCGCGACTGTCTGGCTGTACCGGAAAGCCGCCACGGCGGCTTCGTCGTTCAGCATGGAAATCTTCATGTCGTAGGCTTCGAAATGGGACTCCGGGAAGCCATTGAAGTAATTGGTCAGCGCGGCCACGGCCGCCGTCTTTGTTTCGTGGACGACTACGCCGTTCTCAATCCAGAGGAAGCCCTGCTCGTCTGCATAGAGCTCACCCGCTCCCGGCGCGTCATGGGCATTGATCTTGGCCACATACTGCTCGATGGCTGCCTTGGCTTCCGGAGCCACCTCAGGCGCTGTCGATCCGCCGCCGGTTGGCGCGAACGGATTCTCGCAACCGGCCAGCATCAGGGATGCTCCGATCACGGGAATGAGCAACAGGCTGCGGAGTCTCATGCGGAGCATTCCTCGGGAGATGAGGCACTATTCCTAGCGCGGGGAAAGCATCGTGTCAGTAGCGAGTATCATGCAACCATTAAGTCAGGGGAGAGTTAATATCGCCGCGGCGGCAGTCCACCGTGGGGCTTAACTGCCGTCCAATTCTTAACGCAGCGTCAGCCCAGCGACTTCACGATCTCCTCGGTCATCTTCTTCGCGTCGCCAAACAGCATCATCGTGTTGTCGCGGAAGAACAGTTCGTTCTCTACGCCTGCATAGCCTGAGCCCATGCCACGCTTGATAAACAGGACGGTCTTGGCCTTTTCCACGTCCAGGATCGGCATGCCGTAGATGGGAGACTGAGGGTCCGTCTTTGCGACCGGGTTCGTCACGTCATTGGCGCCGATCACGTAGGCGACGTCCGCCTGCGGGAACTGGCTGTTGATGTCCTCGAGTTCGAAGACCTCATCGTAGGGCACGTTGGCTTCAGCGAGCAGCACGTTCATGTGACCGGGCATGCGGCCAGCCACCGGGTGAATGGCGTAGGAGACCTTCACCCCTTCCTTCTTCAGCTTGTCTGCCATCTCGCGCAATGCGTGCTGGGCCTGGGCGACGGCCATGCCGTAGCCGGGAACCACGATGACCGATGAAGCGTTCTTCATGATGAAGGCTGCGTCTTCCGCAGAGCCCTGCTTGATCGGCCGCGTTTCCTTTTTTCCGGAAGGGCCGGCGGTCTCGCCACCAAATCCGCCCAGGATGACCGAGAAGAAGCTGCGGTTCATGCCCTTGCACATGATGTAGCTCAGGATGGCGCCCGACGAACCCACAAGCGCGCCGGTGATGATCAGAGCCGAATTCTCAAGCGTGAAGCCGATGCCCGCTGCCGCCCATCCCGAATAGGAGTTCAGCATCGACACCACGACCGGCATGTCCGCTCCGCCAATGGGAATGATCAGGGTTACGCCAAGCACGATCGACAGCACCGTGATCGCCCAGAACGCCCATGTGGCAGAGCCGTGGGTCGTCACGAGCAGCACGATGAGCGCCAGGATGGCCACGGCGATAAGGATATTGATGAGATGGCGTGCCGGCAGGATGATCGGCGCGCCCGACATGTTGCCATTGAGCTTCGCGAAGGCAATGACCGACCCCGAAAAGGTGATCGCGCCAATGGCAACACCGATCGACATCTCGATGAGCGACTGCATGTGGATCATGCCGGGTTCGCCGATGCGGAACGCCTGAGGCGCGTAGAGTGCCGCTGCCGCCACGAATACGGCCGCGAGGCCGACAAGGCTGTGAAAGGCCGCTACAAGCTGGGGCATCTGCGTCATCGCGATGCGCCGTGCCGTGATCGCGCCGATCACGCCACCGATCGCGATGCCGCCGAGGATCAAGCCCCAGGTGAGCGCGTCTGTCGGGCTCGATACCGCCAGCGTGGTCAGCACGGCGATGACCATGCCGATCATGCCATTCTGGTTGCCGCGGCGCGACGTTTCAGGACTTGAGAGCCCGCGCAACGCCATAATGAACAGCACACCCGAAATCAGGTAAAGCAATGCAGCCAGATTTGCATTCATGTGTATGCCCGATCCTGGTTACTCACGCGGCACATCGAAGAACCCGGCGCGGAGGAGGCCTATGCCTGCCCCGGCCATCCAGATGGCAATGAGTGCGACAATGGTTGAAAAACCGAATTCCTGACGGAAGTGCAGGATGAAGGCGCAGGCGAACATCGCGAAACCTTCCCACAGGAGAAGCGACGCAATGATGCGCGACTGGGCGCCGTCCTGCATTGCAAAATAGCGCGCAGCCAGCATCTCGCCAAAGGCCACGACGGCAAGGCCTGCGGCGATGGCGTCAGCGAGCGTGATGACAGCGTCCACCTGTGCGACCTATTTCTTCTCTTTCTTGCGGTACATCGCAAGCATGCGCTGGGTGACGAGGAAGCCGCCGAAGATGTTCACGCTGGCCAGGATCACGGCGATCATGCCGAAGATCTTGGACGCCCAACCTCCGTCTCCTGCCGCAATCAGGTCAACGCCGACGGCCAGAAGTGCGCCCACGATGATCACGGACGAGATCGCGTTGGTCACCGACATGAGCGGCGTATGCAACGCCGGCGTCACGCTCCAGACGACGTAGTACCCGACGAAGATCGCGAGCACGAAGATCGAGAGGCGGAAAATGAAGAAACTCGTTTGTACGGTTTCGGGATCCAGCGCGTCCATGTCCGTTCTCCGTTAAGCCTTGAGCGCGGGGTGAATGACCTCGCCATCGCGCGACAGGCAGGTTCCCTTGATGATTTCGTCATTCCAGTCGATCTTCAGGGCCTGCGTGGCCTTGTCGACGAGGGGCGAAATGAAATTGAACAGGTTGCGCGCATAGAGCGACGAGGCGTCCGCGGCGAGACGCCCTGCCAGGTTCACGGCACCAACGATCTTCACGCCGTTCACTTCAATCGTTTCGCCGGCCTTTGACAGCGGGCAATTGCCACCCTGCTCGGCCGCCAGATCGATGATGATCGAACCGGGCTTCATCGTGCGAACCATCTCCTCGCTTACGAGCACCGGTGCGGGCCTGCCGGGAATGAGCGCCGTCGTGATCACGATATCCTGCTTGCGGATGGTCTCGGCGATGAGGGCCGCCTGCTTCTTCTTGTAGCCGTCGCTCATTTCCTTCGCGTAGCCACCTGAAGTCTCAGCCTGCTTCGTTTCCTCGTCCTCGACGGCGACGAATGTGCCGCCAAGCGACTGGACCTGCTCCTTCGTGGCAAGGCGCACGTCGGTTGCCGAGACGATGGCGCCGAGGCGCTTGGCCGTTGCGATTGCCTGGAGGCCGGCAACTCCCACGCCCATGACGAGAACGCGTGCGGCCGCAATCGTGCCTGCGGCCGTCATCATCATCGGGAACGCGCGACCAAACAGGCCAGCGGCGTCAATAACGGCCTTGTAGCCGGCCAGGTTCGACTGGGACGAAAGGACGTCCATGGACTGCGCGCGCGTGATGCGGGGCATGAACTCCATGGCGAAGGCATTTACGCCCTGTGTTGCATATTGCGAGACCATCGCGCGGTCTGCGTAAGGCGACAGGATGGCTGCAAGGAGCGCTCCCTTGCGCAAATGAGGCAGCTCTTCCGTCGTCGGGCGCTGCACCTTCAACACGACGTCTGCCGCGAGCGCTTCACGGGCAGAAACGAGCGTCGCACCTGCCGCCGCGTAGTCGCTGTCAGCAAAATGTGCGCCGGCACCGGCTCCGCTCTCGACCAGGATCTCGACGCCCAGTGCCTTGAATTTCTTGACTGACTCCGGCGTCGCCGCGACACGGGTTTCGTTCGGACGGGTTTCCTTCGGAATTCCGAGTTTCATGCATCCTGCCGGCGTTGTGTGAGTTGAAGGCGGCTTACGCAGGCTCGAATCAGGTGAGCGTCAACGCCATGATCACCAGAAGCACAATGCATGCGATGCTGCCAACCTTGGTCATGAACCAGAACAGGCCAAAGGTGGCCTGCTGCTCGCGAATGTCCATCGAGCCTCGCTTGTAGTCGGATTTTGGTGCTGCAGCCATTGACGTGTCCCTCATGAACTCATGCAAAACGACATTTGGCGCGGAATATAGCAATCGAGACGTGTGGAGCAACCGCAGTTTTATGGGCTTTTTGTCCCGACGGGCGCCACGGCGCCCCTTTCTATACGCGGCGCGTCGGTAAGGAGTGGTTCCAGTCGGCCAACAATGCCCGCAATGCCGCCACAAAGGCCAGGGGCTGGTCCAGCATCACATGGTGGCGGGCCTGCGGGATTTCGATCACCGGCGCGGCATGCCCCAGGAGGCTGAACATGTATGCCCCGACCTCCGGTGGCATGAGCACGGAGTTCTCTCCGCGCATGATGGCGATCCGGCAGCGGGTCGTGCGCAAGCACTCGGCCGTGTCCCCAATCGAGAAGCGGGACGACCAGAGCGATGGATCGAACTTCCACGTCAGGCCGCCGTCCACCTGCTTCAACGATTTTCTTGCGATGAAGTCCACGATGTAGTCGTTCTCGCAGGGCTGTTCGGGTGCCAACCGGAACCGAGACAGAGCTTCAGTCAGGGTCGGATACACACGGTGGGGGCGCGACTCGCGATGCGGCGGGCCACCGGGGCGATCAGGCGGATTGACTGGAGAATCCACGATCACCGTTCCTGCGAGGCGCTCACCGTGCCTTGCCCCTGCCAGTATGGTCGCAAACCCTCCGAAGGAATGGGCAACGATGACCGGTGGCTCTTCGTTGGCGAACATGCCTGCGTGGTCGGCGACGGCCAGCAGTTCCTCAACGAACGCGTCCATCTCGTATTGCGGGCGGTGGCTGGAGTCGCCCATGCCTGACAGGTCAAGGGCGGCGACGTTATATTCGCGCGCCATGAACGGCGCGATGAAACTCCACCAATAGGCATGCGCGCCATTGCCGTGAACCAGCAGAAGGCCAGGCTTGGACCTGTCGCCCCAGCGCAAATAGTGAATGTCGGCACCTGCAGCGGATACGCGTTGACTCTCGCTCGGTGCGGCAATCGCGGCCTCGAACCAATCGGGTCCTGCCACGCGTTCGCCATTGAAGCGGGCCAGTGGCCCCAGGTTTGAAGCTCCCGACATGTCAGGCCTTGCGCCGCGGCGGACGAACGCCCAGCGCCTTGAACACGCCCGTTGCCGACATCACTGTCCTGTCGCCGCACCAGATGCGCCCGGTCACCGTGAATATGTCGTCCTCCTGCCCCGTGATGACGCCGGTTCCTTCAACCCAGTCACCGACTTTTGCCGCTTCCACGAAGTCGGTCACCATTCGTACCGTGACCCAATAGCGATTTTCCTGCAGGGATATGGCATGCCCGAGCGCCATGTCTGCAAATGCCATCAGCATGCCGCCATGGCAGTTACGCATGCCGTTTGTGTGGGCTTCGGAAACGAGG
>JBILMZ010000345.1:0-3855 GCA_044375275.1 Micropepsaceae bacterium | reverse complement strand
GCGCACCCACTCCCCCGGTGCGCTCCCGCGCTCCGGGGGAGATCGCAGTGTGAAGTTTCTCCCCTAAACGCGGAGCGTTTGGGGGAGTGGGTGCGCACCGCAGGTGCTGCACCCGAGGGGGGCAGCGCCAGCGTCTGAAAGGAACGTCCATTGATACACAAGGCGGGCCGGTGAGGAGAGCCCGGAATCACCGATGGCAAGCGAAGGCGTGCGCACGCGTTCACTCATGTAGAGCGTCACAGACAGTGACATTTGAACCAACGTCAGCTGTGCACCGGCACGAACGAAACAGCCGGGAGGCGCTGACATTTGTGATCAGTAGTGACTGCCGTCACGCGGCACAGTCTTGAGATGAGATATGGATTGGCGTGAGGTTCGATACCGTCAACGTGAGGAATTTGACATGAAGAGGATTCTGCTTGGACTTGTTGCCGCCGCGACGCTCAGTGCGGCAGCCAATGCGGTAATCAACAAGACCTACCTTGCCAGTTGCAATGATGGGCAAAATCTCCAGCTGAACATCAGCGAGCGGGGGGCCGGCCTGCTTTACGCAAAGACCTCCAAGGGTATCCTGCAGATTGCGGCGTCTCGTCTATCGGTGCTTACGGACACGTATGTTTGTGCAACACCGATGGGCAGTTCAACAACAGACTCCAACGCCATGAATCTCTGCATCACCCTGTCAAAGGCCGGAGGCGGTTTGACGCCGTCGGCCATCATAGTCGCCCGCAAGTTTGAAGGAGGCGGCATTCAGGAACAAGGCGTCGTCTGCAAGGCCAACATCAAAACCAGCATTTAGCGGCGCTTCTGAGAGATCATCCGTGAAAAGGATGGCGGTGCCAGCAGCAACCGGCTCCGCCCTTGTGCCCCCAAACGCTCTGCGTTGAGGTGAGAAATTTCACGCGCGCTTGACGGGGCAGGTGCTCAACCTGAGCAGTGAATACAGCGCGGCATCGGGCATCGAGGTCGGACACCAACAGCCGGTTGAGGTGTTTGAGGAGCCAAGTGATGTGCGTATGATGCGCGTGGGCGCCACCTCATCATTTTCCCATGCAGACAACCTGGACGATTGGCGCGAGCATGCTGATCAAAGCTGGGCCTGCTTGGCGGAGGAGCTGGCAACCTTTGCCGATGAGGTAGGCTTGATGTACGATGCCTGGGCTGTTGTTTCGCCTGAACCAGACGTTTCGGTCAGCAGCGTTCAATCATGACCCGTGAAAAGAGGCGTCTTATGAGAACCTTCGTTTCTGCGCTCCTGCTGTTTGTCGTGGCCTGCGTGCCTGCATCCGCTCAGTCGGCGCCCGCGCAGGATCTGAAGTTTGCGGTTGGAGTTTCCGAGCGGCGCGCGGTGGTGGTGAACCAGGCGCCCGAAGGCCAGACGCGGCCTGTGGTGCTTGTGCTCCATGGTGGGCGCGGCAGTGCCAACCAGCAACGTGAGCGGACAGGATTTGACGTCGTTGCCCTGAGGGAGGGATTCACGGTCGTGTATCCCGAGGGTACGGCGCTAGGAATGGGAGGGCATGCATGGAATACGGGCTATCTTATGCGCAGGCAGGTGGGAGAGGCTGATGACGTCGCCTACTTCGACACGCTGATTGGTCTGCTGGTCAAGCAGCACCGGGTGGACCCGAAGCGTGTCTACATGACGGGCGGCTCCAACGGGGCCATGATGACGTTTGTCTATGCTGTGAAGCGTTCCGAAAAACTCGCTGCCGTTGCGCCGATTGTCGGCGCAATGTTCACCTTCGACGAGACGCCCTCCGTTCCTTTGCCTATTCTCATGATCAACGGAGGCAAGGACAATGAAGTTCCGCTCGAGGGCGGCATGAGCCGAAACAGAATGGTCAGCAATGCGCAGGGCGCACCCTTCAAGTCGCTGTCCGAGACGATCGAATTCTGGGTAAAGGCTAATCACTCCGAGCCGAAAGTCAGTGTTGTCGTTACGGGCGGTTACGCGACGAGAACGCATGTGGCCACGTCAGGTGGTGCGCCGACGGTGTCGATTGTGGACAGCGCGGGCGGCCATGGCTGGCCGGGCACACAATCCAACCGGGCCGAGAACAAGCCGATCCAATCGTTCAGCGGCGCAGAAGTGGTGTGGTCCTTCTTCAAGGCACACAGTCGGCCTTGATGACAACAAGGATTTCAGGGGAGGATCGAGGGCGATTCGACCTTGGCTCTGTTCTGTGTCGCATCGCCAGAGGTCGGCCCGCGCCATGCCGAAGCATGTGACATGATCATTCGTCGCGCCACAGGAGGCGATGCGCCGGCACTTCGGGCAATTCTCCACGACACGTTTGTGAGCACGTGGCTGCCCGAGCTTACGCCGGCCGCAGCTCAACGATTTATCGACGAAGATCGTCCCGCCGCTTATGTCCGCAAGCGGATTGCCAAGTTCCACGTGGCGGTGTGCGATGGGCAGGTCGTGGGCTTCGTTGATTGGGACGCAGACTTCGTGAACGCCCTTCACGTGCGCTCAAGTCACGCTTCAATGGGCATTGGAAGTCGCTTGATGGATGTGGCGGAGAGCGAAATCGCGGGCGCGGGCTTCCCGAATGCGCGCCTCGAGACAGACACATTCAATTCCCGCGCGCGTGCCTTCTACGCAAAACGCGGTTATCGCGAAGTCGATCAGAATCCCGACCTCGAGTGGAGCAGCGGTTTGACAACGCTGCTCCTCGTGAAGTCTCTCACCTGACCTCCAGCTTCACGCGCGTTTGACGGGGCAGGTGCTCAGCCCAAGCATCGCATAGAGCGGGCAGTATCCGACCAGCCCGGTGATCAGCGGCACAAGGCCGACATAGCCCCAGACCGTCTGCGGGCCGATGAATGCGAGGGAGAGAATGCCGGCGCCGGCGATGACGCGGAGCGCGCGGTCGAGATTACCTTCATTGGTTGGCATGAGAGCCTCCTGTTCGAGTTGACAGGGGCAGGATAGGGCGCCTGGCCCCATCCGTCGGTGACGAAGTCACACAGGACGGGACGAAATCTGCGACAGCTTGGCCTTGTCGAGGATGTCGATCTGGCCGCGGCTCATGGCGATGGCACCCGCCTGCGCCAGAAGCTTCAGCTGGCGCGACACGACTTCGCGCGCGGAGCCGATCTCGGTTGCGATGTCGTGGTGCGTCGCGGTGACAAGGTGCCCGTCGCCCGCCAGCAGCAGCAACGCCGAGGCCACGCGGCTCTCAAGCCCGGTGAAGGCGAGCGTCTCAACCACATGCTCGAACTCGGAAAACCGGGCTGCGATGGCTTCAAACACGGCCGAACGAAACGCGCCCGACTCCGAAACGAGCTTCTGGAACTGGGCAGGCGGAATGAGGACGCCGTCGACGGGCGTCTCCACCACGCCCTCGGCCGCATAGGTCGCGCCCCTGGACAGGCAGGCGAAGGTCTGCAGGCAGATCTCGCCAGGCCGCACGCGATAGAGCACGACTTCGCGCCCTTCCTCCGACACCAGCGTCACGCGGATCGATCCCGACTTCACGACGACAAAGCCCGGGCACTCGCTCCCCGGACGAAACACGACAGCCCCCGCCGGAAGGCTGAGCGCCCTCCCGCCGGTCTCGTTCGCAAGTTGCAGCAGCGAAGGTTCAGTCACGCCACATCCTCAAAAAAACTCTCCCCCGGAGCGCGGCAGCGCGACGGGGGAGTGGGTGCGCACCGCAGGTGCTGCACCCGAGGGGGGCAGCGCCAGGGTCTGACGATACGTCAATTGATGTGCGATGCGGGACAGGAAATTTCCAGCATGTCGTGAAGGGGCTATGGCCTGGCCAGCCTCAGCGCCGCCCCCCTCGGGTGCAGCTGCGTGGCTGCGCACCCACTCCCCCAAACGCTCCGCGTTTAGGGGAGAAACTT
>JBILMZ010000081.1:0-13450 GCA_044375275.1 Micropepsaceae bacterium | reverse complement strand
AAGATGTGTTGAAAGGCCGATCTTCTTCGGGTCTTCCATCATGTAGGTCAGCAGTTCCCGGAACAGCGAGTTGTAGATCTCGTCGATCTCGTCGTCGCACTTCCAGACTGTCATGGCCGCATTCTCGTCACGACGCGAATAGGCATCGAGCACGTTCTTGAGCTGCGTCAGGGACAGCCGGCCCATGCGGACAAGTCCCTGAACAAGGTTCTGGTCCGTGGCCTCCCGCGACACCACGATGGCGCGCTTGGCGACATTCTTGGCAAGGTCGCCGATACGTTCCAGGTCTACCGAAATCTTGAGCGCTCCAAGCGTGTCGCGCAGGTCGGAAGCGACCGGCTGGCGCAGCGCAAGAAGGCGAATGGCCTGCAGCTCGATCTGCGCCTCGAGTTCATCAATCTTCGCATCAAGCCCGACAATTTTCTCCGCCAGCCCCATGTCGCGTCGCGCCATGGCTTCAATCGCGTCGGTGAGCTGTGTTTCGCATAGCCCGCCCATCTGGACGATACTGGTGCTCAGCCCTTCAAGCTGGTCATGAAATGACTTGACGATATGTTCAGCCATGGGTCCTCGCTATGACGATGCACGCACTGCAACATCAGATCGTCACAACACGCGAACGCTTATGATAGGCGCCCAAACCTTGTGTGACAAATGAATGAAGCTTTTATGATGATGTCAAAAGACCCGGCATTGGCGCTTCGTTTGCGCCCGCCGCGGTTGCCAGAGGAAGGTGAACGGTGAAAACAGACCCCTCTCCGATCTGGCTTTCGATAAGAAGACGACCGCGATGGCGGTTGATGATGTGCTTGACGATGGCCAGTCCGAGGCCCGTTCCCCCGATCGCACGGCTGCGCCTGACATCGACGCGGTAGAACCGCTCTGTGAGGCGAGGAATGTGCTCACGGGCAATACCTTCCCCGCGATCCTTTACTGACAGGTAGACAGCCGGAGAGGGTCCCGGCTCTCCGGGACCAGAGCGCCGCGTGCCCAGTTCGACAACAACAGGCGTATGGGGCCTCCCATACTTGATCGCGTTGTCGATCAGGTTCTGGACAACCTGATAGAGTTCATCGCGGTCACCCGTGACATTTGGCAGTGACGATGGCTCGACAAAATCGAGCTGGATGTTCGCTGCAATCGCCATGGGCTGCATGGCATGGACGATCTCCTCGACGACGTCACTCAGGTTGACGCTCCCCGAAGGACGCACGTGCTCGTTGAGCTCGATGCGGCTCAGCGAAAGCAGGTCATCGATGAGCCGCCGCATGCGTGCTGCCTGCTCACCCATGATGGCCAGGAAGCGGTCCTGTGCCTCCGGATCATCTTTCGCGTGTCCACGCAGCGTGTCGATGAACCCCGTGAGGGACGCAAGTGGCGTTCGCAGTTCATGGCTGGCATTGGCGACAAAGTCGGCACGCATCTGCTCGACGCGTTGTGCCTTCGTCATGTCCTGGAGGTGGACCAGCACCGCCCTGATGGATCCGTCAGGGCTGTCAATCGGCGTGATCTCCGCCTCGAAGATCTGGTCCGTCGTGCCGACAATCGAAAAGGAAACCCTTTGCATCCCGCGGCCTGCAATCGCGAGTTCGAGGGCGCCAAGCACTTGTGGCGCGCGGATCAGGCTGGCCAGGTGCTTGCGGGGCTCGGCAACACCCAGCAACCGCTCAAGGGACTCGTTGGCGACAATGATGCGTCCCGTATGGTCCGTGAGGACCGAAGGGTTCGAGAGTCGGCGAACGATCTCCGGTGCGGAAAAATCTGTTGTCGCCTGGACGACGGGCGGCTCGGCGATCGCTGCAGCCGCACGCAGCGCCATCATCTCTTCCGCTGACGGCAGGGGATCAGGAATGCTCTTGACGTAACCGAGACGTGCGACCGCGAAAGCGCTGACCGCAATGGCGAGAATGAAACTGAACGTCCATTGCTGCGTCCAGGCCGCCACCAGGAAGAACGCGATCCACGACGCCACGAGAACCCATTTGATGTCATCCACGCGCACGCCAACAGCCGAGCGTGCGCGGCGCCTTTCAGGCGCTGCGTCCGCAGCCCGCTTCGCCGATCGTGTCGGTTCAGGCTTCATGCTGGTGGCTTCCGCAGGTTGAACGGGCATTCCAAGTCCCTGGACATCATCAATAGCGGCCGCGACGCGCTCTTCACGCCGGCGCGGCTCTGCCACATAAAACCACAACAGGACTGCCGCTGCGAGTTTTGCGAGCACCGCCGCGACAAAAACTTCCTCGAAGCCGAGGGACTGCGCCATATGACCGCCGGCAATGGCGCCAATGACCTGTACAAGGGACTGCGCAGAGTTAACCATCGCGATGCGCATGGGAAGGTCTTCGCGCGATCCGAACTCCAAAACCATGTTCTGCGCCGCAATCAGGTAACCGGCATATCCCGCACCGATGCCGGCAAAGCAGAAGACGGTTCCGCTGAGATCCTTGGCGAACATGAGCCCCACCGTCGACCCCGCCCAAAGCAACAGCGCCGGCACGAACACCGCCTTGAAGCCAAGCCGGTCAGCCAGGGCGCCCCACCCCAGATTGGCAACCGTCTGCGAGGCCAGCAGCGCAAGAGACAGCAGGCCAAGGACTTCTCCCGTCATGCCTTGCGTGTCGACGATGTAGAGCACGTAGAACGGAAGCGCCAGCGCACCCAGCGTCGCCAGGGACTGCGCCCAGAAGTAGCCTGCGAAACCAGGATCACGAAGCAGCGCCGGGATGTCCGCAATGCGTTCCCGCACGCTGACCGGTTCACGCACGTTGGGTGAATCGGGTTCGCGAACAAGATAGAGCAGCGACAGGCCCGCCGCAGTCAGCAGGAACGCCAGAAGAAATGTCGACGCATAGCCATTGCCCAGCGCATTGCTCTCGACGAGATAACTTCCGCCGACAAAGGCAACCGCCGACGCCGTCGCCCCACCGAGAAAATTGCGAAGGCCGATCAGCATGCCGCGACGGTCAGCCGGAATGGTCTTGGTCAGCAGAACGTTCCAGAGCACGTTCTGCATGCCCGAAAAGACGCCCAGCAGCCCGAGGAAGATCGCAAAGACATAAAGCGTGATCGATGGCGGCAGCAGGAAGCCTGCAAGCGCAAGGCCCAGCACCGACAGCCGCATCATCCAGCCATAGCGAAGGCCGAGATCCACGATGCGGCGGCGATGCTCGATTGCGGTCGCGCCGAAGACACTGCTGAAGAACGAGCCGAGGTGCTGCATGGCCAGCACCAGGCCGACGGTCGACGCCGAACCCGAAAGCAGGAACAGATAGGCGGGAACGAAAGTGGGCGCGTTGACGAGGCGAAAGCCTGTCATCGCCAGCATGCCATGGGCAAGCTGGCTCAGGTAGTTTCGCGTCAGATTGGAGGCCATCTCCTTCTGGAATCTGGCCTCATCTTCAGTCTCACCCGCCACGCGGCCGTCTCAGTCGGTTCAGTGTCACACCCCGTGCGACTTAAACCATGCAAGACAGCGCGCCCATGCGTCTTTTGCGGCAGCCTCGTTATACATCGGCCTGTAATCAGCCAAAAATCCGTGATCGGCACCCGGATAAACCACGATTTCCGACTTTGTGTCCCCTGCGGCCGCCAATGCGGCACGCATCGCGTCGACCTGAGTGAGGGGAATGCCCTTGTCGATCTCGCCATAGAGCCCGAGCACCCTGCCCTTGATCCCTGCAGCCACTTCAACCGGATGCTTCGGCGCCGTGCTCCCTTCGCGGCGAACCATCTGCCCATACCAGGCGACTCCGGCCTTCACCTGCGAACTGTGCGCCGTGTAGAGCCATGTCTGTCGACCGCCCCAGCAAAAGCCGGTAACGCCAAGCCGCGCCGCATCGCCCCCATTCTTGTTGGCCCAAGCCACCGTCGCGTCAATGTCGCTGAGCACGACCGTATCATCGACCTTGGACACGACTTCCTCGACCAGCTTCCTGATGTCGGTGTAGGCGAGCGCATCGCCCTGCCGCGAATAGAGATAGGGAGCAACGGCGATATAGCCTTCCTTGGCAAAGCGACGGCACACGTCGCGTATCCACTCGTGGATGCCGAAGATCTCCTGGATCACGATCACGACAGGCAGGTTGCGCCCACCCGCAGGCCGCGCCTGGTACGCCGGGATGGTCCCGTCGGAGACGGGGATCTTCACGTCGCCAGCTTCGAGGCCATTGGCATCCGTCGCAATGACCGACGCCGTGACGGGTTGGACCGAAAGCGCAAATCCCGCGGTCAGGCTTGTTGCAAGAACGGCTCTCCGGTCGATTCCGGAACTGTCCCTGTCTTCATGCTTGCGGCTCATTTTAGTCTCCGTGATCAAGTGTCTGGTGATGCCTATCGGATCCGCCGGATGGACTCCGCGCGGTCATTGAACCTGAGGCTGTTGAAATTTGGCTGCGTGCGATCAATCACGATGCAATACCCGCGGTAGTTCGTCCGGTCGCAAATCTGCCAGACGCCGCCCTGGATGACGGCACTCGACGCAATGTCCCCAAATGCATAGCGATTGAGGTCGGGCACGTCTCCATCAAAGCTGCGGCTCTTGCCACCGTAATTCGAGTGCCTGTAGAGCGTGATCATCGCAAAGTTGGGCCACGCACCTGATTGACCGCACACCAGGCGACCGTCAACATTCGCGATGTCGCGATTGCAGCGCCGGAAATCGATGGACGTCTGGACGTAACGGCCAAACCTGTTCTTGCATTCCGCATAAAGCATCGATCCGTAGTAGCGCGGATTGATGCAGCTGTTGCGCCACGAACCCCGCGGCCCGTCTCCGCCACCGGTATAGTCATCCCCGCCACGGCCTTCGCAGCGAAGAATGCCATTCATGTTGGTGATGTCACCGCGGCAAAGGCTGTAGTCCTGCAACTCCGTATAGCGCCAGCGACCATCCCTGTCGCGACACTCGGCCCGAAGCGTTTTGCGGTCGACGTCGATCTGGCGGCACGACTGCTGATAGGAGCCGCGCGGTGTCCAGTCGGCATCATTGTAGCCGCCATCGTTATGGTCGCCGTCGTGATAGTCGCCATCGCCATACCCGTCATCGCCTCCAACGCAGGTCAGGCGACCATTGAAGTTTGCAATGTCACCATGGCAGCGGCGATAGTCTTCCAGCGTCGAATAGTTCCACTGTCCGTTGCGCTTGCGACAGACCGCCGAAAGCCGCTTCCAGTCCGCATCAATGTTCTGGCAACTGCTCTGGTAGCTGCCTGACGGCAGGTTCTGCGCCTGCGCCGGGAGCGGCCAGAGGGCGACGGCGAGCAACGCAAGAAGCAGCGCGCGTGCGGACATCATGACAGTCTCCTTCGACAGGGGCTTTGCTGGAGGGCGTCAGTAAATCACATTCCCCGCTGCGAAACAGGGCGCCTGAAGATTTTTTAAGCTGATCGTCACAAGACCGCCGCTTTTTCAGGGAAAATGCGCTACAGCAAAAACGGATTCCCCGCCGTGCCCATGCGCCTGATCCTGCTGTTCCTGTCCCTGATGCTTGCCGCGACCGCCCACGCTGCGCCCCTGCGCGGCAAGGTGACGGGCATCGTTGTCGAAAAGGAAAAGCGCATCATGACCTTGTTCAACGGGCGCAAGGCGCTGAAAACCTATCGGATCGCACTCGGCGGAAATCCGGAAGGCCACAAGGAACAGGAAGGCGATTCACGCACGCCTGAAGGCCGCTACATCATTGATGCCAAGAACCCGAAGTCGAGCTTCCATCTCTCGCTCAAGGTCTCCTATCCCAACAGGACCGATCGCCAGAACGCACGCCGCAAGGGTGTCTCGCCCGGCGGCGCCATCATGATCCACGGCTCACCGGGAGGTCTCGGCACGCTCAATGCGCTTGGGTTCTATGCCGACTGGACGGCAGGCTGCATTGCTGTGTCGAATGAGGAGATCGAGGAAATTTTCTCCGCCGTGAAGATCGGAACCCCGATCCTGATCCGGCCTTAAGCCTGCAACGCGTCCACCAGCGCAGCAGGAACATCTCCACCCGCAACGACACAGTATACGGGCACGCTCTGGAACCGCAGCAGCGACTGCCGTGTCTCCTCCAGCGGCACCGGCAAAGTTCCCGCGCCGGATAAAACGATCGCAGCAACCGGCACGTCCCTCGCCTTCAATGCGGCCAGCGCCGTCAGCGTATGGCTGATCGTTCCGAGGTAGCCACCGCTCACGAGAATGGCCTTGGCTTTCAGCCGCGACATCAGGTCGATATTGAGGAAATCGCTGCCCATCGGGGACATCACCCCGCCGGCCCCCTCGACAAACAGCTGGTCATGGCCGCCCTCCGCCTTGCGACAGAAGCTTTCCACCTCATCCAGGGACACGGTCACGCCGGCCCGCGCAGCCGCCATGTCGGGCGACAGGGGCGGCACAAAGCGCCACGGCGTGATCGCGCTGATCGTCTCCTCGTTCGCAGGAATCCCTTGTGCCAGCAACAGCCGTCCGCTGTCCGTTGAGGCTGGATCAGAGGCGACAAAACCGCTGAGTACCGGCTTCAGCGCATGCACGCGCACGCCCCTCGAACGCAACTGCGCCAGGATGCGGCAAAGGACATAGGTCTTGCCAAGATCAGTGCCAGTGGCCGTGACGAAACACGCGCTCATCGGATTTTCCCGCGCCTCACATGAAGCTTGTTGCGAACAAGGTCTGCCAGCCTGAGGACGTCATCTTCGAGGTGGGTGGCAGTAAAGGTCACGCGCAGCCGCGCCGTTCCTTCCGGAACCGTCGGCGGCCGGATGGCCCGCACGAGAAAGCCCTCGCGCGCAAGCATGTCAGACGCCTCAAGCGCCGTCGCCGCATCTCCCAGCACCACGGGCACGATGGCCGACTGCGCCGGCGCCAGGTCGGCGCGCGCGCAAAACAGCCGCGCCAGCGCGAGCGGACGCGCACAGAGATCCGGATCGCGCGCGATGATGTCGAGGCCCGCCGTCGACGCCGCCACGACCGCAGGCGGAAGCCCTGTCGAGAAGATGAGACTCCGCGCACGGTTGACCAGCATGGAGACGACAGCCGCACTCGCCGCCACATAGCCCCCATAGGAACCCACAGCCTTGGAGAACGTCCCCATCTGGATGTCTGGTTTGATGCCCGCCGCATGAGCCGAGCCACGCCCCTGCCCGACGACACCCAGCCCGTGAGCATCATCCGTCATCAGCCACGCGTCATGATCACGCGCAATGGCATGAATGTCCCCGAGCGGTGCAAGGTCACCGTCCATGCTGAACACGCCTTCCGTCATCACGAGGCAGTTGCGATGTCGCCCCCGCTCCCGCGCCAGCAGATGCTTCAGGTGCTCCACATCATTGTGGCGGAAGGAATGGATCGCCGCCCCGGAGAGCCGAGCCCCCGAAATCATGCAGGCATGCGAGAGCTCGTCCATCACGATGAGATCGCCCTCGCTCACGACCGCCGGCACGGTCCCGATATTGGCAAGATACCCCGCACCGAACACGAGCGCCGCTTCGGTCGACTTGAGCGCCGCAATGGCCGCCTCGCAGGCCGCATAGCCTTCATGATTGCCGGTCACCAGGCGAGAGGCCCCGGCTCCCGTTCCCAGCGCCCGCGCCGCTTTTGCCGACGCCTCTGCCAGCCGCGGATCGCACGACAGCCCCAGATAATCGTTCGACGAGAAGTTCAGTCCGGCCATGTTCGCAGGCGGCAATGTCCGCAGCAGCGACTGCGCAGCGGCCCGGTCCAGCTTTTCGGCGGCAAATTTGTCCAGGCTAACCATCAGACGGCGGCATTCCCTGCTTCCACTTCCTTGACCCGGCACCACGGGTGCTTATTGTGCGCGATCACATCCGAACCAGGCACCCCCGTCAATGACTACAACCTGCACGACTGCCCCCGCGTCACAATCTGCCAAGTCACCGCGCTTGCGCTGGGATTTTCACACGGCGCGGGCGCTGTTCGAGATGCCGTTCAACGACCTCCTGTTTCGGGCACAGACTGTCCACCGGCAGCATTTCGATCCGAACGAAGTCCAGATGTCGACGCTGCTGTCGATCAAGACCGGTGGCTGCGCCGAGAACTGCGGCTACTGCAGCCAGTCTTCGCACTTCGAAACCGGCCTGAAAGCCAGCAAGCTGATGGCGCTGAACGAGGTCAAGACGGCGGCAGCCCAGGCCAAGGCCGGCGGCGCCACGCGCTTCTGCATGGGCGCAGCCTGGCGCGAGCCCAAGGACCGCGACATCGACACGCTCTGCGAGATGGTCCACGAAGTGAAGGCCATGGGCATGGAAACCTGCATGACACTGGGCATGCTCTCCAAGCCCCAGGCCCAGCGCCTCGCTGAAGCAGGCCTCGACTATTACAACCATAACATCGACACCGGCCCCGAATATTACGAGAAGGTCGTGACGACCCGCACCTTGGCCGATCGCCTCGACACGCTCGACAACGTGCGCGAAGCCGGCATGAATGTCTGCTGCGGCGGCATCATCGGCATGGGCGAAAGCCGCGACGACCGCATCGGCATGCTGCTGACCCTGGCCAACATGTCCACCCCGCCGGAATCGGTTCCCATCAACGCACTCGTCCCCATCCGTGGCACGCCACTCGGCAACTCGCACGCAGTTGAAGGCATCGAGTTCGTGCGCACGATCGCGACAGCCCGCATCATGATGCCGAACTCCATGGTCCGCCTGTCCGCCGGACGCGAAACCATGAGCGATGAAGTGCAGGCCCTGTGCTTTCTTGCAGGCGCCAACTCGATCTTCATCGGCAACCGCCTCCTCACCACGGCCAACCCGGCAAAGGACCGCGACGATGCGCTGTGGTCCAAACTCGGCATCCGGTCCATGCCCGCGTGAGCAATCCGGCCTGGCTGGCCGAAGGCTGGCAACACATCTGGCTTCCCTATGCCCAGATGAAGACCGCCCCTGCGCCGCTGCCGGTGGTGGGGGCCAGCGGATCACGCCTGCGCCTGTCGGACGGACGTGAACTGATCGATGGCGTCGCGTCATGGTGGACAGTCGCGCACGGCTACGGCCACCCGCATATCAACGCCTGCATCCGTGATCAACTGGAGCGCCTCCCCCATGTCATGCTGGGAGGCCTGGCCCATGAGCAGGCCTACACTCTTTCGACCCGCCTCTCGCGCTTGCTGCCAGGTAAGCTGGAACGCGTCTTCTTCACGGACTCAGGCTCCGTCGCCGTGGAAGTGGCGCTCAAGATGGCCATCCAGTACTGGATGAACCGCGGCAACGGCCAGCGCCGGAAGATTGTCCATTTCCGGGGCGGATATCACGGGGACACATTTGCGACCATGTCCCTGTGCGACCCTGACGAGGGCATGCACGCCATCTTCCACGGGACCCTCACTGAAAACCGGCTGGCCGACCTGCCCGCATCACAATCTGCACTGGAAAAACTGGAGCAGGAACTGGCCCTTCCGGATGTCGCCGCCGTGATTGTCGAACCGCTCGTGCAGGGCGCAGGCGGCATGAAGTTCCACGCCCCGGCCGTGCTGAAGGCAGTCGAGACACTGGCACGCAAGCATGGCGTCCTGCTGATCCTCGACGAGATCTTTACGGGGTTCGCCCGCACGGGCTCAATGTTCGCCCTCGAGCAGGCAGACGTGACACCGGACATTATCTGCCTCGGCAAGGCGCTGACGGGAGGTTACCTCCCCCTCGCGGCGACTGTCGCAAGCACCGCGATCTTCGATGCCTTTCTGGATGATGATCCCGGCAAGGCGCTCATGCACGGCCCGACTTTCATGGGCAACGCACTCGCCTGCGCCGCCGCCAATGCATCGCTCGACCTTTTCGAACGCGAGCCGCGTGTGGAGCAGGCAAAGAACATTGAACGCCAGCTGCAGGCCGAGCTGGCACCTCTCAGGGGCATGCCCAATGTCGTGGATGTTCGTGTGATGGGCGCCATCGGCGTGGTTGAACTGAAGCAGCTCGACCGTCTCGCGCTCAGGCAGAAATTCGTCGACCGCGGCGTCTGGATCCGCCCCTTTGGGAACATCGTCTACACGACGCCACCGCTGACAGTCACGTCAGACGAACTCGCGCGCCTGACCCGGGCGATCGTCGACGTTGTCGGCGGAAACTGAGCGTCAGACCGACCGCTTGACCAGCATCTGCTTGATCTCGCCGATGGCTTCCGCAGGGTTCAGACCCTTCGGGCAGGCGGACGCGCAGTTCATGATGGTGTGGCAGCGGAAGAGACGGAACGGATCTTCGAGATTGTCGAGCCGCTCGCCCTTGGCTTCGTCGCGCGTATCCGCCAGCCAGCGATAGGCCTGCAGCAGGACGGCAGGCCCCAGGTAACGGTCCTGGTTCCACCAGTAGCTCGGGCATGAGGTAGAGCAGCAGGCGCAAAGAATGCACTCATAGAGCCCGTCCAGCTTCTGGCGGTCTTCGGGAGACTGCTTCCACTCCTTCTCGGGCGTCGGAGTCTTCGTGTGCAGCCAGGGCTCGATCGAAGCGTACTGGGCATAGAAATGCGTCATGTCCGGAACGAGATCCTTGATCACGTTCATGCTGGGCAGCGGATAGACTGCAATCGGCCCCTTCACGTCATCGATCGCCTTCGTACAGGCCAGCGTATTCGACCCGTCAATGTTCATGGCGCAGCTGCCGCACACGCCCTCGCGGCAGGAACGACGGAACGTCAGGGTCGGATCGATCTCGTTCTTGATCTTCAGCAGCGCGTCCAGGACCATCGGCCCGCAGCTGTCGAGATCCACCTGATAGGTGTCGAGGCGCGGATTTTCGCCGTCTTCCGGGTTCCAGCGGTAAACCTTGAGGGTCCTGAGGCGCTTTGCGGTTGCCGGCCCCGGCCAGCTTTTGCCAGGACGCACCTTGCTATTCTGCGGAAGCGAAAACTTTGCCATTTGATAATCAAAGCCCCGTGAACTGCCAGTTGAATCAGTATTTAGTGCCTCATGAACGATCAGTCCACGGGGTACACAAGTCGCAATCGACGCATTAGTGTGCCCCGGCTAGGGGTAAGGTACCATGAACGTGAAGGTCATCCTGTTGCTGCTGGGAACGTTGCTGCTCGCCGCAGCGTGCGATTCCGGACCCGACAGGAGTGCAGAAAGGTCGGCAACCGTAAGGGCCAAGCCTGTCCCTGCAAAATCCGCCGCAGGCACAGATACCGGCATTCCCCTCGGTCAGCTGCCACCGAACGTGGAACCCCTTCACTATCGCTTGGATCTCACGCTTAACCCGGACCAGTTGCGCTACCAGGGTCTGATGGAAATTGACATCGAACTCAAGGCACCGAAACGGGAAATCTACCTGCACGGCAAGGACCTGATTGTATCGAGGATCGTGGCCCGGCAGTCAGGAAGGCCGGACGTTCGCGGAACCTATACGCAGGTCGACCCGGATGGGGTCGCGCGTCTCGATTTCGACCAGCAACTGCCCTCCGGCAAGGTCACCGTCTCCCTGCCGTTTTCCGCCGCCTATGAAACCACCCCAGACGCCCTGACGGCGCAGGCCGAAGACGGAATCCGTTATGTGTGGACGCAGTTCCAGGAGATCTCGGCACGCCGCGCATTTCCCTCATTCGACGAACCCCGCTTCAAGACACCGTTCGATATTTCGATCACGCACATTGGTCGCCACGTCGCGGTCAGCAACACGCTGCCGGTCACGCAGGAGACGGTGTCCGAAGGCGTTACCAAGACGACATTCGCGACGACGGCCCCCCTTCCAACCTATCTCGTCGCCATTGCGGTCGGCCCCTACGAGATCGCCACGGGTCCGGTCATTCCGCCGTCACGCCTCAGAACCGCTCCTCTGCCAGTTCGCGCTGTAACCGTGATGGGCAAGAGTGATGCATCGCGTTATGCGCTGATGGAGACACCGCCTCTGGTGCGTGCGCTTGAGGACTACTTCGCAGCCCCCTTCCCCTATCCCAAGCTTGACCTGATCACGCCGCCGAACTTTCTGGCCGGTGGCATGGAGAATGCCGGCGCCATCACCTACACCGAGCGCGGCATCCTCCTGGGACCGCGCCCATCGGTAAGCCAGCAGCGCTATTTCAAGCTGCTGCATGCCCACGAGGTTGCTCACCAGTGGTTTGGCGATCTCGTGACACCACGCTGGTGGAACGACATCTGGCTGAATGAGGCCTTTGCGTCGTGGATCGGCAACAAGATTTCGGCAGAGACCTGGCCGCGCGACCAGTTCTCGCGCGAAACGACCCGCGATGCCCTCGACATCATGGACCACGATTCACTGTCGACGGCCCGCGCCATCCGCCAGCCCATCGTCACAAACGATGACATCTTCAACGCCTTTGATGGCCTGACCTACGACAAGGGCGCCGCTGTCCTGCAGATGTTCGAGAACTTCCTCGGCACGGCCACGTTCCGCGAAGGCGTCCGCCTCCACATGCGCAAGTTCGCGCACGGCACGGCCGACACGGACGACTTCATCCGCTCGCTCACGGAAGCATCCAAGAAACCCGAAGTGGCTCAGGCCATCGGGACGTTCCTGAACCAGCCCGGCCTGCCTCTGGTCAGCGTCGAAACAGCATGCAATGGCAAGGATCTTGACGTCACGCTCAAGCAGTCTCCTTACGGCGCCACATCGAAATCCGATGCCAGGATCTGGTCCGTTCCCGTCTGCATGCGCGAACTCGCAAACGGCAGGCCCTTGCCGTGCACGATGCTCGGCGCCGCCAGCCAGAAATTCACGGTCCGCAAGTTGTGCGGCGTCACGCTGATGCCCAACGCATCGGCATCGGGATATTACCGGTTCTCAATGCCGGCGTCGGACTGGTCACGCCTGGCATCATCGTTCAAGTCGCTGAACGCGGCAGAACAGCTGGCAACACTGCATGCGATGCGCGCTGCGTTCAGGGCCGGCAGCACCGACGCCAACACCTACGTGGCGGCCCTGCGTAATGGCGTGACGCTCGGCGAGTGGGACGTCATCGAACTCGCAACCGGTTTCCTCGAGGAAATCCACGACGACCTTCTCGATGCCAGCCAGCGACCGGTGTTCGAGCAGAACATGCGATCCTGGTTCGCCAAGCCCCTCGCGAGCCTCTCGTCAGGAACGTCCGCAACAGCGGGTACATCAACGGCATTGTCCAAGGCCGCATTGGCAAACCTTGGCGTGACCCTCGTGCGCCATCCGCCGGCGCTGGCGAGTTTCTCTGCAAGGGGCGCGGGAATTCTCAAAAGCGTGGCGCAGGCAAAGAACAGCATAACCCTCGACGAACTGGCTCCGGCCTCCCTGTGGGCATTCATGTCGACGGGTGGCACCGATGCCGCTGAGGCCGCCATCGAGGCGTTGAAGGCCACACGGGAAGCGGAAACCCGCAACGCGATCGTCCGTGCCATGGCAGCAGCACGTGATCCGGCCGCTCTGGCGCAGATCCAAGGCCATGTGCTGTCAGGCGAACTGCGGGTCAGGGAACTGTTCTCCTATCTGCGCACGGCCTTCTCCAACGTCGACACCCGGGACGCTTCATGGCTCTGGTTGAG
>JBILMZ010000272.1:0-3880 GCA_044375275.1 Micropepsaceae bacterium | reverse complement strand
TCGCGCGGCCTTTGGCCTGACGGAGCCAAAGCACGGCTCGGATGCGACCTGGATGGAGACGCGCGCCGTCAAGGAAGGCAATGGCTGGCGTATCAATGGCGAGAAGTTCTGGAACACGGGCGTCCACGTTGCGAACTACGACATGGTATTCGCCCGCACCAGCGGCAAGGACGGTGATGCGCGTGGCATCTCTTGCTTCCTCGTGCCCATGCAGGCGCCGGGCGTGAAGGTGGAGTTCTATTACTGGACTTTCAACATGCCGACCGACCACGCACACGTGACCTTCAAGGACGTGTGGGTGCCGGATGATGCCGTGTTCGGGCCGATCGACAATGGCCTCGTGCTCGCGCGTCACTTCGTGCACGAGAACCGCATCCGCCAGGCGGCGTCTTCGCTTGGCGCGGGAGTCTATTGCCTCAACGAAAGCGTAGACTATGCAAAGGCGCGCAAGCCGTTCGGCAAGCCGCTGGCGTCGAACCAGGCGATCCAGTTCCCGACGGTGGAACTGATGACGCAGGCGGAGATGCTGCGCCTCCTCATCCAGAAGACGGCGTGGGAGATGGACCAGATGACGGGGCCGGAGATCCAGGTCTATCTCTCGGACAAGGTTTCCATGTGCAACTACTGGGCCAACCGCTTCTGCTGCGAGGCAGCGGACTGGGCGATGCAGGTGCATGGTGGCATGGGCTATTCACGCCACAAGCCGTTCGAGCACATCTATCGCCACCATCGCCGCTATCGCATCACGGAAGGTTCGGAGCAGATCCAGATGCGAAACGTGGCGGGCCACATGTTCGGGTTTTTGGGGAAGAACAAGAAGGAAGACTGAGCCCTTCTGCGTTCGAGAAAACCCTCATGGTCATCCCGGAAGCTACGCGCGTCCAGTCGCACAAGCGACTGGGTTACGCGCGTTGCTATCCGGGACCTAGAGCCACATGCAGGTTGCTCTGGGTCCCGGCTCTAACACTCGCATCCAACTGCTGCGCAGTTGGGCTCGTGTAACGGCCGGGATGACAGTGAGATTATGCATGACCCATCACGCGCTTGGGCTTGTAGGGTTCCTCCAGGGCCTTGATGTCTTCGGGGGTGAGTTTGAGGGAGAGCGCGGCGACGGCGTCTTCCAGGTGGTTGGGTTTGGTGGCGCCAACGATGGGCGCAGTGATGACCGGCTTCGAGAGCATCCAGGCGAGTGCGACCTGCGCGTTGGGCTTGCCGAGATTTTTCGCAATTGACGAGACCGTGTCGACAACCTGGAAGTCCTGCTCCCGGTAATAGAGCATGTGCGCGAATTCATCCGTTCCCGCGCGGGAGGTTTCGGCGTTCGTCTTGGCGGCGCCCTGCTGTTTCGGATTGTCTCCGGCCTTGCGGTTGCCGGCGAGGAAGCCGCGGGCGAGCGGGCTCCATGGGATCACGCCGATCCCCTCCGAAGCGCAGAGCGGCAGCATTTCCCGTTCTTCCTCGCGGTAGAGCAGATTGTAGTGCGGCTGCATCGACACAAATTGCGTCAGACCATTGGCGCGCTGGATACCCAGCGCCTTCATGAACTGCCAGGCATGCATGGATGACGCACCGATGTAGAGCGCCTTTCCGGCCTTCACGACATCGTGCAGCGCCTCGGCCGTTTCCTCGATCGGCGTGTCATAGTCGAAGCGGTGGATCTGGTAGAGATCGACATAGTCTGTCCCGAGCCGCTTCAGGCTGGCATCGATCGATTCCATGATGTGCTTGCGAGACAGGCCGCGGTCGTTGGGGCCCTTTCCCATGGGATTGTACACCTTGGTCGCGATCACGATCTGGTCGCGCCGCGCCATCTCCTTCAGCATGCGACCCGTCACTTCCTCGCTGGCGCCGACGGAGTACATGTCCGCCGTGTCAAAGAAATTGATGCCGAGGTCCAGGGCCTGCCGGTAGAACGGGCGCGCTGCGGCTTCATCCATCACCCAGTCTCGCCATTTCGAACTGCCGTAGGTCATGCAGCCAAGGCAGAGACGGGATACTTTCAGGCCGGTTTTTCCGAGGCGGACACATTCCATGACTTTTCTCCTTGCCCGGAGCCTACAGGGTGATATGCCGTTTTGGAAACTCCTGTCTCGCTGACTCTCATTCCTGGTACTCACATGAACGCACTAAACGCACACCTGATTGGTACCGCCGGCGCGGCGTCCGCGCTTGCCACGCCTGCACTCGTTGTCGACCTGAAATCCCTTGAGCGAAACATCCAGGCCATGATGGCGCACTGCGCGCGTGCCGGCGTGAAGCTGCGCCCCCATGCGAAGACCCACAAAAGCGCCGAGATTGCCCGCCTGCAGATGGCAGCCGGTGCCGTCGGCATCTGCTGCGCCAAGCTGGGCGAAGCCGAGGCCCTTGCGGATGCCGGGATCGAGAGCATCTTCGTGACATCCCCTGTTGTGACGGACCAGGCCTTTGCCCGTGTCGCGCGCCTCAACGCACGCATGAAGGACTTGATGATCGTCGTGGACAACCCGCGCTGCGTGGAAGGCCTCGCGTCAGCGGTCGCGGCTTCCGGCAAGACGCTGAAGATTCTTGTCGATGTGGATATCGGTTTGCACCGCACGGGTATCGCGCCGGGCCAACCGGCCATCGCGCTGGCCCGCCAGATCATTGCCGCGGATGGCCTCTCGTTCGAAGGATTGCAGGGATATGCGGGCCAGTTGCAGCACATCGAAGCTTTCGAGGACCGCCGGACGAAGGCCGAGAGCGCGTCGCGCCTGCTGGCCGAGACACGCGATGGCCTGAAGGCTGCCGGTATCGCCTGCCCCATCATTTCGGGCGGCGGCACGGGCACGTTCAACATCGATACGGAGACCCGTGTCTATACCGAGTTGCAGGCCGGGTCCTACGTCTTCATGGACAAGCAGTATGGCGACGTGCGCATCGCCAATGCGGCGCCGCTCCCCTTCGAGACGTCGCTGTTCGTCCAGACCACTGTGATCAGCGCGACGATGCCGGGGCTCGTTACGACGGATGCCGGGCTGAAGTCCTTTGCGACCGAGGCCGGTGCGCCCGTCATTGCCTCCGGCGCGCCTGCCGGCGCCAATTATTTTTTCTTTGGCGATGAACAGGGCGGCGTGATGCTGGGCGGCGAGGTCAAGTCGATGGCGCTGGGTTCAAACCTCCGTTGCACCGCGCCGCACTGCGATCCCACGGTCAATCTGTACGACTTCTACCATGTGGTCGACGGCGACCGGCTTGTCGCGATCTGGCCCATCGAGGCGCGCGGCAGGTCTGCCTGAAGCGCGCTTCCTGAACCAGCTGTTCATCCGGCATTCATCGGGCAAGCCGGAGAATTCTGCGGGGTATCCGGGGGACGGGTAAACGGGAGTTCAAACATGAAACTGATCAGGAGCCTGGCCTTTGGCGCCATGGCCATCATGGCGGCTACTTTCTCTTCAGCGGCGTCGGCAAAGGCCGACAATGTCGGTGTGTATGTCGGATCCGACGGCTTTGGCCTGCAAATCAGCAGCCATGACCGCGGGTATTACGGCGGAAACTACTACGGAGGCGGCCATCATGATCGCTGCCGCAACAAGCACTATCGGCGAACGCACCGCCACTGCTGGAATGGCGCGAACTACTACAATGGTGGCTACAATCATGGTGGCTACAACTATGGCTACCAGCCGAACCACTACTATGGTTATGGACACCACCCGCGCGCGCGACATGCCTACAAGCACCGCAAGTGGGGTAACCAGCAACACTGGCGCGATCGCCACGACCGCTGGCGTGACCATCGTGGCTGGCGGTCTCGTGGACATGAAGGCCGCAGCGGCTGGCGTGACCGCGGACGCGGTCACGGTCACCATGGCTGGCGTCACTGACGTCCGCCCTTTTACACTGATGACGACATGAAAACGGC
>JBILMZ010000080.1:0-13606 GCA_044375275.1 Micropepsaceae bacterium | reverse complement strand
TCGGGTTCTGGAACCCGCCGCCGCAGGTCCTCAAGGTTGAGGTCCCCGCCATCTCCCCTGCCTCTGGAACGCAGGCGACCACCGTGTACGGCGCCACCGTGCTGCGGGCCACACGCCTTCGGGTCGGACCGGGTGCCAATGAGCGCGCCCTGGGGCGTGCCGAACGTGGCGTTGAAGTCTCTGTTCTGGAGACGCGCGACGGCTGGCTGCGCGTGCGCATGAACCACAAGACGCGTGTCGTCGAAGGCTGGGTTGACGCCGCAGCCGTGGACCAGGGGGCCTTTGGCACCGCCGCGGGTTCAACGCCAACCGGCCGTTGATTTCCAGCGACATCTCCATTCAATTCCGGAAAGTGCCGCGCCTAATTCTGGGCAGTTAGGAATTGATTAATCATCATCGTTCCACTCTCGCGTCAGCTTACGCACAGGCGTTCGCACTTGGAGGCTTCAGGACCTCGTCCACCCTGAACGTCCAGATGGCGGTCGCCCGCAACAGGGACAACTTTCATGCGCACAGCACCCAGTCTCACGGGGCACGAACGGAACTTTGATCCGGGCGATGTCATCGTGACCAAGACCGATCTCAAGGGACGCATCACCTACGCCAATCGGGTCTTTCTCAATATTTCCCACCTCGAACTGGGTGGAACGCTTGATCAGCCCCACAGCCTCATCCGCCACCCGCAGATGCCGCGTTGCATTTTCAAGTTCCTCTGGGAACGTATTGAGGCCGGCAAGGAAATCTTCGCCTATGTGATCAACCGGGCCATGAACGGCGACCACTACTGGGTCATCGCGCACGTGACCCCGTCTTTCACGGAGTCCGGGCAGATCAACGGGTATCATTCGAACCGGCGGGTTCCTGATCGGCGCATCGTTTCTGAAACGATCAAGCCGCTCTACGACGAGCTGCTTGCCATCGAGCAAGGCCGCGCCGGAGGCCGCAAGGATGGCCTGCAAGCCGCCTATGACACCCTCCACCAGAAACTCCAGAGCCGGGGATTGGACTATGACCGCTTTATCTTCTCCCTCTAATCTGCTGCGCCTTGCGGGCGTTTCATTTCTTCTCTCCCTCGCCCTGTCGGCCTATGTGCTTTTCACGACAGGGCTTGGCGTGTCCGCGCTGATCGGATCCGGACTTACGGCTCTATCCGGCGGGATGGCCGCAGGCTGCTACCTGCTCAACCGTCGCCTGGCGGAAGCCGCTGCCATCATGACCGAGATGCGCCGGGGACAGCTTGAACGGCGGATCATGCCGATCACGGAACGCGGTGCTTTGGGAGAGCTCCTCTGGGCGGTGAACGAGTTCGCTGACAATGCGGATGCGTTTGTCCGTGAAGCAGGTGCGTCGCTCAACGCGGTCAGCGCTCACATTTACTTCAGGCGTGTCATCGAGACCGGTATGCATGGCTCCTTCCTGCAGGGCGCGCACATCATCAACCGGGCGACAAAGACGTTTGAGGACAAGGTCTCCTCGTTTGCGAAGGTCACCGATACCTTCAAGTCGGCGGGCGGCGAAGTTTCAGTCAGCCTGAAAGCGGCGGCGGCCGAACTGCAAAGCCAGCTCGGTGGCAGCGCAACGGCGGCCAGTGCCCAAGGCTCCACGAATAGCCTGCAGACAGTTGCCGCAGCGTCCGAGGAGCTCACGGCTTCCATTCGCGAGATCAACCATCAGGTCCACAAGAGCCTCGATGAAGCGCGGACTGCGGTGGCGAAGGCCACCGAAACCGACAAGGAAGTTTCCAAGCTTGTCGCCGCTGCCACAAAGGTCTCGGATGTGGTCAACCTCATTCGCGCCGTTGCGGCCCAGACAAACCTCCTTGCGCTCAATGCCACGATCGAAGCGGCACGCGCGGGCGAAGTCGGCAAAGGCTTTGCGGTGGTTGCCTCAGAGGTCAAGCACCTCTCGAACCAGACGGCCAATGCGACGGATGAGATCACGGCCCAGATTGGCGAGATCCAGTCGGCCGTAAATCTCGTCGCGGCGTCCCTTCACGACACGCGATCGACCGTGTCGCAGATCGAAACGTCGTCGTCCGCCATTGCGGCCGCGATGGAGGAGCAAACGGCGGCGACGAACGAGATTGCCCGCAGCGTCGACTTCACAGCCTCGAGCCTCAGCCAGTCTGTCGGGGTCATGGAGAAGGAGTCCACGCGGCTCGTCGAGGAAATCGACAATTTCCTGGGCGAACTGAAGAAGGTGATCTGATCGAGACACGGCGCGTCGCGTACACGGCAAGTCTTGCCACGCGACGCGCCCCCCGCCCCGACAGCCGGAGGCGATGCTTTCAGAAACACCAGCTTTTCAATTGTTCACACAACTTCACAAAGTGTGCGTGAATTTCACCTGCATGCGACCAGACCTGCCGGAAATGATCGTCAGGTACCTGCCGCCGTGACCTTGCTCATGCTACGTTTTCCCCTGTCGGAAAAGGAACGCACGCATGGCAAATGCATTGGCGGCGGCCATCGCCGCAAACCGGTTTGGCTTGGGCGCACGCCGGGGGGAAATCAACTCCATCTCCGGTGACCCGCGCGGCTGGCTGGCGCGGAACCTGGGCTCGGACGCCGCTTTTTCCATTTCTGCTTCCGGACTGAGCAGTCGCACCCAAGCTGCGGAAGCCTTGGGCAAGTTCCTGGAGGAGGTGCGCTCCAACGAGGTGGGTGCCCGTCCTGCCATGCCGTCGGGAAACATGCCGACAATGACTCCGATGCCCGGCCAACCCAATGATACCGGTCAGCAGGTCGTGCCCCCCCTTCTCCGCGAAGTCTATCAGATCGGCCGGCGCGAGATCGCCGCGCGGGTCAATCATGCCATCGGGCTGGAAGCCTCGTTTCCGGAAAGGCTGGTCTATTTCTGGTCGAACCACTTCACGGTTGCTGCGACAAAGGCCGTGACCGCCGCGTTCGTCGGGCTTTTTGAACGGGAAGTCATCCGCAGGGGATTGACCGGAAAATTTTCCGATCTCCTGGTGTCTGCCTGCCGTCATCCAGGCATGCTGATGTACCTGGACCAGGCACAGTCTATCGGCCCCAACTCCGCTTTTGGCCAGAGACGCCGGGGAGGCATCAACGAGAACCTTGCCCGCGAAGCCCTGGAACTCATGACCCTGGGACCACAGGGTGGCTATACCCAGGCCGACGTTACCGAATTTGCAAAGGCCCTGACGGGCTGGACCGTCGTTGGGAAGCAGATCAAGGCGTCCGCACCCAATCTCTCGCTCGGCGACTTCGTTTTCGTCAACCAGCTCCACGAACCCGGACCGCGAACCGTCCTCGGGAAAACCTATCCCGACGACGGTGAAGCGCAGGCGCGTGCGATCCTGACTGACCTTGCAGCGCATCCCGCCACGGCCAGACAGGTCGCGCGCCAGATGGCCCGCCACTTCCTGGCGGACGAGCCTCCTGCGTCGCTGGTTGCGCAGCTGGAGCGTGCGTTTCTGGCTTCAGGCGGGGATCTGCCCACCGTGCATCGCGCCCTGATCAATGCGCCGGAGATGTGGGAGAAAGAGTCCCGCAAGTTCAAGACACCGAACGACTTCATCCTTTCGAGCTTGCGTGCCCTTGGCGTTCCCAGGGTGGAGGAAGGACCGGCGCTCGCCAGCTTCAACGAGTTGGGCCAGATCCCCTTCCGGGCTCCCAGCCCCAAGGGTTGGCCGGATGATGCTGCCAGCTGGGCCGGCGCAGATGCGATCATGAAACGGCTGGAGTGGGCACAGGCGCTGGCAGCCCGGGTACAAAGCAGAACACCGCCGGTGGAACTCGCGAGCGATGTGCTGGGGCCCTACCTGAAAGACAAGACCCGTCAAGGCATCATGCGCGCTGAATCGGCCACGCAGGGGCTGACGCTCGCGCTGCTCAGCCCTGAATTCCAACGCCGCTGAGCGAAGAGGAGATTGAACATGAAGGTGTTGCACCCACTCGACCGCCGCGGCTTCCTGGTGTCGGGCACTTCATTGATGCTTCTCGCAGCCTCTGCGGGCGGTGCCGTGGCGCAAGTCGCGGCCGATCGCAAACTCGTGTTTGTGATCCTTCGGGGCGCAATGGACGGCCTGACCGCTGTTGCTCCCTACGGCGATCCGGACTATGCCGCGTTGCGCGGGGTCCTTGCGCTGCAGCCGCCCGGTACCGCCAACGGGGTCTTGCCCCTGTCGCAGGGATTTGGACTGCATCCGCGCCTGCCGTTCCTGCACTCCCTCTGGACGGAACAGAAACTTGCGATCCTGCACGCTGCGGGGTCACCCTATCGCGACCGGTCGCATTTCGATGGACAGGACGTGCTGGAAAGCGGCGGCAGCAGGGTATTCGCGCTTGCGGACGGATGGCTGAACCGCGCTCTCGGGATCTCCTCGGCGGGCAAGCCGCGCGAAGCTGTTGCCGTCGCCAAGACCGTTCCGCTGGTACTGCGGGGTTCAATGCCGGTGAAATCCTGGTCGCCTTCAAACATCGCGACAGCGGCGGATGACACGGTATCCCGCCTGATGGACTTGTATGCCGGAGATGCTTTGCTGGGACCGGCGCTCGCGCAGGCCATCGAGACCGCCTCCATCGTCGGCAAGGGAACCGGCGCCGGCGGCATGCCCAAGGGTCAGGTCTATGGCGGCGGCGCCAACATCCAGCTGGCGCAGGCCGCTGCAAGGCTGCTGACTACACCGGGCGGGCCGGCCGCTGCGGTGTTTGCCATCGATGGCTGGGACACGCATGCCAACCAGGGGGCGGCGACGGGGCAGATCGCCCTTCGACTTGCCAATCTGGACGAGTTGCTCAAGGCGCTGAAAGAGGGCCTGGGCCAGGTGTGGAGCAAGACAGTGGTCGTGGTTGCGACCGAGTTCGGGCGGACCGTTGCAGTCAATGGCACGAATGGAACGGATCACGGCCAGGGTAGCGTTGCGCTGGTGTTGGGTGGTGCCGTGAAGGGCGGGCGCATGATCGGCGACTGGCCGACACTCGCGCGCGGCAGGCTCTATGAAGGTCGCGACCTGGCACCGGTCAACGATGTGCGTGGGCTATTTGCGGCCGTGCTGACGCAGCATTGGGGGATCAACCGGGCGGCGCTTGACGCTCGGGTGTTCCCGGATGCGCAGGGACTGCCCCCACACGCCGGACTCATCGCCGGATAAACGAAGTCCTTTCAGTGTGCGGAGGTTTGTTTGGATGGCGTCACTTTCATCAACCCTGCCTGGACAGTCTTTCAGGGTTCGGAGAATTTTCCTGCCTGTGCGGTCAATTCCTTGCCATGAGGGTCCTGGATCATGAGCGAAGACAACGAGGACCCCGGCATGAGCAGCGCGACCGGCGATGTCATTCTCTGGATCTGCATGGGTCCCATGTTCTTTGCCGTTGGGGCTATGTTCCTCTAGAAAAATCCATCACATGAACCCGCATCTGACGCGGTTCGAATGAGATTCATTGGTGCCCTGGGTCGGAATCGAACCGACACATCCGAAGATACTGGATTTTGAGTCCAGCGCGTCTACCAGTTCCACCACCAGGGCTCCGTGCCTTGCGCGACTGGCAGGCGGGTCCGGGTAACCAAACCCCCGCGCAAGGGGGCGCATATTAGGGCGATCAGGCCGTTCGTCAACTCGGGTTTTGAGGCCTGATTCCTGCGGAATCCGGCCCCAACGTGCGGAATGCCGCATTCACGCCACCGTGCGGCCGGATTGCAGCAGTAGTATGATGCCGTCATGAGCAAGTCCCCGCTTCCTCCTGCCCTTGCCGAGATCGTCTCCGCCAAGGTGTTTCCAGCCGCTGCCCTCCTCGGACTGGCGAACTTCATCATCGTCGGCGCCTGGACGTTCCAACTTGTCGGCGGCCTGGCGCCGTGCCCGCTTTGCCTTGAGCAGCGTGTGCCCTGGTACTTTCTGATCCTGGCGGGTTCGGCGTTGACCTATGGCGTCGTGAATGGCTGGCCGCGCAATGCGATGGCCGGACTCTTCGCTGTCGCCGTGCTGCTTGCCATCTGGGCCGCGTATGGCGGGCTGTTTCATGCGGGCGTCGAGTACAAGTGGTGGCCGGGGCCTTCGACCTGCACCACCGGCGGCGCGGTCCTTGATCCGACACTGGACCTTGAGCAGCTTGGCCAGACGCAGGTGCCGATGTGCGATGTCGTGCCGTGGTCGCTCTTCGGGATCTCGCTTGCGGGTTTCAATTTCCTGTTCTCACTGCTGGGCCTTGGCCTTGCCCTCCTCGGGCTTCGCCGAGCGCTGAAAGGATGACCTCCATGGACCTTCCTCCCAAAGCCTCGCCACGAATGATCGGACACAATTCTTCCGAGAAGAACCTGGCCCGCATGATCCGTGTCGACCATGCCGGCGAGCACGGGGCGGTCCAGATCTACCGGGGACAGCTTGCGGTCCTGGGACACATGGCATCGGCCCGCACCATCCGGCACATGGAAGAGCAGGAACAGGCGCACCTGAAGACCTTTGACGCACTGATGGTGGAGCACGGCGTCAGGCCTACGGTTTTCTCGCCCGTCTGGCATGTCGCGGGATTTGCCCTGGGGGCCGTGACGGCCCTCATGGGCGAAAAGGCGGCGATGGCGTGCACGGCCGCTGTCGAAGAGGTCATTGACCAGCATTATGCGTCCCAGGTGGCGGCCCTCGAGGAAGATGGTCCGCCGGCAGCGGCTCTCAAGGAAACGATCGAGGCGTTTCGCGCCGACGAGATCGAACACCGGGACACGGCCATCGCACATGGTGCCGAACAGACACCGGGTTACGACCTGCTGTCAGGCGCGATCAAGGCGGGCTGTCGGCTTGCCATCCGCCTGTCGGAGCGCTTCTGAGCATGACATCTGGTGACGACGTCTTTGCGCGGCGCCAGCTTGCTTCCCGGCCGCGACGGGCTGTCGCCGCCGACGCATCGCGCGCGGCCGACACACTCAGCGCGGCATTTGCCGATGATCCCGTCACCAGCTGGATTGGCCGGAAGGATGCGCGGCGCGATACCGGCCGACGCGCCATGTTCGGACATCTCGTTTCAGCGCTCGGCATTCCGGGCAACGAGTTATGGATTGCCGACGACCATAGTGTCGCCGCCCTGTGGGTGCCACCCACGCAAGCCGACCTCAAGCTCCGGCTTTTGGAAGAGCTCCAGCTCATCCGCACGCTGATTTCATTTACAGGATGGACCGGACTGTCGCGGGCCAATGCGTTTCGCAAGGCAGCCGATGCGCACCATCCCAAGAACGAACCGCATTTCTACCTGATGACCATTGGCGTTGATCCAAGGTTCCAGGGACAGGGATTGGGTTCGGCGCTGCTCGGCGCCACGCTGGAGCATATCGACGCCCAGCACATGCCAGCCTATCTGGAGTCATCCAGCCCGAAGAACGTGCCGCTCTACAGGAGGCACGGGTTCGAGGTGACGAGCGAATTCCGGCCGCGCGGCGATGGCCCTCCCCTGTGGGGCATGTGGCGCAAGGCCAGATAGCCCGGACGTTCTCAGGGTTCGAGTTCGCTGTCCCAATACAGGTAGTCCGCCCAGGACTGGTGCAGGTAATTGGGCGGGAACAGTCTTCCGTTCGTGTGCAGCAAGGTCACCGTCGGGCGATGCGGCCGCTGGTGCGGAAACATGCCGGCCTGATGCGGCAGCTTCCCGCCCTTGAAGAGATTGCAGGGCGAGCAGGCTGTCACGACATTTTCCCACGTCGTCAAACCACCGCGCGAGCGCGGGATCACGTGGTCGAATGTGAGCTCGTTCGCGGTCATCGTGCAGTTGCAATACTGGCACTGGAAACGATCCCGGAGGAAAACGTTGAACCGCGTGAAGGCCGGATGACGCGAGGGCTTGACGTAGGTCTTGAGCGATACGACCGAAGGCAGGCGCATCTCGAGTGTCGGCGAATGCACGACGCGGTCATATTCCTCGACGATGTTCACGCGGTCCATGAAGACCGCCTTGATCGTATCCTGCCAGGACCAGAGCGAAAGCGGAAAATACGAGAGCGGCCGGAAGTCAGCATTGAGAACCAACGCCGGATAGGCATCAGGCGAACGCTCCGATGCCACGATCACGATACACACTCCTGAATTTTGCGATGCCTGAAGGCCTGATCCTTTCGCGGTTGGGCGCCCATGTGCGCCGCCATGTCCATGAGCCTAGCGAAGAGAATTCCTGCGCGCAACCCATTGAAAAACCAACACGCCTGACACTAGACAATCAAAGCCCGGACACACGCAAGAGTAACATTTTCGTCTTATTCCTTAAGCGGAACGGGCGCCGTTTCCTGCGCATTTTTCTTCTTTCCCGTGAATGAATCCGCGAGGAACTGTCCCGCGAGCTCAAGTCCATCAGGCCCGATTCCGTGACCGATTCCCCGCGACACGTGCCACTGGACATTCACGCCGGCGGCTCCCAGCCCGTTGGCTGACGCGTGAAGCGCCTGCACCGGAATGACTTCGTCCGCATCGCCATGGACCAGCAATACCGGCGGTCGCGAAACGATCTGCTGCGGGAGGATGTCAGCGCCCGGCAACATGCCCGAGAAACCGACGATGGCTGCCGGGGACACCTTGCGGCGCAATCCGACATGAAGCGCCATCATGGTGCCCTGGCTGAAGCCCACGAAAGCGAGGCGCGAAGCATCGAGATTGAGGCGCCCGAGTTCCGCATCCACAAAGGCTTCGAGTATGGGGCCTGCGCGCTCCACGCCCCGCTGCATTTCCTCGGGCTGCAGCCGCGTGATGCCGAACCACTGGTACCCCATCGGGGACATGGCGCAGCGCTCGGGCGCGTGGGGTGAAACGAAGGCGGCTGATGGCAGGAGACGCTGCCAGTGCTGTCCCAGGCCGATCAGGTCGTTCCCGTCGGCGCCGTAGCCGTGGCAGAAAACGACAAGGCGATCCGGCTTGCCGTTTGCGGCCGGGAGCCTTGGACCATTCAGTTGCATTGTCATGACACTCTCCGAAAACTTTGCCGTGTAACTTAGGCACTCCGGTGCCGCTGGGCTAGAGTTGCGGCATGCGAGCCGAAACCACCCGCTTTGCGCCTTCCCCTACGGGTCATCTGCACCTGGGGCATGCCTTTGCGGCGCTGTTTGCGGCGGGGATTGCGCGCGAGACGGGTGGGCGCTTCCTCGTTCGGATGGAAGACACGGACCCCGTCAGGTCCAGGGCGCAGTATGAGGCTGACATTCTGGAGGACCTGCGCTGGCTCGGGCTGGCTTGGGAAACGCCCGTGCGTCGACAGTCCGCGCATGCGTCCGACCACTTGGCGGCCCTGGAGCGCCTGAGGGCCATGGGCTGCGTCTATTCCTGCTTCTGCACGCGCAAGGATATCGCTGCCGAGGTGCAGCAGGCGGCTGGTGCGCCGCAGGGGCCTGACGGGCCTCTCTATGGCGGACACTGTCGTGGACTTTCGGGCGACCAGGCTCAGGCGCGGATGAACGCGGGAGAGAGCTATGCCTGGCGCCTTGATGCCGCGCGGGCTGCCGCCCTTGCGGGTGGCGACATGTGGTTTGACGAGACCGGCGCCGGACCGCAGGGAGAAAGCGGACGTGTTCGCGTGCTGCCGCTGGTCTATGGGGATGTGGTGCTGGCCCGCAAGGATGGCGTCATCTCGTACCATCTGGCGGTCACGGTCGATGATGCGCTGCAGGGGATCACGATGGTCACGCGCGGAAACGACCTGTTTCCTTCAACCCATGTTCACCGGTTGCTGCAGACCCTTCTGGGACTGCCCGCCCCCACCTATCGTCATCATCGCCTCATCGCGGATGAGAGCGGCAAGCGGCTGGCGAAGCGCGACCAGGCGACGAGCCTTCGTCACCTGAAGTCGCTTGGTGTTACGCCGGCGGAGATCCTGGACCGGCTTGGACTTACCAGTCGTTGAGGCCCTGGAAGTTTCTGAAGCCTGCGCGCTCGGCCCAGTACTTCCACTCTCCGAACAGGCGCTCAGTGTCTGCCGGCGAGTTCAGGCCACGACCAATGCCCAGGATCTGCAATTCCTCACAGCCGGGAAACGGCGCCACTGGCGGTGCCGGCAGCGTTGAGTTGCGTCGCGCGAGATTGGCGACCTGCGAGTCCTCGACGCCATCGCTGGCGAGGATGATGTGGACCGGCATGGCGCGGCAGTCGACGACTTTCGAAACGTTGAGCAGGAATGGAACAATGTTCGTTTCGTACTGAGCCTGGAGGCGACCCTGCTGGACCATCTGCGGCACGCCGGCCACGACACCGCTCACGAGCTTTGCGATGTCCTCGGCCCGTGCCGCCTTGGGCGAGATGGTGATGTCCAGCGACAAGGGCGCGTTGGCGTTCGAGTTATAGGCCCCAAATGAACGCAGCATCACGCGCGAGCGTGGGGCCAGGTTCGAAATGAAGGGTCTGACGCGCTCGGCCACCTTGGCGGCAAAGCCAGGATCGCGGATGAGCGGATTGGATGCCGACAAGTCGATCGCGATGACCACCATTCGCGGCGGGTTCGTGATTCCTGGCGGCGGCATGTTCGCGCCCGCATTCGACGCCAGGAACGCAAGTCCACCCACGAGGACTGCTGCCGGCACCAACATCAATGTACGTAACAACACTTTTCTACCCAACCTTCCCGCACTTACGCGTGCGCTGCCTTGTCTCGTTGTTCAAACGGATACACGTTATCGTCTTGCTCGCTTACAGACGACTCACTTGTGAAAGTGTCCCGCACGATGCGCGCAGCTTCATTTGCCTTTGAAAGCAAGACGCCCCGTCGATGTTTCAATACACCTCCGTCAAGCAGTCCATCCGTATAGATGGAAATGAACTCAACAAGCTTGGTCTTCACGAATGTTGCCTGATCCTTCTGGTACAATTCCAGGTCCGCCTTGGCGTGCTGCAAGCTATCACGCATGTGGTGGCCGCGACGCACCTCCTTGTTGTCATCATACAGGGCGCCGCCCGTGATGCCCGTGAACCCTCTCATGGCCGAGTGCAGCGCCATGGCGCCAACGGAGGCCACTACCAGGAAGATCACACCCAGAGAGAACAGCCAGATGATGAGCTCATACTTCTTGAGCATCTTCACTTCTGCCGGCTGGGCTGCCGCCCTCGGTGGCTTCACACCCAGCGTCTTCATGAATTCATCAACCGACTGGGCCGACGAGTTCACGTCAAAACCAAAGACCTGCGCGCCCGGCGGAAGACTGTTGTTTGCCCACAACAAACCTATGCCGATGATCATCGTCGCGGAGATCGCAAAGATAAGCAACGAGTAGGCAATACGGCCGCCATGACCGATGTGCGTGATGAGGTAGTGAACCGACAGCGTGGCGAACAAGACCTGCATCGACTTTGACGCAACTGTTGTGGCCAACGATGGCGGAACCTCGCCGAACTCATTGGAAAGCGCGCGGGTCCAGAACTCGTGGATGATGTTATAGTCAACAATCAGCGCGGCAATGAACACGCCGACCCCGAGCAGGATGGCGGTCATGTGATGCAGAGTTACGCCGGGACCGCTCACCTGACGGGTCAGGTTCTTGATCCGCGTATCCAGGGTTTGAGCATTGTGCCAGTGGAGCCAGTTCTCCAGCATGTACGGCTCGACTTCGACGCCGCTTCGGCCCCAACGATAGGCCTGATCCGACGGATCGAAGTTTTCGTCGTATGCCTTCCGCTTTTTGCTGCCGAACCGGGCCATAGTCTTCCGTCCCCTCTGATGACGCTGTTCTGCGTCAAGCGCTGAAGCCGCGAGGCGGATTACCTCACACTATGGTTACACTCCCGGAGTGTGGCTGAACCTTCGCCGAATTGTGATCGAATTGTGGCGAATGCGATTTCCCTGCCGGATTGGGTTTTCAATCCACAGAGCTCGGGGCGAGTGTTGCAGTTTGGGTGCGGGGACCGGAATGAACTACAAGTGCGCTTCAGGTGGGCGGCCACCTGTTTGTTTTCAAGTGGAGGGGGCGCACGCGGTGCACGAGACTCTGCCTGCAGTCCCAAGCCGCGCTCCGGAAGGACTGTAATTGCGGAACATTCCCGGCTAGTGTCGCAGGATCATTCACGCTCCCTTTCCGGAACCCTTCCCGTGACCCAGGAAACGCCCACACGCCTCTTGCGTGCGCTGAATACGATTGAACGTGTCGGCAACAAGCTGCCGGACCCCGTAAGCCTCTTCATCATCAGCATTTTGGCCGTCATGGTGCTGTCAGCGGTGCTTGCCGCGATCGGCGCCAGCGGGGTCAATCCGGCGAGCGGGGAAACCGTCACGGCGATCAGCCTGCTTGATTCGGCACAGATCCGCCGCCTGCTCATCGAGATGCCGCAGATCCTCACCAGCTTTCCCCCGTTGGGTATCGTGCTCGTTGTCATCATCGGCTCGGGCCTCGCCGAGCGGTCGGGCTTCTTTGCGGCGGCGCTGAAGGGCCTTGTGCGGGCCGTGCCGCGGCCGTTGATGACGTTCACGATCGTGTTTGGAGGCGTGCAGGCCAATATCGCCTCGGATGCCGGCTATGTCGTTCTCATTCCCCTGGCGGCCGTGGTGTTTGCGTCCAGTGGCCGCCATCCCATCGCCGGACTGTCTGCGGCTTTTGCCGGCGTGGCCGGCGGCTTTGCCGCCAATTTCGCCATCACGCCGGGTGACGGGATCCTGTCCGGCATGACGCAGGCTGCGGCGGCGCTGATCGACAAGGACTACAAGGTCGAGATCACGTCGAACTGGTACTTCCTGTCAGCTCTTGTTCCGGTTTACGCGATCGCCGGGACACTCGTCTGTGATCGTATCGTGGAGCCACGCCTGAATGCCGGTGCGCCGTGGACGCGCGTGGTTGAGCCTGCGGCGAGCGAGGCCGATGAAAGCCGGGAGAGGCGCGGTCTGCGCTTTGCGGGCATCGGATTCCTTCTTGTGGTGCTGGCCGTCGTGGCGCTTGCGTGGGAACCGGGCTCACCGCTGAGAACGGACACGGGGTCGTTCGAACCGCTGTTCAAGTCGATGGTCGCCATCATGCTCTTTGTGTTCCTGGCGTGCGGGCTGGGTTATGGCGTCGGCGCCGGCGTCATCAAGTCGGACAAGGACGCAGTGGGCATGGCCAGCAAGGGCGTCAGCGAGATCAGCGGCTATCTTGTGCTGGTCTTCTTTGCCGCGATTTTCGTTGCCCTGTTCAGCTGGTCCAACATGGGCACCCTGCTGGCCATTTCCGGCGCCGAGACCCTGAAGGGCCTGGGGCTGCACGAAGCGCCCGTGCTGCTTCTGTTTGGCGTGATCCTGCTTGCGATGGCGACCGACATGCTGATCGGCAGCGCCTCAGCCAAGTGGGCCATCCTGTCGCCCATCCTGGTGCCGATGTTCATGCTGCTGGGCATCGCGCCGGAGGCCACGCAGGCGGCCTATCGCGTCGGTGATTCGACCACCAACATGATCACGCCCTTCATGAGCTACTTCCCGCTGATCCTTGTGATGGCGCGCAAGTACATGCCGGATTACGGGATCGGGTCGATGGTAGCGCTGATGCTGCCCTATACGGTTGTCTACTTCCTCGCGTCGGGAGCTTTCTTCGTGATCTGGTTCCTGACGGGGATGCCGTTCGGGCCTGGCGTGGAGAGCGTGTATGTGCCTGGAGGCGCGCCATGAACCGGCGCGCCTGATCACTGATCCCAGTTGATCGCGTAATGCAGCTTCCGGCCGAT
>JBILMZ010000271.1:0-3945 GCA_044375275.1 Micropepsaceae bacterium | reverse complement strand
AGGGGCAAGTCGACAAGGCTGGTGCGCCATACGTGTTGCACCCGCTTCGGGTCATGCACGCCTTGCGCGCGGAGAGCATTGAAACGCAAATCGTGGGGGTGCTTCACGATGTCGTTGAAGATTGCGACGGGTGGACGTTCGAGCGCCTCGGTAGCGAAGGCTTCTCGGCGGAAGTTGTGGAAGCGCTGCGTGCAGTCACCAAATTGCCGGAAGAAGAACACGCGCAAGAATCCGCCACAACGCCTGAGGACAAGTTTGCAGCGTACGAGACGTTTGTACTCAGAGCCGCAAAAAATGCCATTGGCCGCCGGGTGAAACTCGCCGACCTGCGGGACAACTGCGATTTGTCCAGGATCGCGGAGCCCAGCGCCAAGGATTATGTCCGCGTCGGACGCTACCAACGTGCAATTGCGCGTCTCGCAGCCGATGGCAGGTAGGCCATTAAAGAAGAAATGATGTCGGAAGCAATATCAACGCAATCCATTATGTCTCCGAATTAAAATTGAGGCCTGACCCACTGCTGTCCCACAGGAATTGAAGTAAAGCGGCTTGGTTCATCCGCTGCGTGATACAATGGAATTGCGACAAACCATTGATCTGCTTCGGAGAACCAAGCCTTGAGTCATCATGGCACAAGTTTTGCGCCGAGGATTTGGTGCCGGATCCCGATTCTTCTGCTTGCGGCCGTCCGCAATCCCTTTTCGGTGACACCGTCAAACGAGCCTTTCCGCAACCCGCCGGCCAGAGCCGACGCCTGCTACCGCAGCTTGTGCGGCAAGTGAACCCTTTCTTCGCCGTTTTCATTTACCTTTTTGAAACCGCAGCGTGTCAGTTATCGGCTGGAGGAGTGTAGAGGCATGACATTCTGGACAAATCCGCGTTTGATGAGCGACGACGATCTGGGGCGCAGCCTCGTCGTCGTGATTGGCCTTGCGGGCGCTGGCGTCTGCGGGTCCGTCGCGCTGGGTGCGGCGAACGGCGGCATCAGCTACCTGATGGCGCTTAGCGCGGGCGCGTTTCTCCTCACGGCACTTTTCCCGAGGCGCTTCGCCCCGCGGTTCGGCCAGTTCCTGCTCTGTGCAGTCTGCGTGGTCACGTTCATGGGCGTGGGCGGCGGCGTCAAGGCAGACGTGTCGCTTCTCGACTGGCTCACGATCCTGCCGTTCCTTCTCGTTGCCCTGCTCCTCGCCTTTCCGGGCGGGGCGGTGACGCTGTTCCGCTGGATGCTCGCGGCCGGCCGCTAGCGCTGCAGCCTTTCAGGAATGCCGCAAATACCCGAGCAGCGCCGTCATCACGCGCTCCTCAAGCTGGCGCTGCCGTGTTTCGCCAGCAAAGCTGGCGCCATCGACCATGCCCTTGACGATTGACAGCACGTCGAGCGCCGTCGTCGCCGTGGTAGGGCGCGCGATCATGTCCCTGTGCTCCTGCAGCAGCCGCCCGATGAGTTTCAGGATGCGATCATCCGCAGCCCGCATCCTGGGATCTGCAGGCAATGTCGCCTCGAAATAGTCGAGAAGCCGCGCAAGCTGCGGCCTTGCCATCTGCTGCTGGACGCCAGCCTGCACGAGAAGGGCAAGCCGTTCTTCCAGCGTCTGTCCTCTGGTGGATGAGACAAGCGCCTCAAGCATGTCGCCAAGCTCCGTCTCCGCCGCGATGATGAGTTCGGCAAAGATCGCGGCCTTGTCGGGGAAATACTGGTAGAGCGACCCCACGCTGACGCCCGCGCGCTCGGCGATGGCGTTGGTGTTCGCCGCCTCCAGACCCTGGGCCTCCAGAATGCGAGCCGTGGCCTCGAGGATGGCCGTGTAGGTTTCGCGTGAACGCGCCTGGAGCGGCCGTTTTCTTGGTGTTGCGGGTTGTTTGCGGGTCATGGCCGAATGCGAATTGTAAATACAAGCAATTATTCACATTATGACGTCATCGACGCCCCGGCAAGGAGAAACACGATGAACAGCCTCGAAGATCCCTGCATCGCTGCCGCCCTCGACAACCTGCACCGTCGTGCCGCACGCGACTGGATCGTGTTCGCGGGCGCCCTGCCGGGCGTCATCGGCAGCATGCTGGGTGGCAAGAGCCTGATGGAGGCAGCAAAGCCCTACCTGAAGGACGCCTTTATCCCCATCGACCGCAAGCAGGGTCGCGCGCTCTACCAGTTCGCTCGCGCCCGCGGCGCTCGCCACATCGTGGAATTCGGCGCCTCGTTTGGCATCTCGACGATCTACCTCGCCGCCGCCGTGCGCGACAACGGAGGCGGCACCGTGATCACGACCGAGATGGAGCCCGGCAAGATCGCCCGTGCCCGCGCCAATTGGTCCCACGCGGGCGTCTACAAGGAAATCGAACTGCGCGAGGGTGACGCCCTTGAGACCCTGCGCGGTATCGAGCGCCCGATCGACATGCTCTTCCTCGATGGCTGGAAGGAGGCCTGCTTGCCGGTGCTGCAGTTGCTCGAGCCCGCGCTGCCCTCGGGCGCCTGCATCTTCTGCGATGACATGAAGGGCTTCCGCAAGACACTGAAGCCCTATGTGCACCACGTCCGCTCGAACCCCGAGCGCTATCTCTCGGTGGAGTTGCCACTGGGCGACGGTCTCGAGTTCTCGGTTGTCGTGTAGCGGGCAGGGGAGGATACGCCGTGACGCAATTTGAAGGCTCCACCCCTGCGCGCATCAAGGCCTCTGGCATGAGACGCTGGACCGACATCGTGCTGGCACTGTCACTCGTGGTGATGGTCCTGTCCGGCCTTGGCCTCTTCGCCTGGCATGACGTGCCACAGGCCGAGGCCGCTACCGGCGCGTTCCTCGGCATCGACTACGAGGTGTGGAGCCATGCCCACATTGTCTCGTCGATCCTGTTCACGGGTGCCGCCGTCTCGCATCTGCGCCTGAACTGGAGGCTGCTGCTACGCCACTTCTCGCGCAGGCCGGGCTGAAGGCGCGCCGGCAGATCCATTCGTCCTCCCGGTTTGACGGTGTCGGCACATCACGAATGGCCCGTGTATGCCAGGACCTGTTCGCGCTGCCAGCACATGCACATTCCCAAAATCCTCGCGTCGCGGGACGCCGAGGAAGCTTGGCTTGCGATGTCCGGAATGAAAGCCGAGGTCGCTTCCAATGAAACGTCCAATCCGACATGCTCATTCATCGCTGTTCTCCTGTTTCCCGTTCGTGGAACCGCTGCAAACGATTCACAGAATAGGACGGAGAGCAGCCGCCCGCGATTACGCCATGTCTGACCCTATTTCTTCTCCCTCTTGAAATGCTTATGCATCGAGAAGTGAGACTCCAGAAGCATCTAACCTGACGACGGGAATAAGCTCCAATTTACTCTCGGGCGCAGAAGGGGATACAATGAACTCAGATGCCAAGCCGCTTTCGACAGCACATCCGGTAGCAACCCATAGGCTCATTTCATGACCACTGGCGCTGCTGAACACATGACGGATCGCAACGATCCTTCGTTCCGAAACCCGATCAGTTGTGTAGGCGCAAGCAGATTTCAGGCGCGACCCAATGAGGCGCGGCTCAGACTTTTTTGCCCGCATACTAATTCGATCAAGAAAATAGGTGTTCCGCCTTAGGTGTAGTTGTGTTGTCACTATCACTTGGACATCAAATTCCACTTGATCCCAAGTCAAGTACAATGGTGGTTTGTTGAGAAAGCCAAGCTCGACCACTTCCGGAAACAGGGTCAACCCCTCAGAGGTCTCGGTGACAAAGTCTGCAGTGTCCAGAGGAAAAGCCCAAAATGCTATGCCCTCCAACTCAGCATTCTGCACCAACTCAAGGTAGTCGACAGTTTTTATCGCGCCATCCATCAATGCAAAGAGCCTCTGGAAGAGTTGAGGTCAGGTGCACTGCTGTCCCATAGCGGATTGCTGAATCTCTTCAAAGCGATAACCGGTATTGAAGGGATTGCGTATCGGGCGGTGGTGAACCATTCTTCAGT
>JBILMZ010000270.1:0-3957 GCA_044375275.1 Micropepsaceae bacterium | reverse complement strand
CGCGAGTCATGTTGACGCGCGCAAGTTATCCGTGTGTTGCCGCTTAAAGTCTCTGTCATGATCGGGGCTTCGGGCTTGGCGATCCGCCGCTTTCAGGCTAGGGAAAGGGTAATCTCTGGGGCCGATGAGCCAGGGATTGGCCCAACTTTGAACAACTTGGTCTGCTGAAATTGCTTCACGCTGGCAACGGCACGTGACGTGGGAGCAATCGACGCGAACATGCAGGCGAAAAGGACGATCGATGGAGATCTTGACGTTTGCACAGCTGCACGATGCGCTGCACGCGCTCGGCGCCTTCGCTGACACGCTGTCAGGCTTCATGGATGCCGCAGTTCAGGCTCCCGCACCGGCACCGGTCGATCCGGCATTTGCCGTCCCGCTGAACGCACCCGACGGCTCACCTGCCGTGGCCATGGGCCCGGGAAAGGCCGGCGAACCAATCGACATGTCGCCCATGGCATTGTTCATGAAAGCCGACATTGTGGTGAAGTCCGTCATGCTGGTGCTGTTGCTCGCATCATTCTGGTCATGGGCCATCATCCTGGGCAAATGGATGCGCCTGTCTTCGGTCCGTGCGCAGGCCGACAAGTTCGAGCAGCTGTTCTGGTCCGGGCGTTCCCTGGACGATGTCTATGCGACGCTCCAGACACGCCACGATCATCATCCGATGGCACAGGTTTTCGTCGCCGCCATGCGCGAGTGGAAGCGCTCGTTCGAGGCAGGCCCCGTTTCGACAGGCTTGCTGCCAAGCGTCAAGGACCGCATCACCAAGGTCATGAACGTCACGATCGGTCGCGAACTCGCGCGGCTTGAATCGTCTCTCGGCTTTCTGGCGACCGTCGGCGTGAACGCCACCTTTGTCGGCCTGTTCGGCACGGTGTGGGGCATCATGAACTCTTTCCGCCAGATCGCGGCAAGCCAGGACACATCCCTTGCTGTTGTGGCGCCGGGCATCGCGGAGGCGCTGTTTGCGACGGGAATAGGGCTTCTCGCCGCGATTCCCGCATCGGTCGCGTACAATCACCTGTCGTCGTCCGTGAACAGGATCGCAAACCGCCTGGAAGGGTTCGCAGAAGAATTTTCCGCGATCCTGTCCCGCCAGCTTGACGAGAAGGCGCGCTGATGGCGGGGGTCGTATCTGGCGGAAGCGGGATCAGGCGGCGCTCGCGCGGCGGCAATCACCGCCCGCAATCCGAGATCAACATCACGCCGATGGTCGACGTGATGCTCGTGCTGCTGATCATTTTCATGGTCACGGCCCCGCTGCTGACACCGGGCGTGCCCGTGGACCTGCCAAAGTCGAAGGCACGCCTGCTGAACCAGGAAGACAAGGAACCGCTGACGATCACGATCAACAAGTCGGGCCAGATATTCCTGCAGGAAACAGAAATCGAATTTGCGGAACTCGTTCCGCGCCTCACCGCCATCGCGCAGAATGGCTACGACCAGCGCATCCTGGTGCGCGGTGACACGGCTGTAGACTACGGTTCAGTCATGCGGGTGATGGGAGAACTCAACGTTGCGGGCTTCAGACGCATAGGTCTCGTGACAGGGCCACCTCGTGACCCAGCCAAGAAGCAGCAATAGGACGCCCGAGTCCCACTCGCTGTGGGGCGCGGCGATCCTCTCGGCGGTCCTCCACGCGGGCGCCCTGGCGGCGGCTTTCATCGTCTGGCCGCAGATGGCGCCGCCCTTGCTGATGCCATCGGACATCGTCCCGGTCGACATCGAGATCGCCGAGGAAACAAACGTGATGTCCCAGGAAGTGGCACCCGAGCCGGTTCCGCAGCCTGAACAATTGCCCATGCCCGAAATGGCGGCGTCGCAGTCGGCAATGCCCGAGCCACCCCCACCGCCGCCCGACGAGGACGGCTTCGCGATCGACGAAAACAAGGACGCACCGAAACCGGAAGAGCAGAAGCAGGAACCACGCTTTGCCATGGTTCAGCCGCGCGTGAAGCCCAAGCCGGACGCGAAGAAAAAGGAAGAATTCGACATCGACAAGATTGCGAGCCTCGTCAACAAGCTCGACGAGAAAAAGGCGAGCACGGAAGACAGGGAAGGGGCAACGCCAAAGTCTGCAAAGTCCGTGAAGGGTGCCGGCGCACAGTCCGCCATGACGGCGAGCGAGATCGATGCCTTCAAGAGCCAGTTGCGCAAGTGCTGGAACGTGCCCGTCGGTGCGCCGGATCCTGCAGCCCTGGTGTTTCGCATCCGCATTTTCCTGAACCAGGATGGAACAGTTGCGGCAGCGCCGGAACTCATCGACCAGGGCGGACTGGGTGACCCGTTTTTCCGGGCAGCGGTGGATTCGGCCAAGCGTGCCGTGCACATGTGCAGCCCGTTCCAGTTGCCCGTCGAGAAATTCGACTCCTGGAACGACATCACGATTACTTTTGACCCAACAAAAATGGCAGGCTATTGAGCCCCGGCATCGGCGGGGTCAGTGGTCCAGGCCACGACATGAAATTGAAACGAGGATGACACGCATGAGTCTCATAGCGCGCGTAATGGCAGTCTGGGCCCTCACGGTGTTCACAGCATTCACGCTGGCACCCGCGGCGCACGCCTCGCTGCAGATCAAGCTCGACGAAGGCGTCGTTCAGCCCATCCCGATCGCCATCACGGATTTCTTTGGCGCCAACGCCCGTGACCAGCAGACCGCAGCCCAGGTCGCCGCCATTGTGCGCAGCGACCTTGAGCGCTCTGGCCTGTTCATGCCACTCGACCGCGCATCCTTCATCGAGAAGATCCCGAGCTTCGGCACCGTACCTACATTCAATTCTTGGCGCGTGATCAAGGCCGAAGGTCTTGTGACTGGGCAGGCCGCGCTGCTCGCGGATGGCCAGTTGCAGGTGGACTTCCGCCTCTGGGACATTTTCTCGGAAAAGCAGGTTGTCGGCATGAGCTTCAAGACGACGCCGGAGAACTGGCGCCGTCTCGGCCACCTTGTCGCCGACGCGATCTATGAGCGTCTTACGGGTGAAAAGGGCTATTTTGATACCCGCATCGTGTTCATTTCCGAATCGGGCCCCAAGATCAAGCGTCGCTATCGTCTGTCGATCATGGACCAGGACGGCGCCAACCCGAGCTTCCTGACGAATGGCGACTTCATCGTCCTCTCGCCGCGCTTCTCGCCGACCATGCAGGCCATCACCTACATGTCCTATGAGCGATCGGTCCCGGCGGTCTTCGTGTTCGACCTCCAGACCGGCCAGCGCGAAGTGATCGGCCAGTACTCGGGCATGACGTTCGCGCCGCGCTTTGCACCGGACGGAAACAGGGTGGTGTTCTCCTATTCACGTGACAACAACGTGGATGTCTATGTGGTTGACCTGCGGTCGCGCCGGCCCGTGCGCCTGACCAGCGATCCGGGAATTGATACGTCGCCATCCTTCGCGCCGGATGGTGGCCGCGTGGTGTTCAACTCGGACCGCGGCGGCTCGCCCCAGCTTTACGTCATGAATGCAGACGGTGGCGGCCAGCAACGCATTTCCTTCGGTCAGGGGCGCTACACGACGCCCGTCTGGAGCCCGCGCGGAGACCTCATCGCGTTCACGCGCCAGAGCGGCCAGTCCTTCTCGATCGGCGTCATGCGTCCGGACGGTCAGGGCGAACGCATCCTCACGACAAGTTTTTCGGATGAAGGTCCAACCTGGTCACCCAACGGTCGCGTGATTCTCTTCACGCGCACAACTCCTGGTCGTGGTGCCAGCGGCGGAAATTCGACAATCTGGTCGATCGACCTGACAGGTCGAAACCTGCGCCGCGTGATCACGCCGGGCGACGCCTCTGATCCGGCATGGTCGCCGCTGAATCGATGAAACTTGCGATAACCATCACCGACATTAACTGAGGGTTAGGAATAAGTTTCTTGGTGATCCGATTGGCGGGCCCTTGCTTATGGGACTGTCATGAGGCCTAAGTATAACCATCATAAGATATCTTCAGGCTGAT
>JBILMZ010000269.1:0-3980 GCA_044375275.1 Micropepsaceae bacterium | reverse complement strand
CGAAGGCAACGCCCCCCACAGCACGCCGGCGCGTGCCACAAGCGCCGCGACAAACACGGTCGCGATGGCCAGCACGTCCAGCCATTCCATCGCGCTGAACATTCGTGGCGCCAGCATCGAGGCAAGAACGAAGATCAGCGACGTGGCCCAGAATTCGAGCTGCCGCCAGGTGATGAGCAGCGTCTCCCATGTTCCGGGCGAGAGGCGCGTCCGCACGCTGGAAGCAAACACCATCGCAGCGGTAACCACCGCAATGATCCCTGAAACCTGAAAATACCATTGGCCAAGAACGAAGGTCAGATAGGTGAAGGCCACGGACAGCGTGATCTCCGTAACCGCGGCGCCGCGCCACTGGCTGATCAGGAGACCGGCGACCCAGGCCATCACGTACCCGAGCAGGATGCCGCCGACAAAGCCCCAGAAAAAACTGATCGTGCCAGACACGAAACTGGCTTCACCCGCCCCCGTGAACACGGCCAGCAACACCACGAACAAGGCGATGGCCGCTGCGTCGTTGAAGAGACTTTCTCCTTCGACGATGACCGAAAGCCTGCTCGGCGCCCCAATATCCCGAAAGATGCCCAGAACGGCCGCCGTGTCGGTCGTGGCCACGATCGATCCGAGGATGAGGCACAGGATGATGTTCATCCCGGTGATCCAGTGGAGCGTGAATCCCACAGCGACCATGCAGGCGAGCACAGCAACAATCGCAAGCGTCAGAACCGGTGCGATGTCATCGAAAAGACGCCTGACATCGACCGTAAGCCCGCCTGCAAACAGCAATGGGGGCAGAAAGACGTAGAGGAAGCCTTCTGCAGGGATTTGCAGCGCCCCAATGGCATCCACAAGAATGCTGCCAACACCGCCAGCCTCACCTGCAGCCGTCTGGACGAAGCCCAGGCCGATGCCCACAAGGGCCAGCAGCACCGTGAACGGCACCTGGATGCGCTTGGCCATGGGGACGAGAACGCTGACCACAATGAGCAGCGTTGCGAATCCAAGGACGAAGCTGATGACGTTCACTTCAGGCGGCATTGGCTTCCGGGCGTTTCAGGACGTGGCGTACCGCGCCACAGCAGCGCCCGCATCGCAGGAACGCAAATCATGGCGTGCGGTCGATTAGCATGCAATGTCTGTGTCCTCAAAGTGTCGGCTGAACACTTGGGTGAAGCTGGTACACCTGCTATCGGTTCATCCGTCACAAGATTGCACCTATGTCAGCCACTCCACCAGTTCCGAATTTCCAATACCAGTGGTATCTGACGGGCACAGGTGCCTGGTTCTTCGCCATCGGCATCCAGATGGTCATCTTCACCTACCTCGTGACGACCGTGCTGCATGCGCCCGCGAATCAGGTCGGGCTGGCCCAGACGTCGTTAACGATACTCTCGGCAGCCTTCATGCTGATCGGCGGCGCGGTCGCGGACAAGGTGGACACCCGCCGACTCATCATCCTGTGCCACGCCGCCGCCATCGTTCCGTCTGTTGCACTTGCTGCCATCGTCTGGATGGGCGCCCTGCGCTACGAGTGGCTGATCGGGTATGGGCTGCTGATGGGCCTGATCACGGCCTTCATCCTGCCCGCGCGCGAAGCCACCCTGGGCGACGTCCTGGGTCCGGACGGCATGAAGTCGGTCCAGAAGGCCGTGACCACCATGGTCGGCATCCAGTTCCTGGCCCAGATCGCGGGCATGATCGGCGCCCGCTTCGCCGGCGACATGGGGGCCGAGACCATCATCCTGCTGCAGGCTGTGGCTCAGGCCCTGGGCGTCTACGCTGCCATGAAACTCATTCCGTCCGGCCGCCACCACACGCACGCGGAAGACAACACGGGATCACAGTGGCAGCGCATCCGCGCCGGTCTCTCCGAAGTGCGCCAGTCACACGCGCTCTTCCCCGTCACGGTGCTGACGCTGGCAATCGGCGTTCTGTTCATCGGTTCCTTCATGGTGATCCTGCCCGTCATCCTGCGCGAGGAGTTCGGCGGCAATGTCCAGCAGATCTCCACCATGCAGGTCTGCTTCTGGGGAGGCACGATCGTGTCTTCCTTCGCCATCGGCAGGTTCGGACACATTGTCAACCGGGGCCGCCTGATCGTTGGCGCGGTATCAACTGGCGCCACCGTCCTGATGCTCATGACATTCAAGGCGCCGCTGATTGTGCTCTACGGCCTCATCTTCATCTGGGGCCTGGGCGCCGGCGTCATGATCTCGATGTCGCGCACCACCGTCCAGGAGCACGCCCCGCCGGCCCTGCGTGCCCGCGTCATGTCGATCTTCCAACTGGGCTTCACCGGCGGCATGTCGGTCGGCGCGCTCCTGGCAGGCATCGTCGTCCAGACCGTCGGCGCTCGCAACGCCACGCTGTTCCCGGCCGTGACGATGGCCATCATCCTGATCACACTCGTCACGCGCACGCGGATCTGGCACATCAAGGCGATCAGCCACGCTGAACCGGCAAGCGCAGCGTGACAAAGGAAAACAGCGCCGGTTTCTCCCGTTACATGCTCGCGCAGGGCGTCCAGTTTTCGGCGGGCGGCATGATGGGAGTCGTGTTTCCCTGGCTCATCGTGCACGAACTGCATGAGAGCCAGGTCAATGTGGGCGTTGCGCAGTTCTTTGCAAACCTCCCTTTCCTGCTCCTCATCCTTTTGGCCGGCGCCGTCGCCGATGGCCGGGACCTGAAGGCTTACCTGCCCCGCGTACTGATCCTGATGGCCATGCTGCCGCTGGTACTGGCGCTCGCCGTTTCAGCTCAAGCCCTCAGCTTCTTTACGGCCACGGCACTCATGTTCGCCATGAGCACCATCGGCGCCTTCGCCACGCCGGCACGTGACGCGATGCTCTCGCACGTCGCACCGCACTCTCTCGGCCTTGCACGCGCGTCCGCGCTCACGGTCGCCGCCACCTTTGGCGGACAGGTGATCGGCACGCTAATCGCCGCGTCCGCATCGATCGTCGGCGCCGTTCCGCTGCTGTGTCTTCAGTCCATACTCCTGGTGACATCAGCCATGCTGATCTCGCGCCTGAAGATCGTGACGCCCTTTGCCGTCAAGGAGCGCCATGAACAACCCCTCCTGCGCCTGCGCCACGAGCTGGTTGATGGATTTCGCGTTGTCTGGGCCCACGACCGGTTGAGAACCATCATCCTGTATCTCGCCGTGGGAGCGCCGGTCTTCAACGGCATGTTCCTCGTCGGCATCCCGCTGATGGTAAGAGACGTGTTCCAGGGCAGCTCGGCCGTGCTCTCGATCCAGTTCACGGCGTTCCTGCTGGGCCTTACGATGTCGTCATTCGCCTTCTCGCGTACCCGACCGGTTGAGCGACCGGGCCGCCTTGTGATGCTGCTCGCACTGAACAACATCGTCGTTTTCACGTTGGCCTATCTCATTCCGGAACTGTGGGTGTTCACGACGCTGATGTTTGCATGGGGACTGTCATCGGGCGTCGCCATGTCAGTGACGCGGGGCATGATCCAGATCGCAGCACCTCACGAGTATCGCGCCCGCGTCATGTCCATGCAGCAATTCTCGCAGACCGCAGGCGGCCCGATCGGCGCAATCCTCTTCGGGGTACTCGCCCAGAACTTTGGAATCCAGGCGAGCATGCTGGTCATCCCGATCAGCGTGGCGCTGGTGTGGGTGATCTTCCGGTTCCGGACGGAACTCTGGGAGTTCCGTCGCGAAGACCATCATCTGCACCAGGTGGCAGGCTAGGAGTACTTGCGCTCCGTCCACCACGGATAGAACGGCGGCATGTCCTGCGAAACCTTGTCGGTGAATTTCGCCGGACGCTTCTCGAGGAACGACATCACGCCTTCGCGCGCATCACCCTGGCGTCCACGCGCATAGATCGACTTGCTGTCTACCTTGTGTGCTTCCATCGGATGGTCGGCACCGAGCATCCGCCAGAGCATCTGGCGTGTCAGCGCCACGGAAACCGGCGCCGTGTTGTCCGCAATCTCGCGCGCCAGCGCATAAG
>JBILMZ010000079.1:0-13792 GCA_044375275.1 Micropepsaceae bacterium | reverse complement strand
TTCCAGCGTCTGCGTATACGCGGACAGCAGCGCCATCGTTGGCGACTTTTTCCAGCTTTCCTTGTAGATCACCTCCGCCTCGGAAAACTTGCCGCCAGCACGCAGCGTGTCTGCAATGAGCAGGTTACCCGCTGCCTTGTCAGACATGGCTGCCTGTGCCGCCTGCGCCTTCTTCAGCGCAGCATCAGGACCCTCCAGCTCAAACGTCATGTCGACCACCGCGCGATGCGCATCGGGCAAGGACGGATCGATCTTCAGCGCCGCATCAAGTGAACGCTGCGCGTCGGCATTCCGCTTGTCGGCACGATAGGCGGATGCCAGCTTTACATTGGCAACTGCCGACCCCTTCATCAAGGAGACCAGCTTCGTGAAGGAGGAAATCGCCCCCTTGGGGTCACGGTTGATCAGCTGGGCGACGCCGAGCGCGTCGACAGCGATGGCATTGCTCGGGAACTTCGAAGAGAACTCGCTCGCCTCCTTGAGCGCATCACCAGCCTTGCCCTCCGTCAGAAGGAAGTTGATCGTAAGCAGCCGTGGCGCAGGAGCCGTGGGATTTGCGGCTATGGCTTTGCGCAGCCAGCCAAGCGCGCCCACCTTGTCGTTTTGATCAAGCGCAACCGTTGCAAGTCCCACATGCGCTTCGACGTTTGTCGGAGTATGGGCAATGATGTTCTGGAAGTGCTTTGCCGCATCCGCGCCCTTGCCGTCCGCGCGGTCAATTTGTGCAAGCGTCAACTCCGCGGGAATGAACTTCGGATCCAGCGCCAGTGCCGCTTCAAGGTCCTTGCGCATGCCGACCTTGTCACCGCGTGCTGCATCCACCGAAGCCTTGAGGTATGGTGCGGCAGGATTCTTTGGCTCTTTGGCAGAAAAATCGGCTACCGCCTTCAGGGCGCCGTTGTAGTCCTTCGACTGAAGCAGTGACAGCACCAGCAAGGCGGTTGTCCGGTTCGTGCCTTGTCCATCGCTTGCAAGCGACTGAAGGATCTTTGCACTTTCGTCGGACTTGCCCTGCCCGAGCAGGCTCTGTGCGAGGCCCATGGTCGCATCAGATGCCGTCGGCGACGCTGTCGTGGCCGCCTTGAATTGCGCAGTTGCATCGGCAAAGCGGCCAACGGAGAGGTAGGCATTTCCGAGGAGCAGAGAAGTCGCATAGTCGTTGGGCAGCTTGGTCTTGAGCTCCTCGAGCTTTGGCAGTGCAGCCGCGACTTCGCCGCGCGCGAGGCGCAGGGAAACCATCAGCAATTGCCCCCGAAGGTCATCAGGTGCCTTGGAAACGTAGGCGTTGATGAATTTCTGCGCCTGTTCGACCTCGCCCTTCCCCAGATGCAGCGCTGCAAGGAGGTAGAGCGCCGGGGGCAACTTCTCGACGCCACTGATGCGCGAGAGCCAGGCGAGCGCTTCATCCCGCTTGCCCCGCTGCGCCAGAAGCAGTGCCTTGAAATAGCTTGCAACCGGACTGCCTGCCGCGGTTTTCAGCACTTCATCGACTTCAGCCTCGGCAGTCTCCGACTTCTTGTTCGACACCAATGTCGCGATCCGTCCGAGCCGCGCTCTCAGGTCATTCCTGTTCTCTGCCAGCACGCCGTCGAAATACGTCAGCGCTCCGTCCGGATCTCCTTGAGCGCCTCGCAACTCGCCCTTCTGGATCCGGCTCTCGACATTTTTTGGCGACAGCTTGAGCGCGAGATCGATTTCGGCCTCGGCAGCCTTGAGGTCGCCCTCGCTCTGGCGCAGGCGCGACGCGGCCAGGTGCACCCCGAAGTAATTGGGCGCTACAGCCTGAGCCGATGCAACTTCCGTCTTTGCCCGATCGATTTCCGAAAGGGAGAAGTGGGCCTGTGCGCGCATCAGGTGCACGCGCGCCTTCATCTCTCCCTGATACTTGGCAGGATCAAACTCCTTGAGAAGCTTTGGCGCCTGTCCCTGGACCAAAAGGGAAAGCCCGAGGCCATCCATGGCCTTGCTCATCGGGTAGCCGGCCTGGATTGCTGCCCGCCATTCCCTTTCGGCAGATTTTCCGTCATTGCCCTGCAGGTAGATCGACGCAAGCTCCGCACGGGCCTCGTTGTTCTTTGGATACGCCTTGATGAAATTCTTGAGCTCGATCACGGCAGCGGAAAGTTTCCCCGCCTTCGCAAGGGCACGAGCCTTGGTGATGGGATCCTGGGCACCCTGCACTGTCGGGTTGGGCGCAGCGTTCACGACCGGCACCAGGGCGCCCTGCATGAAGGCAACCGCCATCACAGTCGACATTGCGACCAGTCTGAATTGGTTCAACTTGTGTGTGCGTGCGGCGCCCCGATTGATCAAGTTCATGTGCGGTATCCCCCAAAATTTCGAGTTAAGTCATGTCCGGAGTTCAGCTCCGTGGAAGCGGAATGTCGAGTGAGTGCAGGAGTTCATAAAGTGTCGGACGGCTAATACCAAGCTTGCGTGCGGCCTCGGCAACTTTTCCATTGGTGCTCGCAAGTGCCTTTTGTATCAGCTCTCGTTCGGCGCGCTGGCGCACCTCTCTCAACGTTGGCAGCAGGGCACCTTCATCGGCGGGCTCGGGCAGTTCAAAATCGGCAGGCTGCAGGATGTCCCGGTCGCAAAGCGCCAACGCACGACGCGTTCGGTTCTGCAGTTCCCGGACATTGCCGGGCCAGGCATAGGCTCTGATGGCTGAAAGCGCACGCAACCCGATTTTCCTGGGTGCCACTCCCATGGCCTTGGCCTCTGTACGGACAAAATATCGCGCCAGCAGCGCCGCATCGTCCTCTCGGTCACGCAATGGCGGGACGAACAGCGCTACCTCGCGCAGCCGGAAATAGAGATCCTCGCGAAACGCTCCCTCCCGCTGGGCAGTTTCAAGGTCACGATTGGTTGCCGAAACAACGCGCACATCAACTTCAATCGTGGCTCTTCCGCCTACGCGCTCGAAGCTGCGCTGCTGCAGGAACCTCAGGAGCTTGGACTGCATTGCCGGATCAAGTTCACCGATCTCGTCCAGAAACAGGGTCCCGCCATTGGCGAGTTCGACCTTTCCCTGTGTCAGTTTGTGCGCGCCCGTGAACGCGCCCTTCTCGTGCCCGAAGAGTTCGCTTTCAAGCAATTGTGTTGGAATGGCAGCGCAGTTGATTGCCACGAACGGACCCGATTTGCGCTGGCTGAGGTCGTGCAATGCACGCGCCAGTAGCTCTTTGCCCGTGCCGCTGTCGCCCAAGAGCATCACGCTGACATGCGTGGGAGCGAGGCGTTCGACCTTCTGGCAGACGTCACGCATCGCCACGCTTTGCGCAATCACGCCGGCGATGGGAGCTTTCTTTCCAGCATGCTCTGCAAGTTCTGCATACTCATCTTCAAGCTCGACGAGCGACAGCGCACGAGCAACGATAAGCCGCACCTGCTCCAGATCTGGAGGCTTGGAAAAGAAATCGTAGGCCCCGCGCGAGATCACTTCACGCGCTGTCTCCCGATCATCTTGGCCGGTGATGACTATGACTTTGGCCTCCGGGCGTTCCAACCGGATCGCCTCAAGGGTCATGAGCCCTTCCACAGTCGAGTGGACATTGGGTGGCAATCCAAGATCCAGCAGCACGACATCCGGTCGCACGCGCCTGAACGCCACAATGGCAGAAAGCCTGTCTTCGGCCTGGAAGACCTCATGCTCGTCAAATGCCCACGCCAGCTGAGACCGAAGGCTGGCGTCATCATCTACAATGAGGATCTTTTTGCCTGCCTTGCTCACGACGAGATCCGCAGCCCTGTAAGCGCTTCCGGCACTGCCGGACCGCGTTTGTTTGGAAACGCCACAAGCTCAGCGCCGGGCGTGAATAGCGGAAAGGTCAGCCGCGCGGTCGTTCCTTCTCCAGGTGCGCTGAAGAACTCAAGGCTACCGCCCAGCCGCCGAACGTAATCGCGAATCTGGAACAGCCCTACGCCGAAGCCATTCACCTTGCTGCTGTCGGTCGTATCGAAACGGCTTCCTGATACGGCCAGTTCGGATATCCCGGTGCCGGCGTCCTGGATCTCACAGGTCACCTTCAGGTCGTCTGCATGGGCACGCAGCAGAACCTCTCCACTGCCGCCGCTCGCTTCGATCGCGTTTGACACCAACTGGTCGAAAATCGACTGGATTTGCTCGTAACGACCAAGCAGGAAAACGTTGTGAAGCTGGATGTCAACCCGGACATCGGGATGCCGCGCCCGCCAAATCTTCACCATGGCAAGGATGCATTCGCTCAGATCTACAGGCGCGACAACAGTCTCCGCACCTTCTGCGCCGGCTTTCAGGCCTTCAAGCAGGCCCTTCATCCTGACAACCGCGCTGCCAAGCACATTTGGCAAATCCCGGATGAAGGCGGGATTGTCTCCATGCCGGGACCAGTTTTGCAGGACAAGCGAAATCTGGCTGACGATGTTTTTCAGGTCATGACCAATATAGGTCAGGCGCCGGGCCGTTGATTCAAATCGTTGTGTCCGTCCCAGCGCCGCCGCCGACTGCATCTCGGCGAGATGTCCCGCTGCCTGTACGCTCAGGACTGTCAACAGCTCGAGGTCCTCGGCGTCCGGAACTCTCGAAACCATGGGCTCTGCAAGCACCAGGATTCCGATCAGGCGGCTCCTGTGCCGGATGGGAACACCAGCCCACAAACTCTTGAATGATCCAGGGACTGTGAGTTCCTCGTGGCTGGGACTGCCGGGCTTGAGCGCGACCGCAGCTTCATGTGATCCGAAATGCTTTGCGAGCGCGCTCACGTCGACATCCCGGAGGACGGCTTCTCCTGGACGCGCCGCCGCGAGTGCAAACCCGGCTTCGCCTTCAAGAACCAGCCAAAGCCCGCCGCTCCTGCACGAGAGGCTTGAGAGGATTGCATCGAGCACGCGTTGCTCAACGCTGGCACCGCCATGGTTCGCAGAAAGCGCGCCACTGAATCGCAGCCACTCCTGGCGATAGTCGTACTTGGCAGAGAAGAAGTTTCTGCTGACCCATGACATCAGATTGGGGCGCAGGCTCTGGGACGAAACGATGGTTCCAAGCAGTATCACCGACCCCGCAAGGAAAGTGACGTGCAGCGCCGGTCCCCAGGATGTGTTGAGTTCGCGCACCGCGAAACCGGCAATGGCCATGCTGAGAAGGTAGACACCGACGCCGAGCAGCGTGGCCGCATTGACCACAACCTGTCGAGACACATGAATATCGACAAGCCAGTCGCGCTGTCGCGCGAGTGCAACCGCCATCAGGGGTGGCACGAACGCCAGGATCAACCCACGCGCCTCGTAGACCGCGGAATCAATCCGTCCGAGAAGCAGGATGGTTGCAAACAGAAACAGGTCGACGGAAAGAAGCACCCCAATCGAAAGGAAATAAAATCGGGCGGCAATTCTTCCTTGTGCCCCCATCCACCGCGCAAGGGTTTCCACAAGCACCAGCCCGAACACGATCATTCCGATCAATGCCATGGCTTCAAACAGATTGATGGTGGCAAGGCTGAATGGAGCGATCCCGGCAAGGGAAGCAAACGTCAGCAGCAAGATCATGCCGAGCGGCAAGCCAAGCCCAAGCCAGGAAAGCCGCACATATACCGCGGCTCGCTCCGGCGAGGCTGCCGAAAGCAACCGTCCGGTCAACCACACCCACCCACCAATGCCAACCCATTCGAGAAGCGGGACCATGACGGGCTGCTCGAGAAGCAGCGACGTGGCAATGGTGAAGGCACTCCAGACACAGGTGCCTGCCGCAGCCATCAGAATGGTGGCACGAAACGGAGATGGTCGACGCCCGATCGCGACAAGCACAAAAAGCGCAAGGAAGCTCAGGAAGCTGAGCCCGTGACCAATCAGGACAAGAGTGACGTCGCCTGTCACTGCCTTAGCGGCCGCCGTGGGCAAACAGCACGACGCGCACTGACTGCAGGAGAATTGCGATATCGAGAAGCAGGTCGCCGTTCTTTACATAATAGAGGTCGTAACCGAGCTTCCGCTTGGCATCCTCACGCGACGACCCGTACTTGTAGCTGACCTGGGCCCAGCCGGTAATGCCTGGCTGCACGCGGTGCCTGACGTCGTAGAAGGGGATCTCCTTGGCAAGCTGTTCGACAAACACAGGGCGTTCCGGTCTCGGACCAATGAAGCTCATGTCGCCGATCAGCACGTTGAACACTTGCGGAAACTCATCGAGCCGGATCCGGCGGATGATCTTGCCCACGCGCGTGATGCGCGGATCCCGCTCGGATGCCCACCGCGCCACGCCGTCGGCCTCGGCGTCCACCCGCATGCTCCGGAACTTGCAGATCCAGAATGATTTCCCATCGAGCCCGACACGCTCTTGCCAGAAAAACACGGGGCCCGCGCTGTCCATTTTGATGAGAAGCGCAACCAGCGCGCAAACTGGCGCCGTGAGAATCAGAAAGACCAGACCGACCAGGATATCGAGGGTCCGCTTGACCAGTCGCCGGCCAAAATTGACCCGGAAACCGTCTTCAAAGGCGAGTGTGCCCTTGCCAATATGATCAATGTCGATTGTACCGACTTCGCGCTCCCAGAACTTCGCATAGTCGGTGATTCGCACCCCGCGCAGGCGGCACTCGAGCAACTCGTCCAGGGGCAAACCCCGCCGCTCATTCGTCGCCACCACAATCTCTTCGGCCCGCGTCGTCTCCACCAGTTCCTGCAAGGACACCGGCGATGCGTCGGGATGGAGCCGCAGCGCAAGGTTCCCGATTGTGACAGCGCCATGTTTCTCTGACCCGCGCCTTGCAGTTCGCCCGACACAACGCAGATGAGCGCTGCCTTCGCCGCGAACAAACCCTTCAACCGCATCCGCGAGCGGACCGGCTCCAAACACCAGGATACGCCGCTTGAACAGCGGGTGGTCGACCGTCCAGAAAACGATCACCCTGACAATCAGTACGATCGAAAAATAGGTGCCAATCGCAAGCGAAAGAACCCCAAGATACCATCCAAAGGGCACGCCTCCTGCGGCGTTGATGAACCCGACAGCAAGCACGGTCGGGATCAGGACGAGTTGGCTCGTCAGCAGCAATCGCCCGATGAACATCCGAAAATCGAGAAGCGCATCTCGGTTGTAGAGCCCCATCGCGGAAGAAAATGCCGTGTAGGACATCGCAACCAGCACGGCCTGCCAGAGCTCGAGATGGCCTATGCCTTCAAAATTCCGGTTGTCGAAGTTGCCGGCGATCCCGATCAGCACCATCGCCAAAAGAAACAGCGCACATTCGAAACCTGCCAGCAACGCCGTTGGCAGGCTAAGGTAATGGCGAAAAAATCTCATGTCGCTTGACCCCCATGATCAGTTCGACTTTTCCTTCATCGAAACCGGAATTCACCCGCACTTCTTCACTCATCATTCTTTTGTTCGCCTTCCTCTTGGGGAAAGTCGCAACGAACTGTCAATTTGGTCAGTAAAATGTTCAACCACCCAATTGGTCGCCGAAGTCCTTGCCAATAAGTACAAGTGTTTTGCAACGCACCGAATGGGTTCAGCCAAAATCTACAAACCGCAGATATCTCCCAAAGACGTAACAGTTTTGATACTTTCAGACTGCACCATTTTGGCAACAATTCTGCTTTGCCAGACAAATCAAGCAAGAAACCTACCAATTGTGGCAGTATTTCCTCAACATGGAAAATAGAAGACGGGCCGCCTACAATTACAGGTAATCACTACCGCGCGACTGGGGAGTGTGCTTTGCTGACCCGCTGCCAGTTCAAGGACCAAAAGTGACGAAAGTCCTATGTTTCTCAACGCTTTACCCGAACGGTGAGCAACCGAATCACGGCATTTTCGTTGAAAATCGGCTCCGCCACACGGTTTTGACTGGAACTGTGACAGCGACCGTACTCGCGCCAGTTCCATTTTTCCCTTTTCGATCAAAGGCTTTCGGCAGGTACGGCGCTTTCGCCAGGGTGGCCCGGCAAGAGACAAGGCACGAAATTCCCGTTTACCACCCCAGATTTCCGGTAATTCCAAAACTGGGTCAAAGATGGACCCCGCACTTCCTTTACAAGGCGGCCCGCCGGAAGCTCGAGCAACTGGTGTCTGATGGGTACGATTTTGACGTCATCGACGCGCACTATTTTTATCCGGACGCAGTGGCAGCAGGTCGATTGGCGAGACAATTCGGGAAGCCCTTTGTGGTTACCTCCCGTGGCAGCGACTTGACCGAGCATGCCCGTGATCCGGCGCAACGAGAACTCATCCTTCAGACGGCATCAGCCGCCACTGCGCTGATCACGGTATCGGCTTCTCTCAAGGCTGAACTGGAACGATTGGGCGTGGACCCGGACAGGATCGCGGTTCTGCGCAATGGTGTCGAAACGGACACCTTTCGTCCGTTGCCACGCGATGAATGTCGCAAAGGGCTCGGATTGGACGCTTTCACCATCCTGTCCGTAGGCGCCCTCATTCCGCTAAAAGCCCACGACATCGCGATACGCTCGCTTGTGCACATGCCTGACTGCCATTTGCTGATAGCAGGCATTGGACCGCTGCACGGCGAACTAGAACGGCTTGCAGGATCGCTGGGTGTCGCGAGCCGAGTGACGCTTCTCGGCGCGATTCCCCACCGCGAACTCGCCACCTATTACAGCGCAGCCGATGCCATGGTTTTGATGTCTTCCCGCGAAGGCTGGGCAAATGTGATCCTGGAATCGCTTGCCTGCGGCACGCCCGTCGTAGCCAGCGATGTCGGAGGCGTTCGAGAGATCATTCGCGATCCGGTCGCGGGCATGATCGTGACGGAACGCCAACCCGAATCCCTGGCGGCAGCAATCAGCCGATTGCGCGCCGCGCTGCCATCTCGCGTCGCAACTCGCCGCTATGCGGAAGCCTTTGGCTGGGAACCCGTCGCAAGCGCCAATGCGCGCCTTCTCACCGCGGCATCACGCAGCACACAGCCCATGAAAAATGTCGCCTCGGACTTCACGGTCCATGGGCCGCAGTCTCCGACCTGATCCAGGGGCTGAAAGGCGAACCATTCGCGATCAGGCGACAACCCCTGCAGTCGTGGGGCGCACGTCAGCTTTGCTTGCCCCGTCAAGAAAATCCGAGAAAACAAGCAGCAGCCACAAGGCGCGGGCGTGATCACGCGCGCCTGACAGGTGTTCGGCCCACAATCCCTGAACGGCCTCCATGTCAAAATAGCCGGACGCCCGCATGCGGTCATCGCCGACCAGGTCCTCCATGCGCTGCCGCAGATCACCCCGTAGCCATTGGGCAATGGGGATCGAGAACCCCATCTTGGGACGGGTCATCAGGTCTGACGGCAGCAAGGGCATCATGGCTTCCTTCAGGATCGCCTTGCCCTGCCCTCCTCTGACTTTCAGACCCGTCGACAGGCCGAGGCTCCACCGCACAAAGGCAGGATCGAGAAAGGGCGGCCTCACTTCCAGCGAATTGGCCATGCTCGCCCGGTCGACCTTTACGAGTATGTCACCTGGCAGGTAGGTGGTCAGATCCGTGTACTGGGCTCGTTGCAACGGAGTTCCGTCGCTGCAGGCATCAAAGGCAGAACGGATGACTTCTGCGCCACGATAGCCGCCGAGAGATCTCTGGAAATCCGGACTGAACAAAGCGCGGCGAACAGCATCCGGCATTGCGCAGTTCATGCGGTAGAACGCCTCGGCTTCGTCTACGGCAAGTTCGGCAAGCGTTGTCTTTGCCCGCATCCAGCGGGGAGCCCAGTCGAGCTTCGGATAAATCCATGCGGCTGTGCCGAAAACAGGTGACCGCAGAATTTGAGGCAGTGCCTCGCGAAATTTTTGCTGGCCCAGGAAGAATTTGTATCGCCGGTAACCTGCCAGCGCTTCATCGCCACCGTCGCCAGACAGGCACACCTTGACGTCACGTCGCGCGTGCTGGCAGACGACATATGTTGGAATGGCTGATGAGTCCCCGAAAGGTTCATCAAAAATGGACGCAAATCGATCAACAAGCGAAACGTCATGCGTGCTGACGCGTTGTGACTTGTGCCGCGTTCCATATTTGACGGCCACCATCGATGCATAGTCGCTTTCGTCAAACTCCTTCTCTGCGAACCCGATTGAGAATGTTCTGACAGGGTTTGCAGAGTGGCCCGACATCAGGGCCACAACAGCGCTGGAATCAACTCCGCCTGAAAGGAACGCACCGAGGTCAACGTCGGCGATCATCTGCGCGCGAACTGCCTCTTCAAGCCGTCCGCGCAACTCGGTCGCCTTTGCATCATGCTCGGCCGGCATGCCGCCATCCTTCAGGTCCCAGTAACGGGACAGCACAGGTTCACGGCCTGCCTGAACCAGCAGAATGGAACCCGGCGCCAGTTTGCGAATACCTGCAAAGACCGTCTTCGGATCGGGTACGTAACCGAGAGCAAAGAAGTCTTCAATGGCTTGAGGATCAAGGCGCCGGTCCACGCCCTCGATGTTGAGCAAGGCCTTGATCTCGGATGCGAATGCCATGGTGCCATTGGGAAGCACGGTGTAGTGCATCGGCTTTTCGCCAAGACGATCTCGACCAAGCAGCAAGGTCTTGCGACGGCGATCCCAAAGCGCAAAGGCAAACATGCCACGAAGGCGTGACACAAACGCCCGCTCCCATTGGCGCCACCCGTGAATGAGCACCTCCGTATCGCTAGCCGTTCGGAAAACATGCCCCAAAGCGGTCAGTTCAGAGCGCAGTTCATGGAAATTGTAAATCTCGCCGTTGAACACGACCGAAATGTCGCCATCGGCAGAGTGCATGGGCTGGTCACCGCTGGCGAGATCGATGATCGCAAGGCGCCGATGTCCGAGCGCAATGCCATCGTCAAGATGAAAGCCGTCGCCATCGGGACCCCGGTGCGCAATGCTGTCGGTCATGCGTTTGATCAGGCCACGATCGAAGGATCGCTGTCCCTTTAGGTCGACCAGTCCAGTCAAGCCACACATTTACGATCAACCCTGCATGTTGAGAAGGAAAGCCGGCGACCCTCGCGGATCGGTCCGGCACTCATCAGTCATTGAATACCCAAAACAACCGCAACCGGGAGCAGCAGGCTGGCACCAACAGCCGCAGCGAGCACCATCCTCATTCTGATCAGGATGGGGTCTGCCATGAGCTCAGCCGTCGTGTAGTTTCCCATCCACGGCATGAACGGCGCAGCGGGCTCCGGCTTGTCGGCAAAAAACGAGAAAATGAAGAAGAGGACGAGCACGATCGCTGAAAAGAAAACCCACCCGTAAAACAAGTGGTCGGCCGAAATGTCGATCGCACGGTTGGTGTACTCGGCAATTGCGATGATCCCGAAAACACGAAATCCGTTTGCAATCGGCACACATACCATCATGCACGCAAAAACGGCCAGTTTCTTGTAGAAATTGGTGTACATGATTTCGCAATACAGAGGCCCCACGGCGGCCATTGCAAGAACGAAATTGAGACCTGCACACCCTGGGGCTACCAGGTATTTGCCCGTCACGACTTCGATATCGTACCCTTCGTAATAGAAATTAACCTGCCCAAGATGCAAAAAGGTGGTTGCGATGACCATCGCGACATCCTGCAGAAAGGGCAGCAATGGCGTTCCTGCGGGAGCCAGGAGAAACAGATAGCCAAGCGGAAGCCAAAAATGGGTCGCATTGCGCCAGCCTATGCCACAGATAATGACCCCGACAATGACCCCAGGAAAGGCAAGGTGTTGTAGCTCAAGTATGTCGGCTTTCACGCCGATGAGCCAAAGCGTCGAGAACATCAGAATGAAGGGAATGCCGTGTATGGTGGGCTCAGGGACCGTACTTCGGAAATACTCCCTCTTTTGCCAAACGAGAAAAAGGGAAATGGGCAGAACGGCAAACGCATAGCTGTACGTGTCTACGGTCATCCAGAGATGGAGGGCGCTGGAGATCGTCCCGAAATGCAGCGCGATGATCGGAACGAGCGCAACAAGCAAAAACCCGCCAGCAAAGACCCAGCGGGTACGAGCGATGCTGGTCTTCAGGCTTGGTTCAAGAAGGGTAACTCTGTTGCCCATTGTGCCCCCATATCCCTCGTCATCGCACCCGCCGGTAAACGGCCGCCTCGCCGCGACAGGATTTGCAGTTTGGCCCGTCCCCGACATCAGTTAGTTTCAGAAGCATACTGCGCCTCTTTCCCGGAGCCAAACGTGACGAAGCCAAAACTTCTGTTCCTTACCCACCGGTTTCCCTTCCCTCCCGACAAGGGAGACAAGATTAGGGCGCTCAACATCCTAGAACACATGGCACAACGATTTGAAGTCTTTCTGGGCTGCCTGGAGGGTGATGCAGAAGCATCCGCGAATTTGGAATGGGCGACGGGTCGCGGCTATCAGGTTTTCTGCGGCCGACTGGGAAAGCTTCAGCGATTGCCACGGACAGCTTGGTCAATGCTTAACGGCGCGCCACTGAGCACGGGCTACTTCTACCATGCCGGGCTTGCAAACTGGGTTTCGAAAGTTCTGGCCGAGCAGCGTCCCGCCCTCGTCTATGCCTACTCCTCGGCCATGGCACAGTATGTGCCCGCCAAAGCAGCTGCTGGCACTCGCTTCATCATGGACTTCGTAGACGTAGACTCGGTCAAGTGGCGGCAATACGCCGCCTCCAAACACCCGTCGATTGCATGGCTTTACGCGCTTGAAGCGAAACGTCTGCTCGAGCATGACCGTCGCATCGCCATGCATGCCGACGCCTCGTTGTTTGTATCGGATGCTGAGCTCGAGCTTTTCAGATCTCTGGCGCCCGAAACCGCAGGGAGATTGCACGCCGTTTCAAATGGCGTCGATACGGTCAAGTTTTCACCTGACGCCGTCCACACGCCTCCTCCCGTCCAGAAACCGAGGATCGTTTTTGTCGGCGTCATGGATTATTGGCCCAACGTCGAAGCCGTTCAATGGTTCACAAAGGAAGTTTTTCCTGCGGTCAAGAGTAGTGTGAAGGACGCAAGCTTCCAGATTGTCGGCTCCAAACCTTCTCCCGCCGTTCGCGCACTCGCCGACATACCAGGCGTGGAGGTGACAGGATCAGTCGCTGACGTCCGGCCCTATCTGAAGGCGGCAGATGTTGTCGTGGCCCCGTTGCGCATCGCACGCGGCATTCAGAACAAGGTTCTGGAAGCCATGGCGATGGCGCGCCCACTCGTGACCACGCCGGACGCTCTTGAAGGCATTTCGGCCCGCCACCATGAGCATGTTCTTGTTGCGGCTTCAGCTCCCGAGTTTGCCTCGGCAGTCACCCAATGTCTCACTGGAGAAAGTGCCGCGAACCTTGGCTTGCGTGCACGGAAGTTTGTCGTCGAACACTACAGCTGGTCAGCAAAGCTCAAGGCGCTGGATCTTCTCCTCGATGAAAGGTAGCGCGGGAAGCGTTTGGCTACCTGGCTAACCGAGGTTGCGGCTGATGAATGGGCCTATCGCATTCGCAACGGGCAGCGGCAATCGACGCCACGAGTCGACCAGGAGCTGAAATTTCGGGTTTGTCGGGTTGAGGTTGGGCATATCCTTTTTCCGGTGAAGGAAAAACTGATGCGTGATGGGGCGCGGCGGGAACCCCCAGTTCTTCTTGAATGAAAAGGGGCCTGTTCCCGACTTGCTTCTGCCGAAATCGAAAGTGCTGTATCCCCGTTCGACGGCACGTCGCATGAGCCGCCAATACATGAAGTCATTGGCGCCCAGTTCCCGCGCACTGCTCAGGCTGCCTGTATAGTACGGCAGCACTTTGTCCCTGAAATAGAAGCTCATCACTGAGCTGACGGGTTCGCCATTCTTGCAAATCGTGAGCACATCACAGTCTGAACCGAAGACCGACTTGAGGC
>JBILMZ010000078.1:0-13856 GCA_044375275.1 Micropepsaceae bacterium | reverse complement strand
ATCGAGCCGCCGATCGTGCCCATGTGGCGCACGGCCGGGTCGCCGATGTGGCTGGCGAGGCTTGCGAGCGCCGGGAGGACCTTGCGGATCTCGGGGCTGTTGGCGACATCGAAATGTTTCGTGGCCGCACCGATCGTAACGGTTGAGCCTGCGACCTTGATCCCGGCAAGGCCCGGGATGCGGGACAGGTCGATCAGCGCCGATGGCTGGGCAAGGCGCTGCTTCAGCGTGGGGATGAGGGTCTGGCCGCCGGCCAGGAACTTCGCGTCGCCATTGCCTTCGAAAAGCTTGCGGGCCTCGTCGAGTGACTTCGGGCGCAGGTACTGGAACTGGTACATGGGGTTGTTTCCTATTCGGCTGCCTGGCGTGACTGGTGAATGGCGGCCCACACGCGCTGCGGCGTGGCGGGCATGTTGAATTCCTTCACGCCGAGCGCGTTGGTGATGGCGTTGATGACGGCGGCGGGCGAGGCGATGGCCCCGGCTTCACCGCAGCCTTTCATGCCGAGCGGGTTCGACGGGCATGGTGTCACCGTAAATCCGAGATCGAACGAGGGCAAGTCGTCCGCGCGGGGCATGCAGTAGTCCATGAACGAGCCGGACAATAGTTGTCCGGTTTCGTGGTCATAGGCAGCCTGCTCGAGCATGGCCTGGCCGATGCCCTGGGCGACGCCGCCATGGACCTGTCCTTCGACGATCATCGGGTTGATGACGTTGCCGAAGTCGTCGACCGCCGTGAACTTCACGATGCGCGTCACACCCGTGTCGGGATCGATCTCGACTTCGCAGATGTGGCAGCCGGCGGGGAAGGTGAAGTTCGTCGGGTCGTGGAACGATCCTTCCTTCAGGCCGGGTTCGATTTCCGAGGTCGGGAACTTGTGCGCGACATAGGCATTCAGCGCGACCTCGTGGAAGGCGAGCTTGCGATCCGTGCCTGCCACCTTGAACTCGCCATTCTCGAGCACGATGTCGGCGGCTGAGGCCTCGAGCAGGTGGGCTGCGATCTTCTTGGCCTTGGCTTCGATCTTGTCGAGCGCCTTCGATACGGCTGTGAGGCCGACCGATGTGCGCGAGCCATAGGTGCCCATGCCGAACTGAACGGAGTTCGTGTCGCCGTGAATGATCTCGACGTTCTCGATGGGGATGCCGAGGCGTCCGGCGACGACCTGCGCGAAGGTCGTCTCGTGGCCCTGGCCGTGGCTGTGGGCGCCGGTGAAGACTTCGACCGAGCCTGTGGGTGTAACGCGGACTTCGGCTGACTCCCACAGACCGACGCCTGCGCCCAGCGAGCCGACGGCGGCTGATGGGGCGAGGCCGCAGGCTTCGATATAGGTCGAGAAGCCGATGCCGCGCAGCTTGCCGCGGGCCTTTGCTTCGGCCTTGCGGGCGGCGAAGCCCGGATAGTCGGCGAGCTTCATCGCGGCGTCCATGGAGGCGCCATAGTTGCCCACGTCGTAGTTCATGATGACGGGTGTCTGGTGCGGGAACTTCGTGATGAAGTTCTTCCGGCGGAACTCGGCCGAGTCCATCTTCAGCTGGCGCGCGGCTTCCTCGATCACACGTTCAACGACGTAAGTGGCTTCGGGGCGTCCGGCGCCGCGATAGGCGTCGACGGGCGCGGTGTTCGTGTAGACAGCGTCGACTTCCACGTAGACCGCCGGGATGTCGTATTGCCCCGAGAGCAGCGTGCCATAGAGATAGGTGGGTACCGACGAGGAGAAGGTCGACATGTAGGCGCCGAGATTGGCGATTGTCTTGACGCGGAAGCCGAGGATCCTGCCGCCGGCATCAAGCGCGAGTTCGGCATTGGTTACGTGGTCGCGGCCGTGGGCGTCGGAGAGAAACGACTCCGAACGCTCGGCTGTCCACTTCACGGGGCGGCGCACTTTCTTTGAGGCCCAGGTGCAGACGACTTCCTCGGCATAGACGAAGATCTTGGAGCCGAAGCCGCCGCCGACATCGGGGGCCACGACGCGGAGCTTGTGCTCGGGCGCGAGGCCGATGAAGGCCGAGATGATGAGGCGCGCGACGTGCGGGTTCTGGCTTGTCGTATAGAGTGTGTAGCCGCCGGTGCCGTCGTCATACTCGCCAATCGCCGCGCGCGGTTCCATCGCGTTCGGGATCAGGCGGTTGTTAATGAGCGAGAGGCTGACGTTGTGGGCGGCCTTGGCGAAGGCGGCCTCGGTCTCCGGCTTGTTGCCGAGGGCCCACTCATAGATCGTGTTGCCCGGCGCTTCCGGATGGATCTGCGGTGCGCTCTTGCCCTGAGCCTGTGCCGGGTCTGTCACCGAGGAGAGTTCCTCGTAATCGACTTCGACCTTCTCTCCGGCGTCCTTGGCCTGGGCGAAGGTCTCGGCGATCACGATCGCGACGTGGTCACCGACATAGCGGACCGTGTCGACGGCCAGTGCCGGGTGGGCGCCCGCCTTCATCGGCGTGCCGTCCTTTGACGTCACCATCCAGCCACAGATGAGCCCGCCCAGCTTGTCGGCGGCGAGGTCCTTGCCGGTGAGGACGGCGACGACGCCGGGCTCTTTCAGCGCGGCTGTCGTGTCGACATTTCGGATCCTTGCGTGCGCGAAGGGTGAGCGCACGAAGTAGGCGTGGGCCTGGCCCGGGCGATTGATGTCGTCGGTGTAGCGACCCTGGCCCGTGATGAAGCGGTGGTCTTCCTTGCGCCTGACGGGCGCGCCGATGATGGAAGCGCTCATGTGCGCGCCCCCTTCATTTCCTGGGAAGCGGCGTGGATCGCCTTGACGATGTTCTGGTAGCCGGTGCAGCGGCAGAGATTGCCCTCGAGCTCGGCGCGGATCGTCTGTTCGTCTAGGTTCGGGATGCGGCGGATCATGTCGACGGCCGTCATGATCATGCCGGGTGTGCAGAAGCCGCACTGCAGGCCGTGATGTTCCTTGAAGGCGGCCTGGACCGGATGAAGCTTGCCGTCGGTGACGAGGCCTTCGATCGTGGTGACCTTGGTGCCCTCGGCCTGGGCGGCGAGCATCGTGCAGGACTTCACGGCCCGGCCGTCGACATGGACCACGCAGGCGCCGCACTGGCTCGTGTCGCAGCCGACATGGGTGCCGGTCAGGCGCAGGTGCTCGCGCAGGAAGTGGACCAGCAGGGTGCGGTCCTCGACATCGCCGCTTGCGGCCTTCCCGTTGACAGTCATGGTGACGGTGGGCATGGGCTAAGACCTCCAGCAGTCGGGATGTGACGTGAAAACGGGCGCCCTCATCAGGCGCCCGGCAAATTTTCACGCGTGGCTGCGGGCGTCAACCCGTCGGGTCACGATCAGCTGAGCAGAATTGCAATCAGGAACAGGATCGCGCCGCCGATGATGACGATCGGGATCCAGGCGGGCGGCTCGAAGGCGTGCTTGCCCATGTTGTCGTTCGCAGGTGCGGGAAGCGGGCCGCCCTTGCTCTCGCGGTTCTGGGGCTGGACGGTTTCGGGCTGAACGGGTTCGAGCTTGCCGCCGGCGAGTTCAGAGAAGCGGTCGAAGAAGTCATCGGCCATCTTCTTGGCTGCACCATCGACGAGGCGCTGGCCGACCTGCGCGAGCTTGCCGCCAATGCTGGCCTTGACCGTGTATCTCAGGATGGTGGCTTCGCCGTCCTCGACGAGCGTGACGGTGGCTTCGCCCTTGGCAAAGCCGGCCGCGCCGCCGGTGCCTTCGCCTGACAATGTATAGCTTTCAGGCGGGTTAAGGTTTGACAGCGTGACCTTTCCCTTGAAGCGGGCGCTCACCGGACCGACCTTGGCCTTGGCTGCAGCCTCGAGCTCGGTGTCGGAGATCTTGGTCAGCTCCTCGCAGCCCGGGATGGCCTGGCGCAGCACTTCAGGATCGTTGAGTGCTTCCCATACGCGCTCGCGCGATGCCGCGATCCGGTATTCTCCATTCATGTCCATGGCCAGTTCCCCCAGTCGTGCGTGATGCCGGATGCTTATACATCGTCTCGCAGCGGCGTCAGTCAGGTGATGTGACGCTGCGCGGGAGCCGTACTCTGCAGTAGGCGTCCGACAGTTGTGACTGACACAAAAAAGTTCAAAATGATTCGCTGCTTGCCTTCCCTACGTGACAGATTTGTGCACATAGTATGCCTAACGCGCTGGGACACCTGTGGTGTTTGAACGCGACTAGTCACTGCAAAGGCATGGAGCGGTATCGTGGAGACACCAGTTACAATCGCACCGACGCCGGAGTGTGGGGGAATCCGAGTTAAGGGCAAGGTGAAGTGGTTTAATGTTTCGAAGGGGTACGGGTTCATCGTCTCAAAGGACGTGGCCGGGGACGTACTTCTTCACAAGACGGTGGTCGAGGCGTTTGGCTGTACCGCCGTGCTCGACGGCGCAACCGTTGAATGCGAAGTGATGCAGAAGCGCCCGAAGGATGGCGTCGATGCAAAGTTCCAGGCCCTGCGCCTGCACAAGGTCGATCCGGCCAGTGCCGAAGCAGGTGCCGGCGGTTCAGGTCCGCGGGAGCCCCGCGCACGTGAAATCCTGCTTCAGGAGCCGGTGGGTCCGGCGATCGAGGCGGAGTGCAAGTGGTTCTGCCGTCCGAAGGGATTTGGCTTCCTCACGTCCACAAAGGCCGATGGCGACATCTTCATCCACATGGACCTGCTGCGCAAATTCGACCTGAAGGAACTCAAGCCGGGACAGAAGGTGCTGGTGCGGGCGGGCAAAGGACCCAAGGGACTTACGGCAACGGAAGTCCATGCGATCCCGGAGGCCGTCACGAACCCGAGGCCCTTTCGCGTGATCCATTCCCATGCCGAAGCCGCCGAGTGAGTGACTTGCCTGCCGGTCGATGATAATCAAGGCGCCATCTCAGGCGCCTTTTTTCTTGCCGGAAGTTCGATCGTGAAAGTTGCCCTTGCCCTTGGAGTTCTTCTTGCCTTCACGGTGGGCGTGTTCGCCCTGCAGTCGGGGGCGTCGTCCGTGAGGCGCGAGGCGCTTTCGGTCGAGACGGCGGCTGGCCTGAAGTCCTTCCAGGTCGAGGTCGTGCGCGAGGAGGCGGACCGCAATCGCGGGCTCATGTATCGCCGCTCCATGGCCGAAAGCCACGGCATGCTCTTCGACTATGACCCGCCGCAGGCCGTCGGGTTCTGGATGAAGAACACCTACATCCCGCTCGACATCATCTTCGTCGGCCCGGACGGACGGATCATCCGGATCGCCGAGCAGACCGTGCCCTTCAGCCTCGAGCACATTCCCTCGGGCGGGGTGACGCGCGGGGTGCTGGAGATCAATGGCGGGCTGTCCCGCAAGCTCGGGATCCGGGTCGGGGATGTTGTCCGCCACCCGATTTTCGGCACGGAAATGCACACGGACGGGGACTAAATCCCGGTTTTCCAAGGCGAAAGGACGCGGTAGTGCAGCAAGCGCTTGCGGCGCGGGCCTTATGGCTTTATGTGAGCCGCCTTCCTTGATGTCGGGGTGTAGCGCAGCCTGGTAGCGCATCTGGTTTGGGACCAGAGGGTCGCAAGTTCGAATCTTGCCGCCCCGACCATTCACTTGCAGCGGTGGAAACCGTTTCGTAAATGAAGGGATGCTTTGGTAGGCTCGGCCGCGAAATGGCCGGCACCGCCGGTTCTGAGGAATAGCCATGCTTGCACGAATCCACCGTCCAGCCCGCAATGCGATGCAGTCGGGACAGGCCAACAGCCGGGAGTGGGTGCTTGAATTCGAGCCTGAGGAAGCCCGCCGCATCGATCCGCTCATGGGGTGGACCGGTTCGGGCGACACCAAGGGCCAGGTGCAGCTGAAGTTCGACACGCGGGAAGAGGCGGTCGCCTACGCGCAGCGACACAACATTCCCTTCCAGGTGTTCGAACCCAAGGAAACCAAGCGCGTCGTCCGCGCCTATGCGGACAATTTCAAGTTCGGCCGGAAGGACAACTGGACCCACTAGGTCCATCCCCCGCCTGGCGATGGCCCCGTAGCTCAGGGGATAGAGCAACTGCCTTCTAAGCAGTGGGTCGGGTGTTCGAATCATCCCGGGGTCGCCATTTTCTGAAACGCGATCGTCAGCTTTGCCTGGCGCTTCCTTTCCTTTCCTTTCCTTTTTTCCTTTTCCGTCGTGAGAACTGCAGGCTGGCCTGAAGTCTTTGTGTAGGTGTGGACTGGGGGTAGGCGAATTGTGCTTCAAGGCCAGCCTGCAGATGGACCGCAGGCATCACTTGATAACGAACATCCTGCATCCAACTCGGTCACGCCCGCCCGCCTGAGGCCTCTGGCGGCTGAGGGGCGCGAAATCAAATGCAGGAACATATGTAGAACAATTGGCGTGACGTTCAAGAGGAAATCACACGCTGCGTCACTTTTGACCAGGTGGCCGTGTCGGGTTTTGGTGGATGGGGCGATCATTTTGTTTGCCAAAAAAAGCGCTGTCATCCCGGACGCGACTTTTCCCGAAGCGAAGCTTCGTTGGGAAAAGTCAGCGATCCGGGACCCAGGGCCGCGTGGATGTCTCTGGGTCCCGGTTCGCAAGCGACGCCAGCAATCGCTTGCGCGATTGGGCTTTGCTAGCGACCGGGATGACATTGTTTTTGTGAGGGGCGGAGGGATGACTGCGCTAGTTGGCGGTCTATTGTGTCACCGTATCTGTAATGTCCGTCGCCGCACGTGCGCGAGGGCGGCGGCGGATGCGCAGCTTCTCCACCAGTGCCCTGGCTTCGGCGGTGGGGAGGTTGCGGATGCGCAGCGCTCCGGAGGGGGCGCCGGCGCTGTCGATGCAGACGGTGGCGAGGTTGAGGTTCTTCTGGATGGGGCCGATCTTCAGTGAAAGGGACTGGATGCTGGAGCGTGGCAGCAGCCAGTGTTCCTGGCCGAACCAGCCGCTTCGGACGTAGAGCATGTTGTCTTCAAGTCGCCATCCGTGCGGTGTTGCGCCGATGATCTGGGCCGTTCCCAAAACCGCGGCAATGACCAGTCCCCACCAGGCCGGTGGCCAGACAAACCCGGCTGCCAACGCGACAAGTGCAAGGGGGAGCGCCACGGTCTGCGCGTGATACCAGCGATGCGCGGGTGCCACGGGCTGGAAGCGGTCAGGCGTAATCAGCCTGAAGTCTCCGGCAATCGCGAGCAGGTGCGCTGCCTCTCCGCTCGTTGCCAGCGGGGCGAGTTCCTGCACGTCGTCGGACGACGAACCGCCCATGGTCTGTACGTGCACCCGGCACAGGCCGAAATGACGCTTCAGCCAATGATCTGCGATGCGTGCCGCCTGGATGCGCTTGAGCGGGATGGCGACTTCGCTGCGGGTCAGCAAGCCGCGGACGCGCCGCAGTGTCCGGCGCTCGAGCCAGAGAGTGAATCCGTAATTGCGCACGAACATCTGGACCACGCCGGCGATGCTGCCCAGCGCCAAGAACAGGACGAACGCGAGCACGACGGAAACAGGGCCGACCATGCCCCAGATTTCCTGCTCGTGCAGGCCGATCCAGATCTCGACATCTTTCATGGACCACGGGATCAGCCGCTCGAGAAACTGGATCGCGCCCATGATCACCGCAAGCCAGACCAGGGAGAAGTTGAGCAGTCCGGCCTGGAAGAGGCGGGCCGTCGTCATCGTGAACACGGGTGGCTCGCGGACTGTCGTTTGTCGGGCGTCTTCAGCCTGCATGCCCCGCCGTGCGCTGATCTCTTCGCGCAGCGCGACGGCGTCGGCAAGGGAAATGGAGTCGAGGACACCTTCGTCACTCTCCGATCCGCCTGTCTCAAGCCTTACCTTGGCCAGACCCAGGAGGCGCGCCAGAGGACCGCGCTCGATCTCGACGTCCTGCACCCGGTCCCACGGAATGCTTCGCCGGTTGCGCGAAAGGATGCCGCTCTCGATGTAGATTTCGTCCTGCATCAGCGTGTAGGTGAAGCGCCACCACGCCAGGACCTGATAGGCCAGGACCAAGGCCAGCAGTCCGGCGACCGCCAGCAGCGGCGTGGCCAGCGTCTCGCCGTCCGAAACGGCTGCCACGCCGACCATTGGCAACAGCAACTCGGGGATCTGCCTGATCAGCGTGACGAGAGGAATGATCGGATGCAGGCGACGGGCCCGCGGCTCGGCACTCATTCCTTGTCGGCCCGGATGTGCTGGCGGATTTCATCGCGCAGGGCCTCGGCCGTTGCGCGTGAAAGTCCGGGCAGCCGGATCTTGCTGTTGAGCGTACCGGCGGTGTTCAGCACAAGCTGGCAGACGCCGCACAGCCGCTCGACCGGGCCCTGCGCGATGTCGATATGCTGCACACGGTGAAAGGCGACCGACGTTTCCGTGTGAACGAACACGCCATGCGCGACGTGCAGCTCATCTTCGGTCTTCGCATATCCCCACCGACTGAATCGTCGTCGCGTGCCTTCGATGACCTGATAGAGCAGGAACAGGGCGGTTGGTGCTGCGATCACGCCGAGCGGGGTCTTTCCGTCCTGGTAAAGTCCGTAGTCGAGGCCGGTTACAAAGGTGATCACCACGAGTGACACGATGGCGGCACCGATGCGCGTCGCCTTCAACTGGCCGGGCTCGAGTGGTGTCCAGGTGATTGCCGGTGGGGTCATTGTGTGTCCGTGGAGGGAGCTTGAGTATGCATGGGCAGCCTTACTCCATATACCGGCGCGCCTCAATTGCGGTTGGGGGCAAGGGTTTCGCACGCGAAGGCGCGAATGCGCGAAGGGTGGGTGTGATGATGTGATGTGTTACTTGCTTGTCGGATAAAATCGGCTGTCATCCCGGACGCGACTTTTCCCGAAGCGAAGCTTCGATCGGAAAAGTCAGCGATCCGGGACCCAGGGCGGATGTGTGGCTCTGGGTCCCGGTTCGCAAGCGACGCCATCAATCGCTTGCGCGATTGGGCTTTGCTAGCGACCGGGATGACACAGCTTTGTGTCGTCGAGCATGAGACGCGTGGGTTGGATGGTGAGAGTTTTTTGCTCATCACGTCGTGCGCAAACATCGATGAAAAAAGTTGTTGCAATATGCAACAAGTCGTGGCATTCAGTATGTGCCCATGGCGTAGGGCGCGGTTACTTCGCTTATTGCGACATAGGCCTCGGGCCAACACCGCACTCGCCTGTTCCTGGGCATCGTGAAGCAGATGGCGTAGACACCGGTTACTTCGTTTTCGTCAGAGAACGCATTGGGCTTCGGCCCGTCTCCGGGGTCGCCTGTTCCTCTGCTTCGCCATGCTGCCACGGGCAACGATGGAGGATGACATGCAACTGAACGCCAAGGCCCGTTTTGACCAGAAGACCCATCAAGGGGCTGTGGCTGCACGCATGAGCGCGGAGCAGGCCCTGCGCCGCTCTGTCCTGTCCTGCCTGCTGTGGGAGCGCGAGTTCTATGAGGAGGGCGAGAGCATCGCCCAGCGGATCCTCGCGCTTTGCGAGAAGGTTGCTCCGGTTACGATTGCCGAGCTGGCCGTGGAGGCGCGCGAGCAGTATCACCTGCGCCACGTGCCGCTGCTGCTGGCGTCGGCGCTTGCCCGCCATGCGCGCGGTGATGCGATCGTTGCGAATACCATTCATCGCGTGATCCAGCGTGCCGACGAGCTGACCGAGTTCGTCGTGGTGCACGCGCTGCTGAACGGCGTTACGCCGGACAAGGTCAAGAACAAGCTGTCATCCCAGATCAAGAAGGGGCTGGCGCGGGCATTCACGAAGTTCGATGCCTACCAGCTGGCCAAGTATGACCGCGCGAATGTGGTGCGTCTGCGTGACGTGCTGTTCCTGTGTCATGCCAAGCCTGTCGACGATGCGCAGGCGGACCTCTGGAAGAAGCTCGTTGCCAATGAGCTCGAGGCGCCGGATACGTGGGAGGTCGCGTTGTCCGGCGGAGCCGACGCGAAGGATACGTTTGAGCGGCTCATGCGCGAGGAGAAGCTCGGCTATCTCGCGCTGCTGCGCAACCTGCGGAACATGAACGAGGCCGGATGCGACGAGGGCCTGGTCCGCGAGGCCCTGCTGGCGCGTCGTGGTGCGCATCGTGTGCTGCCGTTCCGCTATCTGGCGGCGGCTCGCGCCTGTCCGCGGTATGAGGACACGATTGACCAGGCGCTTGTGGCGTCGATTGCGGAGGCGCGCGTGTTTCCGGGCAAGACAATCGTGCTCGTTGACGTTTCCGGTTCCATGCAGGCCCCGCTGTCGCAACGGTCGGACCTGAGCCGTCTTGATGCGGGTGCCGTGCTTGCCAGCGTCATCACCGGTGATGTGCGGGTGTTCAGCTTCTCCCAGCATCTGCGGGAGGTGCCGCCGCGCAAGGGGATGGCGGGAGTCGATGCGATCCTGAACAGCCAGCCGCGGGGAGCCACCTATCTTGGCATGGCGCTTCAGACGCTGATGAAGGAGCGCCATGACCGGCTGATCGTGATCACCGATGAGCAGTCGGCCGATGACGTGCCGCCTCCAGTCGCGAAGCACAGTTACATGATCAATGTGGCTTCGGCGAAGAACGGCGTTGGTTACGGGGAGTGGATCCACATTGACGGTTTCTCGGAGTCAATCTTCCGGTTCATCCAGGAGTACGAGGCAAATGAGTACGAAGGAGCTCCGTGAAGCGGCGTTCCAGCTGTTTGGCCCCGACAGGGGCTGGCAGTCCCGCTTCGCGGAAGCCCTGGACTCGGACCGCGCCAGCGTGACGCGCTGGCTGGCAGGGCAAGTGGCTGTGCCAGGTCCTGTCGCGGCGGCGGTGAGGTGCTGGATGAAGCACGGGTATAGTGCTGGCTAAGGCTTTCCGGATTGTCGCGCACACATTTGCAATGTCATCCCGGACGCTAGCGAAGCCCAATCGCGCAAGCGATTGATGGCATCGCTTGCGATCCGGGACCGAGAGCCATCACTTCTGCCCTGGGTCCCGGATCACTGACTTTTCCGGGCGAAGCTTCGCTTCGGGAAAAGTCGCGTCCGGGATGACAGTGCATTTTCTCTCGCAAGTACCATGTGTCGGTTTGCGCGGCCATGACGAGGGGGGCTTATTTTCGACCGGAACGCGGGCGGCCTGCGAACATCCCAATCAGTTCCTCGAGCACCGGGTCCACGGGGTCGTTGGCGAGTGTTGTGGCGCTGACGATGTATCTTGCGCCGTCGGCCAGGGGCATCGGGATGATCGCGAGGTTGAGGCCGGCTGCTTCCCGGCGCGCGAAGGGCTCCGGCAAGAGCGTGATCAGGTCGCTTTCCGCGGCCAGGGCCAGGCAAGTTCCCAAGCTGAGGATGCGGTAGTGCGGGAAGCCGGCGCGTCGGTATTTCTCCTCGATCGCCGAGGGTATGGCGGTGCGATAGAGCCGGTCGTAGCCTGGAATGGCCCATTCGTGTTCCAGCATTGAATCGAGCGAGCGGTCGCCCAAGAGCGCCGGATGGCCCTTGCGCATCACGGCGACGTAGGCCTCGTCTATGATTTCGGTGATCCGGAACGCGCGCCGGTCAGGAAAGGCGCGAATGGTCGTTGAATGATAGAGCAGCAAGTGGACCTCCCGCCGACGCAGGCGGGCGACAGCGATGTCTGGTGGCATGGTCTCTGCCGTGACGCGCACGGCCGGATGCCTCTTGTGAAAGGTCACGAGGACGGGGGCGAGGGAGGCTTCGATGACGGCCGGCCCCGCGATCAGCCGGATGTGCCGCTTGCCCGAGACGACTTCCTCCCCGATCTCGTCGGCGAAGGCGAGCAGTTCCTCGGCACGCGTTGCGAGCCGAATGCCCGCTTCCGTCGCCACGACCATGCGCGTCGTGCGCTCGAACACCTCAACGCCCAGCTCCTGCTCCAGTTGCTGCACGGATTTGGTTAGCGCGGAGTGGGTCATGCCCAGCTCTTCCGCGGCGAGCGTGAAGCTCGCATTCCGGTAAACGGCCATAAACCGGCGCAATCGGGTCAGGTTGAGTTCCATGTTCCAAAAACTACACAATGATGCCTAATTATTCAATTCCAAGTCCGAACATGCCCGCCTATGTCCGGAGGATTGACCGGGGAGGCGCTTGTGACAGTCGATCAATTCATGGCCCAGAACTGGGTGGTGATCATGCTTGCGGCCTTTGCCATCGGCGTCGTGCTCGAGCTGGGCCTGATCGGTTTCCTGCGGCGCAAGGGCAAAGTGCCGCTGAAGGACTCCGCTCTCTCGATCTTCCTCGGGCTTGCCAGCGATCCGGTGAACGCGATCTTCGCCTTCATCACGACTGCCGCGCTCTTTGGGGCGCAGATCTTCGCGATTGCCGACATCCCCAACACGTGGTGGGCGTTCGTGATCTGCTTCATCCTCGACGACTTTCGTTTCTACGTGCACCACCGCATCTGCCACCGCGTGCGCTGGGGCTGGGCGATGCATGTCACGCATCACAGTTCGACGAACTACAATCTGCCGATTGCGCTGCGCCAGAGCTGGATGAAGCACTTCACCGGCACCATGTTCCTGAAAGTGCCGCTCATCGTGATCGGCTTTGATCCGGTGCTTGTCATATTCTGCGGCGTGCTCAACGCGACCTATCAGTTCTTCCTGCATACGGAGACGATTGATCGCCTGCCGGGCTGGGTCGAATATGTCTTCAACACGCCAAGCCATCACCGGGTGCACCATGGTCGCAATCCCAAGTATCTGGATGCGAACTACGCCGGAACGCTGATCATCTGGGACCGGATGCTGGGCACCTTTGTGGAGGAGGACCGGAACGAGCCGGTTGATTATGGCCTGGTCAAGAACCTCGACACGTATAATCCCATCACGATCCTGACCCATGAGTATGTCGGCATTGCAAAGGATGCGAGCCAAAGCGGGCTGAGCCTGTGGCAGCGGCTTTGCTACGTGTTTGCACCGCCGGGCTGGAGCCATGACGGGTCGCGGCTGACATCGACCGACATCAAGCGCCAGGCGGGACTGCTTCCGGAAGAAGGCCTGAAGAAGGCATGATGCCCGCGCATTATGCGTTGTCTGACGCTGTAATCGTGCTTGTTGCGTGCTGGGCCGGGATGGCGCTATGGCGCAACGGGCAGCGAATGCCGGCCATGGTGATGGCCTGTTTTGCAGTGCCCGCTGCGATCGGTGTCATTCGCCTGGGTGGTGGCTTGCAGGATGAGCTCGCCGGGTTTCATTCGGGTGCGTCCCTGATGTTGGGGCTTGCGGGCGCTGTGGTGCTTGCGGCCGTCTGCCTTCAGCGCATCGTCAACCGGGATCATAGGCTTCTGGCGGGTGGCATTCTGGTTTGTGCGGCTGCTGTCTTTCTTCTCGCCAAGCCCCTGATCGCGCCGCTGTTCATTGTGGCCCTTGTGATAGCTCTCGGGGCTGCGCTTTGGGGGCGCGTGCGGCTCGGGGCTTCGTGGCTCGTTCCGGCGGGTGTTGTGATCCTGCTGGTCAATGTGCTGCTGATCCGCCGGGCGCCGTGGCTGGGTGAGGCGATGGCGTGGCACGCCTATCATGTGCTGATTGCCGTTGCCTTGGCGGTGGTGGGGCTGGGGTTGCTGGCGGATCGGCGGCGGTTGGGGTGACTTTCAGCCGGCTCTGACTTTCAAGTTATCACTGTCATCCCGGACACGACTTTTCCCGAAGCGGAGCTTCGTCTGGAAAAGTCAGTGATCCGGGACCCAGAGCAGAAGTGCTGGCTCTGGGTCCCGGCTCGCAAGCTACGCCAGCAATCGCTTGCGCGATTGGGCTTTGCTAGCGTCCGGGATGACAATGCTTTTTTGTGGGAGTGGTTCGTGCGCTTCGTGTTTCAAAAGAAATGGAGCAGATCGATGCGCGCTAGTCCCCCATCGTCTGCAGCGCCTGCGGCGCGCAGCCACTTCCCCCGCTGAAGCGGGAAGTTTGCGGAAATGGGTTGGTGTGAGCGCCTGGTTCATGGCGGGAGCTGATGCTACCGCTTTTGCTTTGAACCAATGTGGGGGAGCTTCGC
>JBILMZ010000077.1:0-13875 GCA_044375275.1 Micropepsaceae bacterium | reverse complement strand
CATTGCCAGTTATAAGAGCCCGGTCGCAACTTCCGTGCCGCGGGAGACTGTCCCCTTTTGGCGCGGCATCATTGCCACTTCTGGGCCGCTTCCGGGCCTGTCGGCTCAGGCCCGAATAATGTCACAGTGTAAGGGCGAATCCCGCCATTAGCCAAGGTCTTGCCTTCATTTCCCTTATTTTTCAACCTGCAGGGTAATTGCAGAGGGCTTGAAACAGCGTTCCTTCAATGGTCCACTGTGCAACGCAAACCAAGGTTAAATTGCGTTGAGAATCGGAAACGACCGCCGGAACGCTGCAATTGACCCTCCGTTCGAGGTCCTGGCACCGGCGGAGCAGACACTGCCGTTCATTTTTTCGTCGCCACACTCGGGGCGCGTGTACCCCAAGGCGTTCCTGCAGGCGACGCGCCTGGACGGGACGGCCATCCGTCGCTCCGAGGACAGCTTCGTGGACGAGATCGTGGGCGCGGCTCCGAGCCTCGGGGCCCCCCTCCTCAAGGCCCATTTTCCGCGCGCCTTCGTTGACCCGAACCGCGAGGCCTACGAGCTGGACCCGGCGATGTTCGATTCGCCGCTGCCCCAGTACGTGAACACGCGCAGCCCGCGCGTGCTGGCGGGGCTTGGCACAATCGCCCGCGTCGTGCGCGACGGGGCCGAGATCTACCGACACAAGCTAAGCTTCCAGGAAGCGGTCGCGCGCATCGACACTTACTACAAGCCCTATCATGCAACGCTGCGCGGCCTGCTCGAAAGCACGCACAAGACGTTCGGGCATGCGGTGCTGATCGACTGCCATTCGATGCCATCCGTTGGCGGCCCGCTTGACCAGGACATAGGCGCGTCGCGTCCGGACATCATCCTTGGCGACCGCTTTGGCACGTCGTGCGCCCGCCGACTGACCGACACGATCGAGCGCGTGCTGACGCTGCAGGGCTTTGCCGTCGTGCGCAACAATCCCTATGCGGGCGGCTACACGACCGAGCATTACGGACGTCCGATGGTTGGACTGCACACGCTGCAGATCGAGATCAACCGCGCGCTCTACATGGACGAAGAACGCATCGAACGCACGGCCGGCCTGCGCCGCGTGACGACGGCCTTCACGACGATGATCCGCGCGATCTCCGAAATTGACTGGCGCTTCCTGCAGCCCTCCATCCCGTCGGGCCAGGCGGCCCAATGAGCCTTCAGGTCGGTGATGCGCAGGCGCAGGACATTCCCGCGCTGGCGGCGATCTATGATCATCAGGTGCTGCACGGGTTCGGGACCTTCGAGGAAGTGCCACAGGGTGCCGATGCGTTCCGTGCGAAGTGGGAAAGCGTGCGCGAACTGGGCCTGCCCTTCATCGTGGCGCGCGATGGTGCCGAGATTGCGGGCTATGCCCATGCCTCTCCTTTTCGGCCCCGCAGCGGCTATCGCTTCACGATCGAGGACTCGATCTATGTGCGCCACGACATGCACGGGCGTGGCGTGGGATCACTGCTGATGAGCCGACTGCTGCCGGCGTGCGAGGCCACGGGCGCGCGGCAGGTGATCGCCGTGATCGGGGACAGCCTGAACACCGGTTCCATCGGCGTGCACGCCAAGTTCGGGTTCGTGCATGCCGGCACGATCCCTGGCGCGGGGTTCAAGCTGGGGCGGTGGGTAGACCTTGTCTTCATGCACAAGGCGCTGAATGGCGGGACAGAGACGCTGCCGACGGGACCTGGCGCCTGGATTTCCGGCTGAAACCGTCCCTGAAAAAGAAAGAGGCCGCGAGGCTTTCGCCAGGCGGCCCAAGTTAAGGGAGGAAACGCCCAAGAAGGGCAACGGAGCAAGGGTTCGCCTTACTGCGCTGCACAATAATGGCATCCGGAACCAATAAATCAAGTGTTAAATGTTCAGCGCGGGAAATTCACCACACTCTAATGCATTGATATTGTTATTATTTTTCTCCGCCGTTCAGCTTAAACATTGATCGGGTGACGTTCACGTCAAATTTGCTGCACCGCAGCAACACACGCTTCGGGTGCTCAGGCAGGGCGGCATTCGTCTCGCAAGACACATGCACAACCGGCGCAATGCGGCTAAAACCCAAGCGCGCCGATTCCAACGCAGCAACCTGTGGGGGAATGTCCAACCCCGGCCGAGAGGCGAGATGCGGATCCTGATCTCCACCGATGCATGGGCACCCCAGGTGAACGGGGTCGTGCGCACGCTCGAGAAGACGTCGGAAGAACTCACGCGCATGGGCCACGAGGTCCGCTTCGTGACGCCGCAAGGCTTCTGGACGATCCCTATGCCGACCTATCCCGAGATCCGGCTTGCGATGTTCACGCGTCCCAAGGTCGGACAGATCATCGAGGAGTTCCAGCCGGACCGCATCCACATCTCGACCGAGGGAACGCTGGGCCTTTCGATGCGTCGCAACTGCATGCAGCGGCGCCTGCCCTTCACGACGTCGTTCCATACGCGCTTTCCGGAGTATATCCGCGCGCGCTTCGGCATTCCGGCCTCCCTTCCCTATGCGGGTCTCAAGTGGTTCCACGGACCCGCGAGTGCGGTGATGGTGGCCACGCGCTCGCTCGAGAGCGAACTCCGGGCGCGCGGCTTCTCGAACCTGCGGCTCTGGTCACGCGGTGTGGACACCGAACGCTTCTGTCCGCGCGACCGCTCCTGGCTCGACCTGCCCCGCCCCGTGTTCCTCTATGTCGGGCGTGTCGCTGTCGAGAAGAGCATCGAAGACTTCCTGCGTCTCGACCTGCCGGGATCGAAGCTCGTGGTTGGCGACGGCCCGCTGCTGGAAGACCTCAAGATCCTCTATCCGGACGTGACCTTCGTGGGACCGAAATTCGGGGACGACCTTGCGCGCCATTACGCGGCCGGTGACGTGTTCGTGTTCCCGTCCCGCACGGATACGTTCGGGCTTGTCGTGCTCGAAGCACTGGCGAGCGGGCTTCCCGTTGCCGCCTATCCGGTTCAGGGCCCGCGCGACATCATTGGCGACAGCCCGAACGTCGGCTCGCTGGATGAAGACCTGCGCGCGGCGGCGCTGCGCTGCCTCACGCTTGATCCCGCAGCATGTCGTGCGTTTGCACTCGGGTATTCGTGGGATGTCTGCACGAAGCAGTTTGTCGACAACCTGAACGCTGCAGAGCAACCTTAGAGTTCACGCGCGTGCTTGATAGAACGAGGCGGCAGGGTGGTCGAAGATGGCCATCCCGAAGGCACCGAGCACATCCCTCAGAGCCGCTTCAAGCGGCGACAGGCTGTTACAATTCCGCCTGAAAACGGCCGCGCCGGGAAGGCATCCTTGCCCTCCTTGCATTATGTAGTTACATAACGGGCGGCGATCGTGTATGAATGGGATGAGGCGAAGCGGCTGGCGAACCTGCGCAAGCATGGCGTGGATTTTGTGTCAGTCGAGGCGTTTGATTGGGACCAGGCGGTCACCTTTGAGGATACACGTGACAGATACCACGAGCACAGATGGGTGGCATTCGGACCCATCGGAGACATGATCTTTGCTCTGGTGTTCACGGAACCCGAGGACGGTTTCACGCGCGTGATCTCATTAAGGCGTGCAACGAAACGGGAGCGGAGACTTTATGCGAAAGAGCTCGAACAAGCGCGTGGTTGACCCCGATAACCCAGAGTGGACCGCTGCCGACTTTCGGCGCGCGCGTCCCTCTCGCGAAGTTGTGCCCCACATCGTCGAGGCTTATCTCAAACGAAAGGGTCGACCTCCGGAAGGCGTGTCATCGAAGGTTCAGGTCACCCTGCGGCTTGACCCTGCGATCATTGCGCACTTCAAGGCGCGGGGACCTGGCTGGCAGACGCGCATCAATGAGGCGCTGATGAAGGCGATTGGCAGCAAAGGCCCGCCAGGGCGCAAGAACGCGCGCTGACGAGCGGTCGACTGCATGGCCCATGCTTGTTTCAAATGTGCTCGCCATCCGGGCGGCGGCCGGAAGTGCGGACAAACAGGAGAGGTTTCGCTGACGCTGTCGTGAGCGTTGCCACCGTGACCGCGACTGCAGCGATCAGCAGCGAGTGTCCGATCCAACTGAAGGCGAAGAAGGTGTAGCTTCCGATCGCCATGGACGCACTTGCGGCCCACATCAACCCCAATGCCTGCAGCACATAGTGGCGGACCGCCACGTCGGGGATGTGACGCACGGGGCTTACTTCATGATCGAAAATGAAGTTCCATGCGAAAAGAACGAAGCCTTTGATGCTGGCGAACATGTGACACTCCCTCTCACGCACCTTCTCGGTGCATGCTCGTGATCTACGGCCCATTCGCACTACTGGATCAGCGCATGTCTCACCGGGGTTAACTGGCGCATCTGCTTTAGCCTTGTTGCGCATTGAGAAACCGCCTCCACACAGAAGCAGGACCCTTAATTTCGGGGACATAAAAATTCGCTTTCGCTGCGCACCTTGCGCCAGGCGGCGCCTTGGCCGGCGAGACGTCATGCCCCATTTCCCATTCTCGACTTGTGAAATAGTCTCTCAAGACTCCCATCGATTCGCCGGCTGATGGCTGACGATGCGCACGAGGCGACACCGCCATGAACAGCGCCTACTGGCGTCTTTATGTTCCCAAGCTCATCACGGTCCTGCGTGACGGTTATGACTGGAAGCGCTTTCTCGCCGACTTCAGTGCTGGCCTGACCGTTGCCATTGTCGCGCTGCCGCTTTCGATGGCACTTGCGATCGCGAGCGGCGTCACCCCTGACCGCGGACTGTTCACCGCCATCGTTGCAGGGTTCCTGATCTCGGCCCTGGGGGGCTGTCGCTTCCAGATCGGCGGGCCGACGGGAGCGTTCGTCGTGGTCGTCTTCAATGTCGTCGCGCAGCACGGTTACGACGGACTTGTCATCGCGACGCTCATGGCGGGCGTGATACTTGTCCTCGCAGGATTTGCGAAGTTCGGCACGATCATCAAGTACATCCCTTCGCCCGTCGTCACCGGCTTCACCAGCGGCATTGCCCTCATCATCTTCTCGAGCCAGGTTGCGGAAGTGCTCGGCCTGTCGCTCGAGAAGGTGCCCGCCGAATTCATCGAGAAGTGGATGGCCTATGCGGGCGCGATGCACACGATTGATCCTGCCACGAGTTTCGTGGCGATGTGCTCGCTGGCAATCATCATCGCCTGCCGGCTGTGGGCGCCCAAGCTGCCCATGTTCCTTCTCGCGGTGCTTGCAGGGGCCGTGATCGTCCATGTCGCCGGGCTTCCGGTCGCCACGATCGGGCGGCGGTTTGGTGACCTGCCGCACATGCTACCATCCCCATCCCTGCCCGAGATCACGCTGGAGCGCGTGCGCACGCTCCTGCCCGCTGCCTTCACGATCGCGTTCCTCGCGGGCGTCGAGTCGCTCCTGTCTGCCGTGGTTGCAGATGGCATGACGGGGCGCCGGCACCGCTCGAACAGCGAGCTTGTCGCCCAGGGCCTGGCCAACATCGCCTCCGTCATCATGGGCGGTATTGCGGCCACTGGCGCCATCGCGCGTACGGCCACGAATATCCGCGCGGGCGCCTATTCACCCATCGCCGGCATGCTGCATGCCATCTTCATCCTGCTGTTCATGATGTACCTGTCGCCGCTCGCGAGCTTCATTCCGCTGGCGAGCTTGGGTGCCGTGCTCGTGGTCGTCGCCTTCAACATGGCCGAGATCCACACGTTCCGGCACCTGCTGAAGGCTCCGGCCGGAGACCGGGTCGTGCTGCTGACGACGTTCGGCCTGACGCTGCTTACCGACCTCACGACCGCCATCGAGATCGGTGTCGTGCTGGCAGCCTTGCTGTTCATGCACCGCATGGCGGGCGTCGTGCAGATCGGGGCGCAGGGCCAGGTGTTCGAAGAGGACGTCGATGACTTCAGCCGCGAACGGCATGTGTACCAGGGACTGGACCAGCGCCCGCCGGGAGTCGAGATCTTCCGGATCAATGGTCCGTTCTTCTTCGGCGCGGCGGCACGCCTGGGTGACATCATCAATGACCTGCAGGCGCCACCGCGGGTCTTCATCCTGCGGATGGGCAACGTGCCCCTCATCGATGCTTCGGGTGCGGCCGCGCTCGAGAAATTCGTTGAGGACGCAGCCAGTCGCGGAACACGCACGATCCTGTCAAATGTGCGGCCTGACGTAAGGAAAGTCCTCGACAACCTGGGGCTGTTGCGCAAGCCACAGGTCAGCATTGCGAAGAACCTCGAGAAGGCGCTGCAGCTGTCGAAGGATTAAGGTTTCCAGCCGGCAACCCCTCCTGTGGTGACAGGTTGCCAAATGCCGCGAACTTGCCTATTCGCAAGCACAATGCGCCTTGCGCCTGTTCATTATCAGGAATTCTCACGGAGCGGACGATGTCGACCGAAAAGCTGATCGAAGGCTATCGCCTCTTCAAGGAAACGACATTCAAGCGGGATCAGGAAACCTACAAGGGCCTGGCGACCTCCGGGCAGCAGCCCAAAGTCCTCATCATTGGCTGCTCCGACAGCCGGGTTTCGCCGAGCGTCGTCCTCGGCGTAAAGCCGGGGGACGTCTTCCAGGCACGCAACATCGCGAACATCGTTCCCGCCTACCGGAAAAATCCGGGGCCACGATCAATCGGTGCCGTCGTCGAGTTTGCGGTGAAGGTGCTCAAGGTGAACGATATCGTCATCAAGGGGCATGCGCGATGTGGCGGCGTGGAGGCCCTGGTCAACCGCGCGTCGAACCTGCCGGAAACCGAGTATCTCGAACCCTGGGTGGAAGTGGCGGCACCGGCGCGCGCCAGGCTACCCAAGAATTTCGACTCCCTGGCGCCCGACAAGCAACGGCTTGCTGCGGAACTCGCGGTCATCCGGAACAGCATGAGTAACCTCGAGACCTATCCCTGGGTGAAGGCGGGCATGGAGGCCGGTACCTTGCAGATCCATGGGTGGCACTTCGATTTCGAAACAGGCATCCTGCTGCGCTACGACGAAAAACTTAACGACTGGGTCGACGTCTGAACGAAAGGCCCCCGCCCCCTTAAACACAGGCTGCGTCACAGTTCCCATCGGCCCGGCTGAAAGGCCGGGGCTGCTTGCTGCACTGCGGCAAAGCGGCTATACCCGCGCCTCACAACTCCAAGACATTCAAATGAATCTGCGCAACATCGCCATCATCGCCCATGTCGACCACGGGAAAACAACTCTCGTCGACCAGCTTCTTCGCCAGAGCGGAACCTTCCGCGAGAACCAGCAGGTCATGGAACGGGCCATGGACTCGAACGAACTCGAACGCGAACGCGGGATCACCATCCTTGCGAAGTGCACGAGCGTCGAGTGGAACGGCACGCGCATCAACATCATCGACACGCCTGGCCACGCCGACTTTGGCGGCGAAGTCGAGCGCATCCTGTCGATGGTCGACGGCGTGGTTCTTCTGGTGGACGCAGCCGAAGGCGCGATGCCCCAGACGAAGTTCGTGACCTCCAAGGCGCTGAAGCTGGGCCTCAAGCCCATCGTCGTCGTCAACAAGATCGACCGGCAGGACGCGCGCGCCCACGAAATCCACACCGATGTGTTCGACCTGTTCGCGGCGCTTGATGCCACTGACGAGCAGCTCGACTTCCCCACCCTTTATGCCAGCGGCCGCTCCGGCTGGGCCGTGCGCGACCTCGACAAGGACGAGCGCAAGGACCTCTCGCCCCTGTTCGAGACAATCGTGTCCCACGTGCCGCCGCCGGCGATCGCCGCGAAGGCTTCGAGCGACCATCCGTTCTCGCTGCTGGTGCGCGTGATCCAGTCGGATCCGTATCTTGGCCGCATCCTGACAGGGCGCATCGAATCGGGCATTGCCAACACGAACCGGACCATCAAGGTACTCTCGCGCGAAGGCGAACTCATAGAGCGTGGCCGCATCACGAAAGTGCTCGCTTTCCGCGGCCTGACACGCGTTCCTGTCGATGAGGCCGGCGCCGGCGACATCGTCGCGATCGCCGGGCTGACCATTGCCGGCGTGGCCGACACGCTGTGCGATCCGGAAGTCGTGGCGCCGATTCCGGCGAACCCGATCGACCCGCCGACGATTGCCATCACCATCGGCATCAATGACTCGCCCTATGCCGGCCGCGAAGGCTCCAAGGTGCAGAGCCGCGTCATCCGCGAGCGCCTGCTGCGCGAATCGGAAAGCAACGTCACCATCAAGGTCCGCGAGACAGAGAATGCGGACGCCTTCGAAGTCGCCGGTCGTGGTGAACTTCAGCTGGGCGTTCTCATCGAAACCATGCGCCGCGAAGGGTTCGAACTGTCGATCTCGCGTCCGCGCGTGCTGTTCCGGCAGGGCCCCAACGGCGAAAAGCTTGAGCCGATCGAGGAAGCCATCATTGACGTGGATGATGCCTATTCAGGCGTCGTCATCGAAGCAATGAGCGGCCGCAAGGGCGAAATGACCGACATGCGCCCCTCGGGCGGCGGCAAGACGCGCCTGACCTTCCTGGCGCCTTCGCGCGGCCTCATCGGTTACCATGGGCAGTTCCTGACCGACACGCGCGGCACGGGCATCATGAACCGCGTGTTCCACGAGTTCGGCCCGCATCGCGGCGTCATTGAAGGCCGCCGCGCGGGGGTTCTCATCTCCGACCGCGATGGCGAAGCGGCTACCTACGCGCTCTGGGGGCTTGAAGAGCGCGGCTTCATGTTTATCGAAGGTGGCGCGAAGGTCTACCAGGGCATGATCATCGGCGAGCACAACCGGGACAACGACCTGGACGTCAACGCCCTGAAGGCCAAGCAGCTCACCAACTTCCGCGCTGCCGGCAAGGACGAAGCCGTAAGATTAACGCCGCCCAAGATCCTTACCCTGGAGCAGGCCATTGCCTACATCGGCGATGACGAACTGGTGGAGGTTACACCGAAGTCAATTCGACTCCGGAAACGCTGGCTCGACCCCAATGATCGAAAGAAGAACGCGCGCGCAACGAGCGCAGAAAACTAGCGGCACTTGTGCAACGCCTCGTGCCTAAATCGGCACAGTATACCCTCCGGTATCCTCACATGCCTGTGAGGTGTGACCAATAAGGTGTTGCAATCCCTTATCTTTCAAGGCACGGTGGTTGAACTGTTAACCTGCCAACTTTGGGTTGCAGATCTTGTGTTTTGACGTAAGGTTGGACAGTTTTGCGGGTCATTTGGGGACCGCATAGCGTTTATTTGAGGGGGGGGCTTCGTGAAGAACCCGGTCGATTTGCATATCGGCCAGCGGGTGCGTCATCGCCGCTGGTTATTGGGAATGACTCAACAGCAATTGGCACAGGCTGTCGGGATTCGCTTTCAGCAGATTCAAAAGTATGAAAGCGGAGCCAACAGGATTTCTGCGTCACGGCTTTGGGATCTGGCACGTGCGCTGGACATGCCTGTCTCTTTCTTCTTCGAAGGGCTTGTCCCGGCGAAGGACGGAGAGGCTCTGGACATGGCCGGTGATGGCGTCATGCAGAACAAGGAAACGATGGATCTGATCCGCGCCTATTATGGCCTGGACGAAGGCCCACGCCGTCGCCTCCTGGAGCTTGCAAAGGCTCTCAGTGGTTCAGTAGCAGAACAGAAAGCTGAAGCGCGCGCAGAAGTCTGACGCGCGTGCATACAATCTCCGGATTGATACAGGCTTTGCATTGACACAGGGCGCCGCGGTCCGCGATTAACGCACATGACCGCGGCGCTTTCCGTTTCTGAACTCAACAGTCTCAGCACCTTCGCGTGCGAGCTCGCCGATGCTGCAGGACAGGTGATCCTGCCCTATTTCCGGCGCCCCCTTTCCATCGACAACAAGCAGACGGCCGGCGGGTTCGATCCCGTCACGGAAGCAGACAAGCGTGCCGAGGAGGCCATCCGCGCCCTTATCCGCAAGCGCTATCCCGAACACGGCGTGCTCGGCGAGGAGTACGGCTTTGAACCCGGAAGCTCGGGCCTGACCTGGGTGATTGATCCGGTCGACGGTACCCGTGCCTTCATGTGCGGCATGGCGCAATGGGGAACGCTGATCGCGCTCAATGACGGCACGCGTCCTGTCATCGGTGTCCTGGACCAACCCTATACCGGAGAACGCTGGCTTGGCGTGGGCGGGGTTTCCCATTTCATGCGGGCTGGCGGGCCCCGGCAATCCCTGCAGTCGCGGCGTGGCGTGAAGCTGGCGCAGGCCACGCTGTCGACGACATCGCCTGTGGGGTACTTTGACGACAGCGAGCAGAAGGCCTTCTGGGCCCTTTCGACTGCGACGCGCCTCACCCGTTTCGGCGGGGACTGTTATGGCTATGGGCTGCTGGCGCTGGGCTGCATCGACATCATCGTGGAAAGCAGCCTGAAGGCCTGGGACGTCCAGGCCCTGATCCCCATCGTGGAGGGCGCCGGGGGCGTCATCACCGACTGGGAGGGGCGTCCCTGCCCCGAGGGTGGGCAGGTGGTGGCCTGCGGCGACCCTGCCCTGCTGGCGGAGGTGCTTCAGGTCCTCGCGGGCGGGCGCTGAGCCGGCGACGCAAGTCCCAGGAACTGGTCGAAGCAGGCCCAGAAGGTGCGCCGGATCTCCTGGCGCTCCATCAGGATCTCGTGCTCGGCCTTCAGCATGACGTACATGCCGCGCTTGATGCGCCTGACCAGGGTGAAATCGGCACCTGGCAAGACAATCTGGTCCTGCGCCGCGCCCATGAGCAGCAGCGGGGTCTCGATGCCCGCCGCGAACTCTTCCGACGCCACAAGGTGCATCGACCTGAATGCCGCTTCGAGCCAGCCGAATGTCGGGGCGCCCAGCGCGAGGCGCCGGTCCTGCTGGAGGAGCGACATGGCGCGGTCATAGCGGGCGCGGTCGGAGGTGACCGTATTGCCTTCAAATCCCTGCTTGAACGGGTCCTGGCTCGAGCCACCGATGACATAGGCTTCCTTGCCGCCGGCGAAGGTGAAGCCCGTCGCCATGGCGCGGGCGACGCCTTGGGGAAACGGTGCCGTCTTCACGGCCAGCATCGGGGCGGTCAGGACAGCGCGCTCGAACTCCTGCGGGTAGTCCCGCAGGTATCTCAGCGTGATGTTGCCGCCCATCGAATGGGCGAGCGCAAAGTATGGCTTCGTGCCGTGTTCCTGCAGGACCTTCGTCACCACGCAGGCGATGTCGGCATCAAACTCGGAGAAGTCACCCACGTGACCCTTGAGCGGGTCGGCGACCTGGCGCGATGAAAGGCCCTGCCCGCGCCAGTCAAACGTGACGACGGACAGGCCGCGCTGAAGCAGCTCGGCGATGACTTCGTAATATTTCTCGATGAATTCAGTGCGGCCCTGGGCCAGCAGAACCGTGCCGTGCGCCTCGGCGTCCGGCAGGATCCAGCGTGCTGTCCGCAGCCTGATGCCGCCATCGAGTGTCAACCATTCGACGACGGCGCCGGGCGGTGCCGGAAACCCCGGCACGCTGACCAGGTCTGGTACCAGACCTGGCAGCGAATCCGGCGATGGCCCTTCAAGGGCCATGGGGCTATTAGCCCGCAGCCTTGGCCAGAACCGGGCCGAGCTTCATGGCGACGCTCATGTCGCCGGCAACCTTGAGCTTGCCCTGCATGAAGGCGGTCGTGCCGTCGAGTTCGCGCGCAACCATCTTCTTGAAGTTGTCGAGCGAGACGGTGATCGTGCAGTCAGCCGGCTTGTTGTCGGTCGTGACGGTGTTCGGGGTGGACTTGCCATCGATGTAGATGTTGCCCTGGCCCTCGAAGTCAAACTTCAGGGTGGAGTTCAGGCCGCTGTTGCCGCCAATGGCCTTGCCCATCTGCTCGGCAATATTCTTGATTTCGTCGCTCATCGCTTGATCCTTCGGTTGGAGCGTTTGGAACCGGCGGACTCATAGTCCGGGACGGGCCCCGCGTCAAAGCAGAATGAGGGATTTCCCGGCTTTCCGTCGGGGAATTGGGGTTCAAGCCTGCAGGCGACGGCGTTCTTCGCGCTTGCGATCGAACTCGGCGTCCCGCTCAGCGCGGCGTGACCTGATCTCCAAGTACTCCTCCCGCGTGACCCGGTACATCTGGACCTGGCTTGTGCCGCCGTTGGCGGAGGGTACATCGGACACCCGAACCGGCGTGCTTGGCAGGCGCCCAATGATCTCTTCGTTGCTTGCCACGACATTGTAGACCAAGGTCTCCATGCCAAGGTCGTCGAACATGATCGCGTAGAGCGGACGGCCCGTTTCGCGCCAGCCACCCTGCGCACCGGATATTTTTTCCGCGAGCAGCACGTTCAACAAATACTCTCGCCTGCTCCAGTCAACATAGACGGTCCACATTCCCACAAGCTTTCCTGACGCCCGGTCGAAGACACCGAGCGCGTGGGAATCAACACGGTTGCGGCTGGCGACAAACTTCCGGAGTTCGTCGATGTCCAACGGCTTTGCCGGCGTGTTCAGGCCGTGTGCGATTTCGGGTCGCGCCATCCAGCCGCAAATCACATCCAGCGGGTCCGTGACCTCGAGTTCGCGGACGATGCAGTTGTCGGTTTCATAGCCAATGTTCAGAGGGGCACGAACTTCAGTCATGGCGGGGCATCCGAGAAGCGAGAATCACCGCCATAGTTTAGGCGGGAGTGGAAGTCGCTGCAAAAGCCGTGCGACAAGGCTGATGCCCGAGCCCAACGGCCGAGGGATTTCCTTGCTTTCCGTCGACGAACTGGGGTTCAGGACCGCTGCTGGCGGAGCTCTTCCCGCTTTTGCCTGAACTGCGCGTCCCGCTCGGCGCGCCCGGGGAGGAGTTCGTAGTACTGCTCGCGGGTGAGCCGAAAGTGATGGATGGCGTCGGGATGGCCCGCGTTCGATGTGTTGATTTTGGTTATGTGTTCAGGCGACCGGGTGAGACGCCCCTGAATATTGTCGTTGCTTTCAAGAACGTTGAACCTGAGCGCCTCCATGCCGAGTTCGTCGAACATCATTGCGTAAAGCGGGCGTCCGGTTTCCTTTATTCCGCCGACATCACTGTCGATCTTTTCGGCGAGCAGGACATTGACCAGGAACTCCTTCGTCTTCCAGTCCACATAGACGGACCAAAGCCCTTTGAGCGTCCCCGTCTTCCGGTCAAAAACGCCGAGCGCGTGTCCGTCGATGCGGTTGTGGCTCGTCACATATTTGCGGAGATCTTCAATATCCAGAACCCGCGCGGCCGCGTTGAGCCCCTTTGCGATTTCGGGCTGTGCCATCCAGCCACCGATCACTTCGAGAGGGTCTCGAGCTCGCGAACGATGCAGTTGTCGGTCTCGTAGCTGATGTTCAGGGGCGTGCGGGCATCGGCCATCGTGGGCTCTTCCTGTGGCAGGAATCAATGCTGCAATTTAAGCCCACGCCAACGTTCATGCAAAAACGGCGCGCCCCCTGGAGCGCGCCGCGTGTTCAGAGGGACGTGCGGTCCTAGTTGGTGCTGATCGTGAGGTTCACAAGCACCGAGTGGTTTTCGTTTTCGAAATCCACGGGCAGGTTGTTCTTGCCCACAAAGATCGGATCAAAGTTCGGTCCGTTGAAGTAGCGATAGCCGATGCCGACGTCGACGCCTGGGGCAACATTGTGATTGATCCCGGCGCCGAGCTGGAAGGCGAAGCCGTTCGCTTCCTCGTCGGTCGTGTCCCAATTGGTCTCCACCGTCACGTTGTTCGGATCAGAGGCGATGGGGGCGGTCGCTTCGAGGCGCGACTGGGCCCAGCCTGCCCCGCCACCGACGTATGGCCTGAACTTCGAGCCGACGTCGAATTCATACCAGATGTTCGCCAACACCGAGAAGTTCGAGAGGTTGCCGTTGATCGGGCCTTCAGCAGGGTCGAAGAGGCCGTAGAAATACTCGTGATTGCCACTGCGGTCGTTGCGGCGATAGCTCACTTCCATTTCAGCGCGCAAACCCTGGACCCAGTTCCTTAGTTCGGTT
>JBILMZ010000076.1:0-13925 GCA_044375275.1 Micropepsaceae bacterium | reverse complement strand
CACGCCACCGCGTCGGAAGTATCCGTCACCTACTACGCCTACCCCGAAGCGCAGAAGAAGGTCGAGATGCACCCGAAGATCGCGCCCACCGGTTCGATCCGCGACGCCGATGACTATCGCCGCCAGTTCCCCGACGGCCGCATCGGCTCCGACCCAAGCCAGGCCACGCCCGAAAAGGGCGAGCGCATCGTGAAGGCCGCAGTGAAGGGACTGATCTCCGACTTCAGGAACTTCATGCAGGCCAGCTAGATCAGCAGGTAGACGTCGCCATTCTCGATCTCGATGTCGGCCGGCTTCAGGAAGCGCCCCTCGCAGGGACCACTGATGCAGAAGCCGTCCTCGACACGAAAGCGCGCGCCATGCATCGAGCAAACCAGCAGCGACCCATCCTGGTTCAGGAACCGGTCCGGAAAGGTCTCGAGCGGCGTGTTCTGGTGGGGACACGAATTGACATAGGCGTGGAGCTGACCATCACGCGACACCAGCACCGTGTCGCGCCGGTGCGCACCATGGATGATCTCGATGCCGCGCGCGGCACCATCGGCAATGTCTGAACGCTTGCACAGCAGGCGACGGATCCTGCTCATTTGGCCTTCACGCCGCCCATCTTGCAGATCTGCACCCACTCCGCGTCGCTGACCGGCTGCACGGACAAGCGCGTATTGTTGACAAGCACCATCTTCGACAGCAGCGGTACCGCCTTCGCATCCGAGAGCGTCACAGGCGTCTTGAGACTCTCGATCGCGATGACATCCACCATCGACCAGTCACCCTTCTCCGCCGTGTGATCGGGATAGGCTTCGCGGATGATCTCGACGATGCCCACGACCGCCTTCTCTTCGCCGGAGTGATAGAAGAAGCCGCGTTCGCCCGTCTTCATCGCGCGTAGGTTCAGCCGCGCCTGGTAATTGCGAACGCCGCTCCAGGGTTCACCCTTGTCGCCGCGCTTGATCTGCTGTTCCCAGGACCATGTCTCGGGTTCGGATTTCAGGAGCCAGTACGCCATCGTTCACGCCTTCGGTCCACCGATCGTCCACTTCCACGGCCGGATCTCGACGCTCGAGAAGAGGCCCGCCTGCACATAGGGATCGTTCGCCGAGAAGGCGCGCGCAGCCTCAAGACTGTCAGCGTCAAGCACGATCAGGCTGCCCGTCATGGACTGCCCGTCTTCCGACGTGAAGGGCCCCGCGATTGGTACGCGCGACTTGTGCGCTTCGATATAGGCGAGGTGGCGAGGGCGCGCTTCCATGCGGATCGCAGTCGAGTTCGGCTTGTCGGTACAGATCAGGGCAAACAGCATCGGTATCAGTGCTCGCTTTTCAGGGGCCGGGACAACAAGGCCCGAATGGCAGCGTCCACGTCAATGCGACCCTCGACGATATCCGCCACGGCTTCGGCGATCGGCATCTGGATGCCCAGGGCATTCGCGCGTCGGACAAGCGCCGGTGCGGTTGCTGCACCTTCAGCCAAAGGCCCGGCACGATGCACCGATCCGCCCTGCCCAAGCGCGATACCCAGAGAGAAGTTGCGCGACTGTCGACTGGAGGCAGTCAGCACCAGGTCACCAAAACCGCTCAGGCCGGACAGCGTTTCAAGCTTCGCACCCAGCGCCAGTCCGAACCGCGCCATCTCGGCGAAGCCTCTGGTCATGATGGCAGCACGTGCACTCTCGCCAAGGCCCCGCCCTTCGACAATACCGCAGGCAATCGCCAGCACGTTCTTCACTGCACCGCCAACAGCCACGCCGACAACATCGCCCGACGCATAGGGTCGAAACACGGCTGAGCCGAGCGCTTCCCCCAACCGGGACGCGATCGACAGGTCGGCAAACGCGATCGTCACGGCGCAGGGCAAGCCACGAACGACATCGTCCGCGAAACTGGGACCGGAGAGCATGCCGAACCGGCCGCCCGGCACCTCCTGCTCGCACACCTCATGCATCATCAGGCCCGAACCGCGCTCGATCCCCTTGGCGCAAATCGCGACGGGCACCCGAACCGGAACTTTTCGCAGCGTCTCGCGCAGCACCTGCGCCGGACACACGAGCAGAACGGCATCCGCCTCGGCAAGCGCACCCGGATCGCCGATCGCCACGACGCTTTCATTCAGGCGCCGCCCCGGCAGAAACCGCGAATTGGCGTGTTGTTCATTGATCTCGCTGACCAGCGCCGCGCTATGCGCCCAGAGCGTCACCCTGCAGTTTGCTGCAGCTGCTAACTGGGCGAGCGCAGTCCCCCAAGCTCCCGCACCAGCAACGCCGACATGGTTTATTTTGTGTATGTCCACGATCGCAACACCTGATGCGCTGAATGATTTATTGAAGATTCACTCGAAAGCGCTACACTCTCCACTGAAATGTTGTGCAAAGACACAGTCAGAGGAAACATCCTGGAAGCCGCAAAGAAGCGGTTCCTCCACTACGGTTATGCAAAGACGACGATGGCGGAGATAGCCTCGGACTGCAACATGTCCCCGGGCAACCTCTACCGCTACTTTCCAGGCAAGCTGGATATCGCCGAAGCCATTTGCACCGAAGCCGGGGAATTCGCAGTTGCCAAGCTGCGGGATGTGATGAGGAGACCCGGGCGCACCGCCAAGGAGCGCCTGCGCGATTTCCTGTTTGCAGACATGCGCCTGACCTACGACCAGCTCGAGTACGACAAACAGGTGTTCGAAATGGCGCGCGTTGTCGCGCAGGAACGGCCACTTTTCGCAAATCGCATCCTCGCGTTGAACCGCGCGCTTCTCTCGGAAATCCTGGCGGCCGGAAACGCCTCCTCGGAATTCCTCCTCGAAGATGTCGTGTTCTCGGCCGAGATGCTCCAGTCCGCCACGATGAAGTTCCGCTACCCGCAACTCCACTCAAAGCTGTCCTATGACAAGCTCGAGCGGGAACTTGACGGCGTGCTGCACCTGCTTCTGAACGGCCTGGACGACGGCGGCGCCGGCAGGGAGCAGGCCCAGAAGCCTGTCCACCAGTCCGCGTCCGACGAACTAGTCACCATTTGAGCCATTTTGACAAAAAATCATGCGACAAAGTGTACTTTTGACTGTACGAGTGAACAAAAACGATTTCATTCATTGATTTGTCGTCAGCGTTGATCTATATCATTCTCATCAAGGAACGGCACCCGGCCCGACCGCAGACCAAGGAGAATGAATATGACCAACAACGGCAACCTGATCTCTGACCTCACCGCCCTGATCGCAGTGTTCGCACTCAGCGCCTACGGCGTTCTGTTCCTGGCCAACGCCGCAAACCTTCTGTAATCCCGGATGGATGGCAGGATGCACAAACGGACGACCTCCCTCCCCGGTCGTCCGTTTCGCCTTCCAGGCCAATGACTTGGTAAAAGCACCTCAAGGTAAACGCGAATAAGCATTACCCGATGGTGAACAGGACGGCCCTGTCAGCGCGCCACACGCGTCAGACCCGGGATCAGGCTTCTCGAAAGCCTACGAAAATCTTTAAAAATCAAATGGTTGGACAACCAGGCGAATGTTCTGGTTGAAGCCGGATTACGCCTTCGCACCTGGCAAAACGGCCCTCGCCGCATCAAGCGGCCAGCGCGCCCGCGCCGCAACCTCAAGCCCGTCCGTCAGTCCGGCCTCAAGCCGCTCAAGTCCTGCCCAGGCCACCATCGCCGCATTGTCCGTGCACAGGCGCGGCGGCGGAACAACCAGCTGAACGCCGGCCTCGGCTGCCAGAAACGACAGGGCGCGACTGAGCTCCGCATTGGCGGCCACCCCGCCAGCCACCACCAGCGCCCTCACCCCGGCGCGCCGCACTTCAGGCCCCTCAAGCGCCGCACGCGTTCGGTCAATGAGCGCATCAATCGCCGCCCGCTGGAAACTGGCAGCAAGATTGGACACCGCTTCGTCGGTCAGCTCCGTCACCTCGACATGGCGCCGAACAGCGGATTTCAGCCCCGAAAACGAAAAATCATAGCCCGCAGTCCCCGACAGCGGACGCGGAAGCTTGAAGCTGCGCGCGTTACCGCTTTTGGCAGCCGCCTCGACCGCAGGCCCGCCAGGAAATCCAAGCCCCAGCAGCTTCGCTGTCTTGTCGAAAGCCTCCCCCACCGCATCGTCGATCGTCGTTCCAAGCCGCTGGAACTGGCCGACGCCGCTGCAGATCAGCAGTTGGCAATGGCCGCCCGACACGAGCAGCAGCAGATAGGGATACGCGACCCCGCTCGTCAGGCGCGCCGTCAGCGCATGCGCTTCAAGATGGTTCAGCGCAATCAGCGGCTTGCCCGAAGCAAGCGCCAGCGCTTTGGCGGTCGTCAGCCCGACAGCAACACCACCCACGAGCCCCGGACCCGCAGTAACAGCAATCCCGTCAACATCTCCCAAAGCCAGCCCGGCATCCGAAAGCGCGCGCACGATGACAGACTCGATGAGCTCGACATGCGCACGCGCCGCAATTTCAGGAACAACACCGCCATACGGACGATGCGCATCAAACTGGCTCGCGATGACGTTGGACAGGATTTCGCCAGGCCCCGGCACTGCGCCGCGTACCACGGCTGCGGCTGTTTCGTCGCAGCTTGTTTCCACGCCCAAAACTGTCAGCACGTGATGTTTAACCCATTCCAGTTGCTTGAAAATATGGCATCGCCCGACAATCCTCTATAGCTTGCGCGCGACCTTGAACCTCTAGCATCTGATCTTCCACGCGTGCAAACACCCATCCGCATCGGAACCCGTGGCTCGCCGCTCGCCCTCGCGCAGACCAGATTGGTCATTGCAGCGCTGGCCGGCGTGATGAACTGGTCAGCCGAAGAAGCCGCGATCCACACCTCCATCGTCCCGATCAAGACGAGTGGAGACCGGATCCAGGACCGCCCTCTGGCGGATCTGGGCGGCAAGGGCCTGTTTGCGAAAGAACTGGAAGAAGCGCTGCTGCGCAACGAAATCGACTGCGCCGTACATTCGCTGAAGGACATGCCGACGGCCCTTCCGCCCGGATTGATCCTCGATTGCGTGCTGCCGCGCGAGGATCCGCGCGATGCCCTGATTGCCGCCGCAGGTGAGCGCCTCGAAGACCTGCCGAAAAACGCACGTTTCGGGACAAGCTCGGTCCGCAGGCAAGCCATGCTCCTCAATCGCAGGCCAGACCTCAGGATCGTGCCATTGCGCGGCAATGTCGAAACCCGCCTGTCGAAAGTGACCGCCGGAGACATGGAAGCGACCGTGCTTGCCATTGCCGGACTGAACCGCCTCGGCAAGCAGGCGTCAGCCCGCGCGGTGCTCGACATCTCCGAAATGTTGCCGGCCGTCGCGCAGGGAGCAATCGGCATCGAGTGCCGTGGACAGGACAGGCGACTCGTCGAGGCGCTTGACCGCATCAACCACGCCGAAACACATCTGGCAGTGACGCTTGAGCGGGAATTCCTGACCGTGCTCGACGGCTCGTGCAAGACACCGATCGGCGGCTACGCCCGCAGAACCGGGGACACGAAGATTCTCTTCGAAGGATGCGCATTGTCCCCGGACGGAAAGATCCGCTTTGACGTGAGACGCGAGGAGCTCGCGCGCACACCCGAAGAAGCCCGCGCCATCGGACGATCTGCGGGAGAGGAATTGCTGGCACGCGCCGGTCGAAACTTCTTTCAGGTCTGATCCATGCGCGTCCTGATCACGCGCCCGAAAGAAGATGCCAGGGAATTTGAAGTGCTGCTCCGCGAGCGCGGGCACGAGCCGGTCACGGAACCCCTTCTGTCGATTGCCTGTGACGATGGCCCCGCGATCGACGTGGAGCGGTATGGCCTCCTGGTATTCACGAGCGCAAACGGCGTCCGTGCAGCAGCACGACGCGTGCACTCCCGTTCCATACCCGTGCTGGCCGTAGGCCCGGCCACATCCGCCGAAGCCCGAAAGGCTGGCTTCATCAACATTGCAACCAGCACTGGAGAGGGAACAAGCGGCATTCTGGAACACCTCAAGACCCACCCTTCCCTGCTTTCTCGCCCGATGCTGCACATCAGTGGCGCCGACGTCGCCGGCGACCTGTCATCCATGGCGGCGGGCATCGGAGCCAACCTGGATCGACTGCAGCTTTACCGGGCCGTCGCCGCGACAAGCCTGGGCGAAGGCCTCCGGGAGCATCTGCTAAACGGAACCCTTGATGCCGTAACATTCTTTTCGCCCAGAACCGCCAAAATCTTCTGCGATCTTGTACAGGCGGCAGGCCTCGCCGCCACGACCGGACGCATCGCTGCCTGCGCCATCAGCAGCAACGCAGCCAATTCGTTGAAAACGCTCACGTTTCGTAAGGTTTTGGTGGCGCACAATGCGACGTCGCTTGCAATGCGGGACCTCCTGGAAACCCTGTGACAGAGGGGCCCATTTGTTTTGCAGGTGGCATACGGCCTAACTTCGCGCCGCATCTGACCGAGGCCTGAGGGAATGAACCAGCCGCCACTTCCTGCTTCCACACCGGCATCGCCGCGTCCGGCGGGCGAACGCAAGGTGCGTCATGGCCTGATCGAGGACTGGCGCGACGCGTTGGGCATCCTGCTCTTGCTGTTCGTGGCCGCATTCTTCGGTGCAATCCTGTCGCGCTTCTGGCTCGACAGTGAAGTTGGCACTACGACGGAAGGCGCCGAGGTCGACACGCGTCTCACAACCATCGAAGGCCGGATCACCCGCCTCGCCCAGTCCCGCGAAACGACGCAACTGGCAGAGCAGGTCGGCAAGCTCGAGAGCCGCATCGCCGCCATGGAAACAGCATTTGCGGCCCTGGGTGTGCCGACAGTAACGGTCTCCACTGACCCGAAGGAGCCGTCAGCACCCTCTCCCCTGTCAGGAACAATCCTCGAGACGGCCAAGCGCCTTGAGAACATAAGCACGCGTGTCGTTGAACTCGAAACCAGGACGACGGGTGTCCCCGAAGCCATGACGGCGACAAAGACATCGCTCGAGACGCTCACCGGAACCACGACCGCTGTGGCGACACGTATGGATGACGTCTCGACCCGGCTGGAGAAACTTGAGTCATCCGACCTTCTCGATCTCGCGCGGCGCGCATCCCTGGCATCCGCCATCGCAAACCTGACGCGAGCGGCACAGGGTTCATCACCCTTCCGCACCGAGTATGACGTTGTCGCCGCACTCCTGCCCGCAAACCAGAGCCTGCAGGATGTGGCCTCCCATGCAGCGACCGGACTGCCGACAACAGGAACACTGATCACGACATTCGGGAACACCGCGGATGCAGCCCTGGACGCCGAAAGCCGTCAGCAAGGCCAGGGAGGCTTCTCCCAGCTATGGGCCAACTTCACGTCCATGGTCAGCTGGAGATCCACCGCCGAAACGGAAGGATCATCGACGGAAAGCCGCCTGGCACGCGCCGAAATCCGGCTGAAGGCCGGTGACCTGACCGCCGCCGTCCGCGAACTGTCTGCGATCAAGGGCGCCGCGCGCAAGCAGCTCGCCCCCTGGCTCCAGAAGGCATCTGCACGCGTGAAGGTGGAAGCCGCACTGGCACAGCTCAATTCCTCCGCCATCGAAGCGATAACCGGACCAAAACCCGACGGCGAACCGGTGCCGCAGCTGCCTCCACCCTGAGGACGACGCCCAATGATCCGCGCCCTGTGGCTCTTTCTTCTGATCGCCGTGATCGCCGTGTGCGCCAGCACGCTGGCCGATGTACCCGGCACGGTGACAATCGCGCTGCCCACGCAGGAGATCCGCCTCTCCATTCCCGTGGCAATCGCGCTTGTGATTGTCCTGTCTGTTGCCACCATAATGCTCTATCGCGTGATCACGACATTCGTGGATGCCCCGGCCGAGTTCTTCAGGTGGCGCGCGATGGGACGTCGGCGTCGCGGCTTTGCAGCCGTCACCAAAGGACTGGTGGCCGTCGCAGCCGGTGACGACGACGAGGCCCGGCGACAGTCGAGAAAGGCACTGTCCCTTGTCGGCGAACCCCCTCTCGCCCTTCTGCTAGCAGCACAAGCCGCACAGATGGAAGGCGACGAAGAAGCCGCCCAGCGCTACTTCACCCAGATGCTGCAATCCAGGGACACGGAGTTCCTCGGTCTGCGTGGTCTCTTCATGTCAGCCATCCGAAGGGGTGATACGGACCAGGCCCTGCTGATCGCGGAACGGGCCCGCCTTCTCCGCCCCAAGACCAGATGGGCCCTCGCGGCCCTCTTCGACCTGAACGTCTCGAAGCGCCGCTGGACGGAAGCCGCCGCCGCCGTGGACCTGCAGATGAAGGCAAGGCAACTCGACCCCGCCATCGCCAAGCGCAGGCGGGCGATCATGGCAACCGCAAATGCCCAGGCGGCGCTTGCCAATGGTCAGGCTGAATCCGCGACCAAGCTCGCTGAAGAAGCGCTCTCACTGTCCCCGGGATTCGGGCCCGCCGCCATCATCGCCGCACGCGGTGCCGCCGCGCAGGGCAAGCTGTGGCGTGCCGCGAGCCTGATCGAGACCGCGTGGACGCAGGGTCCGCATCCGGACCTCGCAAAGGCCTATGCCGCCATGCGTCCCGAGGAACTGCCGCCTGCGCGCGCCAAACGCCTCGGTGGCTTGGCCAGCATGAACCCGCATCATGTCGAGAGCCGGATTCTCAATGCCGCAGCATCCCTGTCACAGGGCCGTCATGAGGAGGCAAAGGAGTTCCTGCGCCCGCTGGCAGAGCGACAGGCGACGGTACGCGTGTGCATGATGATGTCCGAGGTTGAACGCGGCCTTGGCGGCGACAGCCTGATCGCGAGGGACTGGGCCACCCGCGCCCTGAAGGCTCCGCGTGACGCCCAGTGGGCGTGCGGCGCCTGCCTGCGAACGCAGAATGAATGGGCCGCCGTCTGCTCATCCTGCGATGGCTTCGACACCCTGTCCTGGCAGAGCGGAACGGCACCCGGTGCCGGATCGGAACCCGTGACGGACAGCGTGAGCATCTACGCGGAAGTCGTCGAAAATGCTGCCCCGCTCTACCGGAATACGGTTAAGAGGGATCCCGCCGCGCCTGCCGCGCCCGTCAAACCGGAATATTCTCCCACCCCGTCTGATGGTAATGTAGTCTATGGAAATTCAGGCATTCCGGACGATCCGGGTCCGGACGCTGAAGACTACACACAGAGCGGCGACGACAAGCGAAGAAAGAGAAGTGGGATATGGTAGGGAGCTTCTTGCGCGGACTTCTTGTAGTGCTGGCATTGCTGATCTTTGCCGGCATTGGCCTCCTGGTGCTGTTTTCCGATCCAGATGTGCGGGACGTTGAGGCAAGGGAAACCTACGGCCAGCCGCCCTCCCAGTTCATCACGCTGCCGTCAGGCGCGACAGTTCACTACCGCGATCAGGGCCAGAGAAACGGGCCGGCGCTCGTGCTGCTTCACGGATCCAATGCGTCCCTCCACACATGGGAGCCATGGGTTGCCCAGATCGGCGATCAGTTCCGCATGATCAGCCTCGACCTGCCCTCACACGGCCTGACCGGTGCGGTTCCGGGCGATGACTACAGCCAGGAAGCCATGGCGCAGTTCGTGAACGAGTTCACGACGGTCATGCACATCGAACGCTTCGCGCTCGCCGGAAACTCGATGGGCGGTGGCGTCGCGGCCCGCTTTGCCATTCACTATCCCGAACGCCTGACCCATCTGGTGCTCGTGGATGCGGGGGGCATGCCGACGAAGGAACCGCGCGATCCGGGCCTGGGCTTTCTCATTGCGCGCACGCCGGTCCTCCAGAACCTGATGCTCTACGTGACCCCGCGCGGGCTGTTCGAGGAAGGCCTCAGGAAGGCGATCGAGAATGACGCTCTCGTCACACCCGAAATGGTCGATCGCTACTGGATCCTGAACCGCAAGGCCGGCAACCGCGCCGCCTCTCTCAAGCGGTTCCAGACACCCTTTGACACGTTCATCCAGGACAACGCGGCAAAGATCAGCACGCCCACGCTGATCCTCTGGGGCGAGACGGACACGCTGACGCCACGCGACATGGGCGACGCCTACAACGCCGCAATCAAGGGTTCGAAGCTGGTCGTGTTCCGGAACATCGGTCACATCCCGATGGAGGAAGCGCCGGACCAGAGCGCCCGTGTATTGCGGGAGTTCCTGTCGCCGACACCTTCTACCGGTTCGCAGCCCTAGCCAGCACGCGCGCATACGCCTCCACATTGAGCTCCAGTGCGACAGGATCGATCTTGTCGAGCGTGTCATTGTGCGTGTGATGGAGATCGAAATAGAGGGTGCCGTCCTGGTCAATGCTGATGACCGGCACGCCGGCCTTTCGCAACGGCGCAATATCGGCACCGCCCGACGTTTCCAGACGGCCACGCTCGATCCCGAGCGGCTTGAGTGACTGGAACACGTCCTCGAAGAATGGAAGGTCGGCAGTCGGCACGTTGGTATTGAAACGCCATGGCGCCCCAGCGCCGAAATCGGCTTCGGCAGCCAGGACATGGCGCTTCACTTCATCAGGCCTGCGCTTGGCATAGTCTTCTCCCCCGGGCCCGCCAAACTCCTCGGCGCCATAGAGGACGACGCGCAGCGTCCGCTTGGGTTTTCCGCTCTCGCCTGCAGCCCGCAGGACCGATGCAATGGCCATCGCCACGCCGGCCCCGTCATCCACGGCGCCTGTTCCCTTGTCCCAGGAATCGAGGTGGGCACTCATGAGCACGATCTCGTCAGGCTTCTCGGAACCCATGATGTCCGCGATGACGTTTCCGGAAATGGCACGTGGATGGCTGCGCGCATGCAGGTCCATGCGGATGACCGGAGACGTGCCGGATCGCGCGAGGCGCTCAAGATGATCGGCATCCGGTCCCGAGAGCGCAGCCGCCGGAATCTTCCGCACGCCATCCTCGTAGCGCATGTTGCCGGTATGCGCGAAGCGGTCATTGCTGGTTCCGGCAGAACGGATGAGCACACCGACGGCACCGCGCCGCGCAGCTTCGGCGGCACCGCGCACGCGCTTGCGCACGGCCGGGCCGTAACCGGATCCGTCGCGCGCCCGCCTCATGCGGTCATTGATGAAGACGATCTTGCCCGTGAAGGCGCCGGCAGGCGCCTTGAGAAGATCATCATGGCTTTCGACCAGAACAACCGGCGCCCGAAGGCCGCCCCGGGGTGTCCCGACGGAACCACCCAGCGCTGAAGCCACCAGCATCATGTTCGAAGGCATGACCACATGCACATGCTCACCACCCCGCTCCCATCCGGCGAAGGAGAACTTCTCCTCGCGCACATTCTGGAAGCCAAGGCTGCGCAGTTTGTTCATGGCCCACGCACGTGCTTCGGCTTCCTTCGGCGTTCCCGCAAGCCGCGCGCCGACCTCAGTCGTCAGCGAAGTGACGATCTTGTAGCCAAGCGCATCGCGCGCAACCTCTTCCGAAGGCGCCTGCACGGTGGCGCAACCGCCAATGACAATCGCCGCAGCCAGAGCCACTGCATTGCCAAGCCAATTCCTCATCATGATCTTCCCCGACCCGAAATCGCGGCACCCAGTCTTGTTACTGGCATCCACTTCCTGCAAGCCCCAAATCGCCGCAAACCCTGGTCAGGGAGGTCCGCCTGAACCACTATTGTGAACTTTATAATAGTAGACCCTGAACCACCCTTCACGTCGGTGACCAAAATGCCGCTGGACGCGGATTGGGAGATTTCGACGATTGCCTATGCAACTCCGGGAACGTATGTTCCGCGCCTCTTTGGAAGGCCGCCTTAGCTCAGCCGGTAGAGCATCGCATTCGTAATGCGGGGGTCAGGTGTTCGAGTCACCTAGGCGGCACCATCCCTCCCGACATATCAAAAGCCGCGGAACGTCGCCATTCTTGCGTGGCCTGATGGCTGTGCGGCATCTCAATTGGAACCCGCCAGAAACCTCTCAAACGGCCCGCGGTTGCAGCGTGGTTACATGTTGGGTCGCGTCGTCGATGCAACGGCTGATCCGGCTCGATACGCACCCACATGTCCGACCCGCAGTACAGCCGCCCAAGCGTTGAAGAACGCCGAGGGTCAAGCCAATCAAGCCGCGACGGACACTGGGAGCGCCCACCGCATGCGGCATGAATTTGACGGCAACCGCCAATCGGGCAAAGGACCCACAGCCCCATCGCTACCCATGACTAGGGTGCAATTCGTCTGTGAATGTTGGCCGTCTCAACGAGCGCTGCTGACGCGTACCATTCGAAGTATGCCGGCAAGAAGATTCCGCTCGCAACCGTCGGGTCGTCGGCAACCATGGCCTGGGCCTCGGAAATGGTGGAAACGCTGAGAATGAAGACGCCGCGGTATTGCTGATCGTTCTGCTCCATGGGGCCGGCGACGAGCAGCTTTCCTTGCTCAGCAAGGCGATTGATGTTGGCGAAGTGTCCCTCAAAGAGCCGGGCGCGCTCATCCTCGCTCTTCGCAACGTAGAGGCCGGTCCGCAGGAGCACGAGGACATACTTGCGCATCCCTCGCTCGTCCGCTCCAAGGCGTTGAGCCAGTTCAACGTCGCGCACAGTCGAGGGCCCCGCCTGGTTCGTCCCGGCGCTCGCCGAGATTGCCAGACACAGCCCCACTCCTATCCAAAATCTCATGCCGTTCAAACTCTGCTCCAGGGGACGTCACCAACACGTCCACCAAGCCTAGGGGCGGTCGCAGCCCTTGTAAACATTCTGGAGGCGGCGCCATCACTCGCTGCGCATTATCAATCACGGAGAGTTGGGGAGATTGGTGTGCCAGCCAAGACGTGGTCGGCAGCCGCCGGGTTTCCGGTTAGGTACGCGCAACGGAAGCTCAGCACGCAAACGAAAAGGAGCCGCACGATGGCGGCTCCGTAAATTGAGATGATGAGGCGAGGGTCTACGCCTCAGCACGCCGACGCATCAGGCCCAGGCCAAACAACGAGAGCAGTGCCATCGCGATCAGGGCGATGGTGGAGGGTTCGGGGACGGGCTCCGCTTGCGTGGTCTGAACGCCAAACGCCACCTCGTTGTTGCCCATACCGTTGAGCGCAATACGCACATTGCTGCCGACCGCACCAATTCCGGTGAAGCTCGCGTTCAGGCCAAACGGATTGCTCCCGCTGTAAAGCGAATTCATCGCCGTGAGGTCGAACAACATCTGGTAGCTGCTCGCTTGTGCAAACGCACGGAATGCCCAATCGTAGCTCACGCCCGAGCCGATCCCACCGGGAATGATCTGCGTGTTGTCTGGACCGCCGTAGAAAAGACCATTGCCAGCCTGCATGCTAAGAGAGCCGCCCCGCCAGGAGTTCGCGCCTTCAAACTGGACCGTGAAATCGCGGGTCTCCGAATAGGTGCTGAAGCTGGTTCGACCGTCGACGCCACCGACGGACGACGCGGCCTGGTAGCTGTCGGCGTCGAGATCGAACTTCACGGTCGGCGTGAAACCAGTGATGCCAGTTCCGCTTACGACGCGCACACCAATGCCGAGGATCTTGTTACCGTTCGCAAACGCGCCCGTCGAGAATGCTCCGGTACCGAAGCCTGTAGCTCCACCTGTCGGACCACCCCCAATGGGGCCGCCGGACTTCGAGTCATTGTTGAACGAGAATACGGTGGAGTATACCTCGTACACTTGCGTGGTCGAACCTCTACCGTACACGCCCAACTGGTTCGATAACCCCTCACTGGTCCAGCCGGTCCAGGTGGTTCCGCCGTCGATGATCGGTGCGGCCGATGCCAGACTCGTTGCAAGCAGCCCGGCCAACATCGAAATCGATGCAACGGCGGGACGCAAATTAGTGAAACATTTCATCAGCCTAATCCCCATGAGTTCGTAACGACGACAAAGCAGTTACGCGAAGCGAGAGTTTACCCCCCCCGCAGGTCCCTGCATGTAAAGATTTCCGACAAAACTGCACTTTCTCCTCGGGCTGCCAACATTGAAGAGTGCAGATTCTTCAACAGGGTGAAATTCTGCGGAAATACTCGCGAGTAAGGCGAGCCCTCAAAGGCCAGA
>JBILMZ010000268.1:0-4028 GCA_044375275.1 Micropepsaceae bacterium | reverse complement strand
GTGACGTGGAGCTGTTCTTCCGGGCCGTGCGCAAGCCGGGGTCGCCCTTGAACTGCCGCATCGTGTGCATCACGGGCACCAACGGGAAGTCCACCACGACGGCCCTGGCCGGGCACCTGCTGCAGCGCTTGGGCTATGAGACCGAAGTCGGCGGCAATATCGGCAAGCCGGCCCTTGACCTTGCCCCGCCCGCGCTGCGGCGTGCCTATGTCCTGGAGCTGTCTTCCTACCAGATCGACCTGACGCCGTCGCTTCGTCCGGACGTGGCGGTGCTGCTCAACATCACGCCGGATCATCTCGACCGTCATGGCACGATGGAGAACTATGCGCGGGTCAAGTCCGCGATCTTTGCGCTGCAGTCGCGCGGTGATCACGCGGTTGTCGGTGTTGATGACGCCTATACCTCGCAGATCTGTACCCAGGTTGCGGCGCGCGGTGACGTGAGCGTGTCAGCGGTTTCCGTCGGGAAGGTGCTGGGGCGGGGCATCTTCGTGGTCGATGGCGTGCTCTATGACGCGACAGGCGCGACATCGCGCGAGGTCATGGACCTGAAGGCGCTGTCGCATCTGCCGGGCGCGCATAACTGGCAGAACCTGGCGATCGCCTATGCCGCCATCAAGCCGCTCGTGAAGGATCCCGCCGAGATCGCCCGCGCCATGCCCTCCTTTCCCGGGCTCGAGCATCGCATCGAGACGGTTGGGACCTTCGGTGGCGTGCGCTTCGTCAACGACTCCAAAGCCACGAATGCTGAAGCCGCCGCGCGGGCGCTCGCCTGCTTCGACCGCATCCACTGGATCGCGGGCGGCAAGGCGAAGGATGGCGGCATCGAGAACCTTGCGCCCTTCTTTCCGCGTGTCCGACATGCCTACCTGATCGGCGATGCGATGGATGCCTTTGCCGCGACTCTCGACGGGACCGTGCCTTTCACCCGTTCCGGCACGCTCGAATCAGCCATGCGCCAGGCCTTCACCGCTGCAAAAGCGGAGGGGGGCGGGGTGGTGTTGCTGTCTCCGGCCTGCGCGTCGTTCGACCAATTCCGCGACTTCGAACACCGCGGAAACGAGTTTAAACGAATCTTTAACATGATCGCGGAAGAAGCAGGTCGGGAAGGACGCTCATAATGGCCCTGCTATCGCGCACCGACAGAAGCCTGCTTGCCAACTGGTGGTGGACGATCGACCGCTGGTCACTGGCGGCGATCATCACGCTGATCGTCTCGGGTGTGCTGCTGTCCCTGGCTGCCAGTCCGGCAGTGGCTGGACGCATCGGGCTGGAACCCTTCTACTTCGTCTACCGCCAGCTCAGCTTCGTGGCGCCGGCGCTGGTCATGATCTTCATTGTCTCGCTCTGCGGGCCGCGTGAGGTCAGGCGGCTCGCGCTGGGCCTTTATGGCGTGTCCGTGCTGCTCATGATCGCGACGCTGTTCATCGGGCCGGAGATCAAGGGCGCGCATCGCTGGATCGTTTTCGGGCCGTTCTCCCTCCAGCCGTCGGAATTCGCCAAGCCTGCCTTTATCGTGCTGGCCGCCGCAGCGATTGCCGAGAGCAACAAGGCGCAGGGTTTTCCGGGCATCCCGCTGGCCTGCGTGCTGTTTGCGGCTGTTGCCGGCCTGCTCGTCATGCAACCCGACTTCGGACAGACGCTGCTCCTGTCGGTCGTGTTTGCGGGGCTTCTCTTCCTTGCCGGACTGCGCTGGTACTGGATGGCCGCGTTTGGCGGGCTGGGCCTGGCGGGTGGTGTCGGGGCTTACTTCCTTGTGCCGCACGTGGCGAGCCGCATTGACCGTTTCATCGCGCCGGAGGCCGGCGATACGTTCCAGGTCAACACGGCGATGAACGCCTTCATCAATGGCGGCATCACGGGTGTCGGACCGGGGGAAGGGTCGATGAAGTTCTCGCTGCCTGATGCCCATGCGGATTTCATCTTCGCCGTCGCCGGTGAGGAATTCGGGCTTGCGGCGTGCACGGCGCTCATCCTCCTGTTTGGCGTCATCGTGTGGCGGGCCCTGCAGCGGGCGCTGGACGAGACGGACCACTTCATCCAGCTGGCGGCCTCGGGCCTGGCGGTCCTGTTCGGGCTGCAGGCCGTGATCAACATTGCGGTCAGTCTCAGCCTGATGCCCGCCAAGGGCATGACGCTGCCCTTCGTTTCCTATGGAGGGTCTTCGATGTTGGCGCTGGCCGTGACAGTGGGTATGCTGCTGGCGCTGACGCGCGAGAGATTTCCAGGCTACCGGAGGTACTGATGTCCAAACCTGTCGTCATCGCTGCAGGCGGGACGGGTGGGCATATTTTCCCGGCGCAGTCGCTGGCTGAAGAGCTTGCGACGCGCGGGCATCGTGTCGTGCTGATGACCGATGACCGCGGACAGAATTATGCGCGGGCCTTTCCGCAAGCCGAGATCGTGACCGTGCCGTCGGCGACCTTCGCCGGACGCGGGATGGCGGGAAAGGGGCTTGCATTCCTGAGGCTCGCGCGCGGGGCCATCGGCGCCTATTTTTCCCTGGGGCGGATCCAGCCCTGTGTGGTCGTGGGGTTCGGTGGCTATCCGGCGCTGCCCACCATGTTCGCGGCGGCCCGTCGTGGCCTGCCCAGCGTGATCCATGAGCAGAATGCGGTGCTGGGGCGGGTCAACCGGTGGCTGTCTCCCAATGTCACGCGGATCGCCTCCACGTTCCCGAAGCTGTCCCATATCGATGAGCTGATCCTGGACCGCGTCCTGATGACGGGCAATCCGGTCCGGCCGGCTGTGCTGCATGATGCCAAGCCCTATACGCGCTCGGCGGCCGGCGAGCCGTTCGAGCTGCTTGTCTTTGGTGGCAGCCAGGGCGCGCGGGTGTTTGCCACGCTCGTACCGGAAGCCATCGGGCTGCTGCAGCCGGCCCAGCGACAGCGGCTGCGCATCGTCCAGCAGTGCCGTCCGGAAGACATGGAGGCGGCCCGGTCCCGCTATGCGGCTATCGGGCTTGAGCCCACGCTGTCCCCCTTCTTCGGGAACATGGGCGAGCTCATGGCGCGCTCCCACCTGATCATCAGCCGGGCCGGGGCCTCGACCGTGACCGAGGAATGCGTCTCGGGGAGGCCGGCCCTCCTGATCCCGTACCCCTTTGCCATGGATGACCATCAGACCGCCAATGCGCGTCAGGTTGAAGCAGAGGGTGGGGCATGGACGTTTGCCGAGAAAAGCCTGACCCCGCAAATCCTTGCGGCAAAGATCACAGAGTTGATGGATAACCCGGTTTTGCTTGAGACTGCGGCCGCGAAAGCGCTAAGCCTAGGGCGTGGCGACGCGGCCAAGCGGCTGGCAGATCTCGTTGAGGATGTCGGTGGACTGAAGGCGCGCGCATAACCGTTTCCTGCTGCCGGAGTCATCTTCGTCCATGAGCCGCCTTCCCCTCCAGATTGGTCCCCTTCATTTCATCGGCATCGGCGGCATCGGCATGAGCGGCGTCGCCGAGGTCATGCACAATCTCGGCTACAAGATCCAGGGATCGGACGCGTCGGAGAGCGCCAACGTCAAACGCCTGCGCGAGCTCGGGATCAAGATCGCCATCGGGCACGCACGCGAGCATCTGGGTGATGCGGCCGTCGTGGTCTACTCGTCTGCGGTGAAGGCGGACAATCCGGAGCTGGCAGCGGCCCGTGCGCGCCATACGCCGACGGTCAAGCGCGCCGAGATGCTGGCCGAGCTGATGCGCCTGAAGAGCGCTGTTGCCATCGCCGGCACGCATGGCAAGACGACGACGACGACGATGGTGGCTTCGCTGCTCGAAGCCGGCGGGTTCGATCCGACGGTGATCAATGGCGGCATCATCAATGCCTATGGCACGAATGCGCGGCTGGGACAGGGCGACTGGATGGTTGTCGAGGCGGATGAGTCTGACGGCACGATCGTCAAGTTGCCGGCGACGATCGCCATCGTCACGAACATCGATCCGGAGCACATGGATCACTACAAGGGCTTTGACGGCCTCAAGCGCGCCTTCGACACGTTCGTCGAGAACATTCCCTTCTATGGCTTTGCGGTGC
>JBILMZ010000267.1:0-4041 GCA_044375275.1 Micropepsaceae bacterium | reverse complement strand
GTGACCAGGCCCTGCAGGAATGGTTTCGCGTCAGGGCCGGAGATCTTGAGGACCGTCCGGTCATTCAGGGCGATGACTTTGCTCATGGGGCAGAGTTATTTCGTCGTGGCCCTCAAGTGCAAGTGTTTCCCGTCACGTCTGCCCTTGGCGCGGTCAAGCCATCAGTGTAGGGCTTTCGGCCCACTGCTTACCTGGAATGCCGGAAAACCATGGCGCAGGCCTTCGATCTCGTTCCCATGCACGGAACCGCGGTGACCCTTGCGGGAATCCACGCGGCCCTCATGCATTTTCGGGCGTGATCAATGCAGGCTGATTTCCGTACCCACGTAGCGCACGTCCAGCGGACAAAGGATCCCGCACTTGGCGACGCGGACGGAGTGGAGCTTGCCGTCGAGTTTCGTCTGCCAGAATTTCAGGAATTTGCCCAGGACAGGATATTTCGGGTCGAGATCGTATTCCTGCCAGACGAAAGTCTGCAGCAGTTTCGGATGATCGGGCATGTGATAGAGAATTTCAGCGGTCGTCAGTCGGTAGCCCTTCAGCATCAGGTCAATCTGGCTCATCTGCATCTCCCACTTACGCAATACCAAACCGGGTTCTCCGTTGCCGGGGACCGCGGTCAGGATGCGTTCACAGGTCTGAGTGTGCTACGCACCCATGAAGCAATCGTAGGCACGGGACTTCGACAACGTCGAGATGAAGTTATGTGCAACAAGCTGAATGCGCACTGAATGCGCTTCAATGCGTTGATGGTGCAACAGTGATTTATTGTGTTAGCGCTTACCATTCGTGAGTGCCAAAGCGAGGTCTTTCAATGTCGAACAACTTCAGATGCATCCTGGTAACCAAGTCGGAAAGTGGCGCGAAGGGTGCGCTGGCGGAGTTCGCGGAATCCGACCTGATGGAGGGTGACGTCACGGTCGACGTTTCCCACTCCACGCTGAACTTCAAGGACGGACTTGCCATCACGGGTGCCTCGCCCGTTGTCCGCAAGTTCCCGCTCATCGCCGGCATCGACTTTGCCGGCCGGGTGCGCAGTTCCTCGGATCCCCGCTTCAAGGCCGGTGATGCAGTTGTCTGCAATGGCTGGGGCATGGGTGAAACCCACCACGGTGGCTATGCGACCGTCGCGCGGGTCAAGGCCGACTGGCTTGTCCCGCTGCCGGCGAATTTCACCGCCGAGACGGCCATGGCCATTGGCACGGCCGGGTATACGTCGATGCTCGCCGTCATGGCCCTTCAAGCGCACGGCTTGACGCCTGAGCGCGGGCCTGTGCTGGTGACGGGCGCAGCAGGCGGGGTTGGCAGCGTTGCCGTGGCCCTGCTTGCAAAGCTTGGATACAAGGTCGTTGCTTCAACGGGCCGTCGTGAAGAAGAGGCCTATCTGCGCGCGCTTGGTGCCTCCGAGATCATCGATCGGGCTGAGTTGTCTGGCGATGCACGGCCTATCGCCAAGGAGCGCTGGGCGGGGGCCGTGGACAGCGTCGGCTCGAAGACGCTGGCGAATGTGCTGGCCTCAACGAGCTATGGCGGCACGGTGGCGGCCTGCGGGCTTGCGCAGGGCATGGACCTGCCCGGTTCCGTTGCGCCGTTCATCCTGCGCGGTGTCACGCTTGCGGGAATCGACTCCGTGATGTGTCCTCGCAGCCATCGGCTTGAAGCGTGGTCCCGGCTGGCGAAGGACCTCGATCCCGCGCGGCTTTCCGTTACCGTCAGCCGCGCTGGCCTTGCCGACGTGCTTACGCTGGCGCCCCAGATCCTCAAGGGTCAGGTTCGTGGACGGGTTGTTGTCGATGTCAAAGCTTAATGGAACGGTTGGGTGTGCAGGAGTTGTTAACCAGCTTGCGGCAGTTTCCTGCTCAAATGGTATTTCCGGCTGCGTGCCAAAATATGTATCATTGACGCTTATGCATTAACTCTTCTCGCGCCGGGAGCAGGTGCCAGTGAACCAGGGACTAGACTGGCTGACGCTGATCGGTGGTGGCTTGGTGATCGGGGTCATCGCGGCCGCACCGATTGGCCCGGTCAACCTCATCTGCATCCGTCGCACGCTGTCCTATGGGCCGGTCAACGGCTTCCTTGCAGGGCTGGGTGCGGCGCTTGGCGACGCGATCTTTGCGTTCATCGCGGGCTTCGGCATCAAGTGGGTGTTTGACGCGATCCAGGACATGGGGCTTGTTCTGCAGCTCGCCAGCGCGATGCTGCTCATCGGCTATGGCTGGCGCGTCTTCGTGCATGCCAGTCCGCCGGAAATCATGCGCAACCCTGATGGCAGCATCCAGACCGGATCGGTCGGAGACCTGGCGGCGGCGTTTGGCAGCACGTTCATCCTTACGGTCACCAATCCGGCGACGATGGTGGGCTTTGCCACGATGTTTGGCGCGTTTCGGGAAGTTGTCGATTACCAGTCCAGTTCGTTGGCGACCCTTGTGCTCGTCTGTGCTGCCGTTGGCGGATCAATTCTCTGGTGGTTCCTCGTCACCGCGATAACCGGCATATTCCACAAGTCGATCGAGAACGGCACGCTCAAGCGCATGAACCAGGCCTCGGGCCTGCTCATTGCCGCGACTGGCCTGGTGCTGCTTGGCTACTCGGTGTGGAACCGGATTCTCTAGGCCTTCTGCCGAAACGTCGACATTTTCGAAATGACGGCTTCCGCCTCGGACATGATCGAGGCGATGATTTCGGCGCAGGACTTCACGTCGCGAATGGCGCCTGAACCCTGGCCCAGGGCGAAGGCGGAGCGGTTCCGGTCCAGTCCTTCGGTCTGGCCACCAATGCCGCCCATCACGCCGGCCTGGGCCGAGATCATGGCCTGCATCGGAAAGGGCTTGATGTCCTGGTGGCGGCGCTCCCAGTCGGCCACATAGTCATTCTTGTAGACGCGCATCGGCTTGCCCGAATAGGCGCGCGTGATGATCGTGTCCTCGTCGGTGCAATCGACGACAGCCTGCTTGTAGGGTTCACCGGCGTGGGCTTCCGTGGAGGCAATGAAACGCGTGCCCATCCAAACGCCCTGGGCGCCGAGCGCCAGCGATGCGGCGAGGCCTCGACCGTCAACGATCGAACCCGCTGCGATGACCGGTATCTTTACGGCATCCACGACCTGGGGAACGAGTGCCATGGTCGCAATCTTTCCCGTGTGGCCGCCGGCTTCCGTTCCCTGGGCGATCACGGCGTCGAGCCCGCCGTCTTCGCCCGCCTTCGCGTGGCGTACGGTGCCGCAGACGTTCATGACCTTCAGGCCGGCAGCATGGAAGCGATCGACAAGATGGCGTGGCGGTACGCCCAGCCCCGAGATGAACGCGGCGGCGCCTTCCTCGATGATGATGTCGGCAGCCTTCTCGAGCGACTCCGGAACGGCGGCAAGCAGGTCGACGCCAAAGGGCTTCTTCGTCAGCTGCCGCACCTTGCGCATTTCGGCGCGGATTTCACTGGTGCTGCGCCCGGCCATGCCAAGCGTTCCAAAGCCTCCGGCCTCGGATACTGCAGCGCACACTTCAGCATAGGAAACGCCGCCCATTCCCGCCAGAAATATGGGGTACCGGATACCAAACATGTCACAAAGCGGTGTCTGAACGGTCATGGCTCTTTTCCAAAAGTGCAATCGGCCCTATTCATTACAGCGCTTTCGGGATTACTCAAGCCGTCCAAACCGGCCTGAACAGGAGACATGAATGTTGAGACTGTTTTCAATGGCGATGCTCTGCCTCGGGATTGCAATGTCTGCCGTTACAGCATCGGCGAAAATCCCGGATCCGGGTCCTCCCTACACGGAAGCGCAGTTCCTCGCGATTTCGCAGGAGCGCATGCCGTACGAGTTGCGCGCCAATCTTCCGCGCTGGTGGGCGCAAGCGCCCGACTACCTCAAGAAGCACATCCTGAACACCCACAGTGACAAGTGGCAGTCGATCATCCTCTGCAATTACTTCGGCTTCCGTCCCGATGAGAAAGGCACCCTCAATTCCTCGAAGTGCGAAGAAGAGCACTATCAGGCCTCGCAACGAGGAAAGCAGAACTGGACCGCGGACGGTCAGTGGG
>JBILMZ010000075.1:0-13982 GCA_044375275.1 Micropepsaceae bacterium | reverse complement strand
CCCGCGGAGAAATTTGTCTCCGACGGTCTGCTGAAACTGTCGAGTTCCGATGCGCTGGGCCCGAACCCGTGGACGCGCGAGAAACCGGCTGCGTCCGAGTTTGGACTGACCGAAGCCGACTTCGCCGATGGCAAGGTCGAGAAGGATCAGGAAACAGCGCGTAACGAGCTCGTGGAGTTCCCCTGGCGCATGACATCGGCGTTCCTGCTGCCGGCCGCTTCCGTCATCGCGCTGTACTCGTATCAGGTCGGCAACTTCGCTTTTCTCGATCCTGCAAACTTCGGTCGCACGGAACTCCTGCCACCGATGTTCTGGATCACCTATATGGCAGTGTCGCTGGTTCTTGGTGGTCTGGCGGCACACGCGCAGACACTCGTCCACCTGAAAGCCACCGACAAGCACGACAAGTGCATGAAGGTCGTGAAGCAGAAGCAGGCTTACGCCGCAGCCAAGGACGAATGGTACAACGACCTCAAGACGCGCACGACCACGTCCTTCTGGCGCGAGGAAATCCATCGCATCGCCGCCGAAAAGGGATCAACCCCGACGGCCGTGTTCAGCCAGGAAGTGGCAAAGCTCTTCGTCGCCTGGGGATGGGACGTAAAGCTCAACCAGCGCGCCGATGACTACGGCGTGGACATGTTCGCCAACGGCAAGGATGGCAGTGCCATCGTGCAGTGCAAGCATCTCGACACGTCGCCCGCCATGCAGGACGTGCGCGACCTCGCCGGATGCCGCCATGCCTTCGCCGCCGATTTCGGACTTCTTGTCTCGATCCATCCGCCGTCAGCCTCGCGCCAGAACGGGTTCTTCTCCGACAAGGGCCATCTGGAGTTCTGGCACCTGGGTCACCTGCTTGAACAATGCATGACACAGTTCAACAAGCGCACCGGCGACCCTGCTCCGCAGGACGCCACGCGCAGCGAGTTCCTGAACTCCGACGGCACGCCCATCACCTGGCAGGTCGACGAAAAGAACGCGGCTGAGTAAGCCTCAGGCGCGTGAGAGACGCGCCTGAACATCCCGCAACTGGGTCACGGACGCGTTCGCCTTCGGCATGCGGTTCCACGCGTCGAGTGCTGCAATCTTGTAGGCTTCCGCCAGCGTTGGATAGTTGAACGTGTTCTCGACAAAATAGTCGAGCGTGCCACCCAGGTTCAGCACAGCCTGGCCGATATGGATGAGCTCGGTCGCCCCCTCGCCCACGATGTGAACGCCCAGCAGGCGGCGGGTCTCCAGCGCGAAGACCATCTTCATGAAGCCGGAGCTGAGCCCCATGATGTGCCCGCGCGATGTCTCGCGGAAACGCGCAACGCCGCACTCATAGGCTACGCCCTTCTCGCGCACTTGCTCTTCCGTCAGGCCAACCGTCGAGATTTCAGGTACGGAATAGATGCCATAGGGAAAGAACTCCGGCGCCGCGGGGGCTTCCTCGCCTAAGGCGTGACAGGCAGCGATGCGGCCCTGCTCCATCGACGTCGAGGCCAGGCTCGGAAAGCCAATGATGTCGCCAGCCGCGTAGATGTGCGGAACGGAAGTCTGGAATGTCGACGGATTCACGTGCAGGCGCCCGCGCTTGTCGGCGGTCAAGCCTGCCGCTTCAATGTTGAGCGTATGCGTCGCACCCTGCCGTCCGGCGGCAAACAGCACCATGTCCGACCGGATCTGGCGACCATCTTCAAGCGCCACGAGGCACGACCCGTCACTCAGGCGCTCCACGCGGCTCATCTTCGCCTTCAGTCGCAGCGTGATGCCACGGTCGCGCAAGTCATGCACGAATTCGTCCACGAGCTCCTGGTCCACGAACGGCAGCAGGGATGGCGCGGGATCAACCACAGTCACGCGCACGTCCAGCGCAGAGAAGATCGTGGCGTACTCGATACCGATGACGCCACCCCCAATGATCGTGAGGCTGCGCGGGATACGCTTCAGGTCGAGGATTTCGTCCGGATCGACGATGCTGTCCCCGTCAAAGGGAACTTCCGTCGGACGGTGCGGTACCGTGCCGACCGCCAGGATAAAGCGGTCCGCCTCGTGGCATTCCGTCTTGCCATCCGCACGCTGCACTTCGATCCGCGTCGGCGACACGAAGCGCGCAGCCCCCGACACCCGGTCCACCGTGTTGCGGGCGAACTGGTGCTCGAGGATCTCGACCTCGTGATCCAGCGTCATGGAAAGCCGACGCTTGAGGTCTTCCGCCGTGATGTCCTGCTTGACCCGATAGGCGCGGCCATAGAAGCCACGCTCGCGCCAGCCCGTCAGGTTCAGGACGGTCTCGCGCAATGTCTTCGAGGGGATCGTGCCCGTATGCACGCACACGCCACCCACGCGATAGCCGCGCTCGACGACAAGCACCTTCTTGCGGAACTTCGCCGCCTGGATGGCTGCACGGCGCCCCGCCGGACCACTGCCGACGACGATCAGGTCGTATTGTGTCATGAATCTTGAACCCCACTCACGTGGCGGGAGTATGCACTGCCGGCAATGGCCAACGGCTTAACCACGGGCGTGTCGACCCGCGATTGCAGTTAAGGACAGGTAAAGCAGAGCTCAGGCTGCTGCGAGTTCCGCCAGTTTCGAGAGGGTCTGGGCTGCGCCCACGAGGCGCTCCTCCGGCGTCGGCCAGTCCCGCATGATCACCACCTTCTGGTCGGGGCGCACCTTGGCGAACTTCGAATTCTGCGAAAGCCAGCCAACGAGCTTGACCGGATTGGGGAAGGCGCTGTTGCGGAACGTGATCGTGGCCCCCTTCGGCCCTGCATCGATCTTCTCCACCTGCGCAATCCGGCACAGCCGCTTGATCGACACGATCTTGAGGAGCGAGCGCACTTCCGGCGGCAAGGCACCGAAGCGGTCAATGAGTTCCGCCGCAAACGCCTCGATCGCCTGTTCGCTGTCCAGCGTCGACAAACGCCGGTAAAGCGCCAGCCGCAGGTTCAGGTCACTGACATACGCTTCGGGAATGAGAACAGCGGAGCCCAGGTTGATCTGCGGCGACCAGGATTCGTCTTTCTCCGGCAGCTTTCCGCGCAGGGTCGCCACAGCTTCTTCCAGCATGTCCTGGTAGAGCTCAATACCGACTTCGCGGACTTCACCTGACTGCTCCTCGCCGAGGAGGTTGCCCGCGCCGCGAATGTCGAGGTCGTGGCTAGCCAGCGTGAAGCCTGCCCCGAGTGAATCCAGCGACTGCAGCACCTTCAGGCGACGGTCCGCATTGTCCGTGAGAGTCCGGTCTGGCGGCACGGTAAAATACGCAAAGGCACGCGCCTTGGACCGCCCGATACGTCCGCGCAGCTGGTAGAGCTGGGCAAGACCGAACACATGCGCCCGATAAACGATCAGCGTATTCGCCGTCGGAATGTCGAGGCCGCTTTCGACAATCGGCGTCGAAATCAGCACGTCGAACTTCCCGTCATAGAAGGACGACATGATGTCTTCGAGCCGCGTCGGCGTCAGCTGGCCGTTCGCGACCGCATACTTCACCTCGGGCACCGTCGTCTTCATGAATTCTTCGGCGTCGGCCAGGTCCGAAATGCGCGGACAGACAAAGAAGCTCTGGCCACCACGATAATGTTCGCGCAGAAGCGCCTCGCGCACGGTCACCGGGTCAAACGGCGTCACGAAAGTACGCACGGCGAGCCGGTCCACCGGCGGCGTGGCAATGATCGACATCTCCTTCACGCCCGACAGCGCCAGCTGCAGCGTACGCGGGATCGGCGTCGCCGTCAGCGTCAGCACATGGACCTCCGAGCGCAACTGCTTCAGCCGCTCCTTGTGCGACACGCCGAAGTGCTGCTCCTCGTCGATGACGAGCAGTCCAAGATCCCGGAACTCGATCGATTTCGCGAGCAAAGCGTGCGTGCCCACCACGATGTCGACCTGCCCTGCCGTGATGGCAGCACGCGTCTCTGTGGCCTCCTTAGGCGTCACCATGCGCGACAATTGCTGGATGCGTATGGGGAACCCTGCAAAGCGGGTCACGAACGTCTTGAAGTGCTGGCGTGCAAGCAATGTCGTCGGAACGACGACGGCCACCTGCCGCCCCGTCATTGCAACAACAAACGCCGCCCGCAGCGCCACCTCGGTCTTGCCGAAGCCAACGTCACCACAGACGAGGCGGTCCATCGGAAGGCCCTTCGCCAGGTCCTCCATCACGTCGCCGATCGCCTTCTCCTGATCTTCCGTTTCGCCATAGGGGAAACGGGCGCAGAACTCTTCATAGACGCCGTGCGGCGCATCAATGACAGGGCCTTCACGCAACTGCCGTTCGGCCGCAACCTTGATCAGCTGCTCGGCCATGTCGCGGATGCGGTTCTTGAGCTTAGCCTTCCGGCTCTGCCAGCCCGCCCCGCCGAGACGGTCAAGCACCGCCCCTTCGTCATCGGACCCGTAACGCGACAGCAGTTCGATGTTCTCGACCGGCAGGAACAGCTTGCCGCCATCATACTGAAGCTCAAGACAGTCATGCGGCGCACCCGCCGCCTCGATGGTCTTCAGGCCCAGATAGCGGCCAATCCCGTGATCCACGTGCACGACGAGATCATTCGTGCTCAACGCCGCCGCTTCAACGATGAAGTTCGCCGTGCGTCGCTTCGGCCCCTGACGCCGCACAAGGCGGTCACCGAGTATGTCCTGCTCGGACATGACCGCGAGATCCGCCGTTTCAAAGCCGGCCTCAAGCCCAAGCACGACCACAGCCACCGCAGACGGATGCAGCTTGAGCGCGTCCTGCCAGCTGCCAACCATCGTGATCGGGGTTACGCCGTGATCGGCCAGCACGCCACCCATGCGCTCGGCTGAACCTGCCGTCCAGCACGCAATCACGACGCGCTTCCTGTTCTGGAGGAAGGCGTGGATGACCGCCTTGACGCTCTCGAAGACATTTTTCGAGGCCGCAATGCGCTCCGGCGCGAAGTCCCGCCCCTTGATCGCCCCGCCATCTTCCTGCCCGGACAACTCGACGGGCTTGAAAGGCGAGAATTGCAGTGACTGATGCGCGGACAGCGCGTTCGTCCATTCGCTTTCGGTGATGTACAGGCTCGCGGGCTTGAGCGGCTTGTAAGGCGACGCCATCCCCTTCGTCACACCCTTCGCGGTCTCCCGCGCCGTCACGCGCGCATCGTGGTAGTCCGCAATCAGCGCCAGCCGCGCTGCATGGGACTCTTCCACCTGATGGTCCAGCGTGACCATCGAAGGGCCCGCATAGTCGAAAATGGTCTCGAGCTTCTCGTAGAACAGGGGCAGCCAGTGTTCCATGCCCGCATGCTTGCGCTGTGCACTCACCGCCTCATAGAGCGGGTCTTCGTCGAGGACTGCGCCAAAAGTCGCGACATAGCCCGCCCGGAAGCGCTGGACCGACTCCTTGTCGATCGGCACCTCGTTGAAGGGAGACAGCACCATCTCGTCCGCTTCGGAAACCGAAGTCTGGCTCTCGGCCTCAAAGCGGCGAATGGACTCGACCGTGTCTCCAAAAAAATCCAGCCGGATGGGAAGCTCTTCGCCGGGCGGGTAGATGTCCACGATGCCACCGCGAACCGCAAAATCGCCAGGTTCGACGACGGCGCCGACGCGCGAGAATCCATTGCGCGTCAGGAATGAGAGCAGGTCGTCCAGCCGGAGGGTTCCCCCCTTGCGCACGCGCAGATGCGCCGCTGCGATCGCGCCACGGGGCGGAACACGCTGCAGTGCGGCACTCACCGTCGAGATGACGACGCAGGGCCCCTTGATGCCAGCCGCAAGCGTCGACAGCGTCGACATGCGTGCTGCGACGATGTCGGGCTTCGGCGAAACGCGATCATAGGGAAGACAGTCCCAGCCGGGAAACGTCAGGACAGGAAGCGTGGGATCAAAGAAGCGCACGGCCTCGGCCAGCGCCGACATCCGCATCTCGTCCCGTGCAACATGAAGGTGGATCGCGCCGGCCTTCCGAGCCCGGGCCGCGACCAGCAGCGCATCAAACCCTTCCGGCGCGCCGGCTAAAATCGAAAATTTGCTCATAGACCTTGGTGCGGAATCTGTCGGGTGGCGAGCTGCGCTGGCAGATCCAGTCATACAGATCGTGGTCAGGCACGTTCAGCAGATCCTCGAAGGCGTCGAGTTCGTCGTCGCTCATCTGCCCCAGGCGTTCATCCGCAAAGGGACCCAGAATGAGGTCGACTTCCTTGAAGCCTCTGTGCCAGGCCTGAAACTTCAGTTTTTTCCGGCGGTTTTCTGCGGCTGTATCCATGAACTTTGTATAAGCACTCCCACGTTCCCCCGCTAGGCATTACATATTGCTGCGCCGAAACGTCTCTGCATCTCCAAATCGCGGAAAACCGAATGGACGCCCTCGCCCCGATCCCGCTGTCGCGACCCAAGCCCGACGGAGCCATCGCCCAAGCCATGAAAACCGTAACGCTGCCCGATGGCCGCAGGCTGGGTTATGCCCAGTTCGGCTCCGTTTCAGCCCTCCCTGTCTTCTATTTCCATGGCTGGCCGGGGTCGCGGCTCGAAGCCGGTTTCTTCAATATCCAGAGCGTCCAGATGATCGGCGTCGACCGGCCCGGCTATGGCCTGTCCGACCCGCACAAGGACCGCAAGCTCGAGCATTGGCCCCACGACATCGAGTCCCTCGCCAACCAGCTGGGGCTTGACCGCTTTGCCGTGGTGGGCATGTCGGGCGGCGGGCCCTACGCCGCTGCCTGCGCCCACTATTTCGGTAAACGCATCATCAAGACCGCGCTCATCGCGGGCCTCGGTCCACCGCAGGCGCCCGGCATGTCCTCCAACCGTGTCGGCTTCCTCCTGGACCTCGGACAGCGTCCGATCCGCAGATCGGTCCTGCTCAATGCCATGCGCACCCTGATCCACCTGCCGGCCGCCGAGAAGCAGTTCGCCCGGATCAGGCGATCCGTCCCGCGCGCCTCAAAGGACAATGAAGCCATGACGCCGGAATTCCTGCGCATGCTCTTCGCCAGCTTCCGGGAAGGCTTGCGGGCCTCGGCCCGTGGCCCCTCGTCGGATGCGCGGGTCTATGGCGAGCCATGGCACTTCGACCTCAAGGACATCCGCACGCCGGTCTCGATCTGGCATGGAACCCACGACGCACAGGTGCCGGTATCCATCGGCAAGTTCTACGCAGACAACATCCCGAACGCCCGGGCGACGTTCCCGGAGGGGGAAGGCCATGTGTCCATTGTGACCAACTACATCGAGGCGATCATCGGCGACCTGCGCGCCGGGCCACCCTGAGCGCCAGCGACACAAGAACAGGCTCATGCGCCCCCAGATCCTCTTCCCCCTCTTCGCCGACGTGTCCTCGCTCCAGGGCATAGGGCCGAGGTTCGCCAAACTGATCACGCGTGTCGCCGGCACGCGCCTGGTGGATCTGCTGTGGCACAAGCCCATTTCGCTCCATGACTGGAGCCGGCAGTCCACCATCGCGACAGCGCCGGAAGGCGAACCAGTGACGATGCGCGTGACCGTCGTGGAGCACAAGCCGGGCCGCACCCCGCGCCTCCCCTACAAGGTCATGGTCAGTGACGAGACGGGTTTCATGGATCTCGTCTTCTTCCGGGGACATGGTGATTACCTCAGGAACAGCCTGCCCGTCGGCGAACTGCGCTACGTCAGCGGCAAGGTCGAGCGCTATGACGGACGCCTCCAGATGGCGCACCCCGAGCGCATGCTGGACGAAGTCGCCTTTGCCTCTCACCCCGCCATCGAACCGGTCTATGGAAACACGGAAGGACTGCCCCAGAAGACACTCGGCCGCGCCGTCGCCCAGGCGGTCGAACGCTGCCCCGAGCTCGCTGAGTGGCAGGATCCCGCCTGGCTGAAGAAGCAGGGCTGGCCAGCTTTCCTGCCTGCCGTTCGAAAACTGCACACCCCCCAGGCCTTGGCAGACCTTGAACCGGGAACACCCGAGCGAAAGAGACTGGCCTTTGACGAATTGCTGGCCAGCCAGCTCGCCCTGGCCCTGGCCCGCGCCCGCATGCGCAAGCAGGTAGGCCGCGCCATCAAGGGCGACGGCGTCCTCCGCGCCCGCGCCCTTGCCGCGCTGAAATTCAAGCTCACGGCGTCTCAGGACATGGCACTGGCAGAGATATTTGCGGACCAGGCATCCGGCCTGCGCATGCTTCGAATGCTGCAGGGCGATGTCGGCGCCGGAAAGACCCTTGTTGCCTTCTTTGCAATGCTGAACGCGATAGAAGCTGGTGCCCAGGGAGCCCTCATGGCGCCAACCGAAGTCCTCGCCCGCCAGCACGAAGCATCGCTCAGGCCCCTTGCGGAAGCCTGCGGCGTCTCACTCGCTCTGCTGACCGGACGGGAGCGCGGCAAGGAGCGCGAGGAAATCCTGGCAAGGCTCGCCGTAGGGTCCATCAAGATCCTGATCGGAACCCACGCCCTGCTGACCGAGAGCGTCGTCTTTGAAGATCTCGCCCTTGTGGTCGTGGATGAGCAGCACCGCTTCGGCGTACACCAGCGATTGGCATTGTCCGGCAAGGGAAACCGGCCGGCAGACATTCTGGTCATGACCGCAACACCCATCCCGCGCACCCTGGCTCTGACCGCCTACGGTGACCTCGACATGTCGCGCCTGCGAGAAAAGCCCGCCGGCCGCAAGCCCATCGACACGCGGGTCGTACCCCTGTCGCGCGTCGAAGACGTGATCGACAGCCTGAAGCGCGCCGTTTCGACAGGCGACCGCGCCTTCTGGGTTTGCCCACTCGTCGAGGAAAACGAAGACCTCGATCTCATGGCTGCTGAAGAGCGTTTTGACATTCTCCAACAGCACTTGCCGGACCAGGTCCGCCTGATCCACGGCAAGATGAAACCCGCCGAGAAAGACGCAGCCATCGCCGACTTTCGCTCCGGAAAGGCCGGCATACTGGTGGCCACAACGGTCATCGAAGTAGGCGTTGACGTGCCCGATGCAACGATCATCGTGATCGAGCATGCCGAACGCTTCGGCCTCTCACAATTGCACCAGCTGCGGGGCCGTGTGGGGCGCGGAAGCAAGCCATCCACATGCCTTTTGCTTTACCAGTCGCCACTGGGCGAAACCGCACGCGCGCGACTTGAGTGCATACGCAACACGGAAGACGGCTTCATCATTGCCGAAGAAGACCTCCGCCTGCGTGGAGCCGGCGAGTTGCTGGGCGAACGGCAATCGGGTCTCCCCGGTTTCAGGCTCGCAGATCTTTCAGTCCACGCCGAACTGTTGGGCGCCGCCAGCGATGACGCCCGCTTGATCGTCGCAAGGGATCCCGAGCTGCAGACACCACGCGGCGCGGCCCTCAGGACCCTTCTCTATCTCTTCCAGCAGGACGACGCCGTACGGACGATCAGGTCAGGCTGACGATTTCCGGCTGCGCTTTCTTGCCTCTGACAGCAGCCAAGTACGGAACTTGACCAGCGCCTCATTGCCCCGCTCGGCGTGCCGGGAAACGAGGTACCAACCCTTGCCCTTCGGAACACTCTGCGGAAATGGGCGTACCAGGCGCTTTGCAGCGATGTCATCAGCAACGAACGGCGCACGGGCCAGCGCCACGCCCACGCCATCAAGCGCCGCCTGCAACGCAAACGCCGGGTAGTCGAATACGAGGGCATGAGACAGATCGACCTCGTCAACACCTGCAGCCTTGAGCCATAGCTCCCAGTCCTCCGGTGCATTGGCATTCTGCAGCAGGTTCGCACGGGCCAGGTCACGCGGACTTCGCAGGGTTTTCGCCAAGGCAGGCGTGCATACCGGATACATATCCGCCGTGAACAGGAACTGCGTATCAAATCCCGGCCATGTACCGGAGCCAATGCGGATCGCAGCCGTCCAGTCATCCTTCATCGGTTCGGCGCTCTCGATTGAGGTCGAGATCCGCACTTCGATGTTCCTGTGCAGGGCCTGAAACGCCGGAAGGCGCGGAATGAGCCAGCGCATCGCAAGCGTCGGCCCCGCGCCCACGACCAGCGTGTCGGCTTGTGGCGCCCGCAACGCGCTTGTTGCCTGGCGGATTTTCTCGAACGCCGCAGCCACGTCACGATGATAGCGCTGGCCTGCTTCCGTCAGTGTCAGCGCACGTGCGTGGCGCATGAACAGCGTCTTGCCCAGACGCCCCTCCAGCACCTTGACGAGTCGGCTGACGGCAGAAGGCGCAACGTGAAGCTCACGGGCAGCACTCGCAAAACTGCCTGTCCGCGCAGCCGCCTCAAAGGCCTTGAGTCCGTTCAGCGGTGGAAGTGCACTCATCTTTTAAGCATCACATTATGAGATCCTCAGGCTATCACAATTCAGCGCGAAAGTCGTTCTTTCGAGGCATATGGTTAGTGCAACATTCGGAACAAATCAGATGCTTGCAGCCATCCCGTTCAGCCTGGCCATTGGCGCCGCCGTCATCGTCACATCCATCATTTCCGGCATTTTCGGCATGGCCGGTGGCCTGGTGCTCATGCTGATCCTCGGCCTGATGCTGCCGGTGCAATCTGCCATGGTGCTCCATGGCGTCACCCAGTTCTTCTCGAATGGCTGGCGCGCCTGGCTCTGGCGGCAGTGGATCGACTGGAAGATCGTCGGCTTCTATGCCATTGGCGCATCTCCCGCCATCGCGCTGCCGCTCGCGCTTTCCTACGTGCCGGACAAGGCGGTAATGCTGCTCCTTCTGGGCGCGGTCCCTTACCTGGCTCTCGCGCTGCCCAAAAGCCTCGCCCTTGACGCAAGCAAGCCCAAGCACGCAATCGCCTGCGGCTTCTCCGTCGCAGGCCTGCAGCTTCTTGCCGGCGTGGCTGGCCCTCTCCTCGACACGTTCTTTGTCCGCTCAGCCCTGGACCGGCGAGCCGTCGTTGCAACAAAGGCCGTCACGCAGGCCGCCAGCCATACCCTCAAGGTCGGCTATTACGGCGCCCTCGTGGCGCAGGCGCCCGCCCTCTCGACGGATGTCTATGCCGCTGCCATCCTGGCAGCCCTTGCAGGAACAACACTGGCAAGCTCGGTGCTCGAACGGATGTCCAATGACGCGTTTCGCAAGTACACCCGGCTCATCGTGCTTGCCGTAGGTGCAGTGTCAATCGCCCAGGGCCTGAGGCTTCTGCTCGTCGGCGAAGCCTGAAGCGTTGACGCGGCCACGGTCCTCGCGGCAGTCTCGCCGGATGTCCACCAACATCGACCAGATCAAGACCACGCTCGAGAAGGCCCTGCACCCCGTCTATCCCGGCGCGCGCAGTGTTGCGGGTCTGAAGCAACTCTCAGGAGGCGCCAGCCAGGAAACCTGGTCCTTTGACCTCGAAACCGCGGAAGATGTGATCCCGCTCATCCTGCGCCGGGCGCCGGGAGGTGTTGTAGCCAAGCGAACGACGGCCGCACCCGACCACGCCACCGAGGCCACGATCCTGAAGCTGGCGCACGAAGCCAGCGTCAGCGTTCCGGAAGTGCCCTACGTCCTGACGGAAAGCGACGGCATCGGTCCCGGCTATGTGATGACGCGCATCGAAGGCGAGACAATCGCCCGCAAGATCCTGCGCGACCCTGAATATGCGCATGCGAGATCCGTGCTGGCCTTCCAGTGCGGGGAAGCGCTGGCGCGCATCCACCAGATCCCCCGCAAGCGCCTGCCCGAGCTGAACGCGGTCACGCCTCGCCAGCAGCTCGAGCAGTACATGGCCACCTATGATGGCTACAACTACCCCCACCCGGCCTTCGAAGCAGCGTTCAAGTGGCTCGAACAGCGCCTGCCCGACACGACCGACCTGACACTGGTCCACGGCGACTTCCGGAACGGAAACCTCATTGTAGGTCCCGAGGGCATTCGCGCTGTGCTGGACTGGGAGCTCACCCACGTCGGCGATCCGGCGGAGGATCTCGGATGGCTCTGCGTGAACTCCTGGCGCTTCGGAGAAACCACGAAGGTCGCTGGCGGCTTTGGATCAGTCGAACAGCTCCTTGATGGCTACAGGGCCGCCGGTGGCCAGGACATGACCGCAGAACGGGTGAAGTTCTGGGAAATCTTCGGCACGCTGAAGTGGGGCATCATGTGCATGACCATGTACCAGGCCTTCGCCCAAGGGTCGGACCGCAGCGTGGAGCGTGCCGCCATCGGACGCCGCTCGTCCGAAACCGAAATCGACCTGGTCAACATTCTCTACAGCAGGATCGCGACGCCATGATGGACCAACCTTCCGCCGCCGAGATCGTCACAGCCGTCCGCGAGTTCATCGACAAGCACGCCATCCCGCAACTGTCTGGACGCACGGCCTTTCATGCCCGCGTCGCCTCAAATGCACTGGCCATTGTGCTCCGCGAACTTGAGCATGGTCCGACTGCCGCTGCGCGCGAGGCCGAGAGCCTGAAGCGCCTGCTCGGCCAGGGCGGTACGGTCGAAGAATTGAACCGGGAACTCTGCAGACGCATCCGCGCGGGTCAGATCGATCCACTCGATCCGGCACTGCAGGCCCACCTCATCACGACAACTCTCGCAAAGGTTGAAATCGATCAGCCCAATTACTCCGGCTTCATGCACTCACCCCACAAAAGCGCTTGATTTTGTTGCATTTTTGATACTTACAGAAGTTCAATGTTTCGACGGCAACGCAGCGCGAACCACGCGTGCTACGACGAGTTTGTCTACGATTCGGTGGGTCAATGTCGGCCAGTGGTCGAAAGTTCCAGATCGGCTTTCTCGTGTTTGCCGTCTCTCTGGCGATGACGGCGATCTTCGTTTACGCCGCCCGGGACAACCTGATCAGGTACACGCTGAACCCAAGCGCGTCGTTTGAAGACGCGCCACGCCCTTCGCCGCCAAACTACAACGCGAACAGCACCTGGATATCCCGGGACACCACCGCGAGCAAAGGCGCTGACATTTTCTTCATCTACCCCACGCTGTTTTTTTCCGGCGAGTTCTGGAACGCGCCAACGTCAAACTCAGCCGTCAGCGAGCGGCTGACCCGCATCGTCCGCCCGCTCTATGCAGGTCCGTTCGAGCAGTGGGCCAACCTGCAGATGCCGCTTTATCGCCAGGCCGCTCCCTACAGTTTCATGTCGGGAAATGAAAACGGCCGCTCGGCACGCCTGCTTGCGTATAGCGACGTCAAGCGCGCATTCGATGCCTATCTCGCAAAGGCCAAGCCCGACCGCCCCTTCATCATTGCCGGCTACGGCCAGGGCGCCATGTACGGCATGAAATTGCTTGCCGAGATGAAGCCCGCCATCAAAGCCCGGCTGGTGGCAGCTTATCTGCTCGAGACCGCCATCCCGACGGAGGTCATGACCACCATGGTCAAGGGCGTGCCGCTGTGTGACTCCCCGGACCAGACGGCCTGCGCAATCATCTGGCACTCAACGACGCAGAATGCACGTGGAGACCTGCCGCGTGAGAACGCACTGGTCTGGCGCCCCTCGGGCGGTTTCGACGCCACGCGCGGACGTGAACTCGCCTGCGTAAACCCGCTGACCTGGACGATCTCGGGACGTGCTGGCAGTCCGGACATGAACCTCGGCGCCGCGCGCCTGTCGGAATATGGCCCGCGCGAAGTCGACACAACGCCTGCATCCACATCAGCGGACTGCTGGAACGGGCTGCTTTTCACTGACATCACGCCAGAGCCGATTTTCCTTTGGTCCGGTCCGCGCTACCGGGAACTGTTCCCGTCCGCCGTCAATCCGTTTTATGACGACATCAAGGACAATGTCCGACGCCGCATCGAATCCTACCTGGCCCTGCAGTCCATGGGACCCTTGACGGCAACAGGCGAGCCACAACCGGTCACCGATGCCCCTGTCACAAGCTCCGCGGAAACCGAAAGCACGGATGCTCCTGCCCCTGAAGTCCTTCTGGACGAAAGCACGCCGGCGGCAGCGGAAGTGCCGCCAGCGGATTCCACACCAGTTACTGCGCCCCGATAATCGCGACCGAACACACGTTCATTGACGGTGCGCCGCCCAGATTATGCGTCAGCCCGATCTTCGGGTTCTTCAACTGGCGCGCCCCGGCACGGCCTTGCAGCTGCAGGTA
>JBILMZ010000266.1:0-4073 GCA_044375275.1 Micropepsaceae bacterium | reverse complement strand
CGGTGGTCGCCGTATCATTCGCTGCCCGAGCCATGGATGATGACCAGCACGGCCATGGACAGTTTCCGCAACGCTATCTGCTACGACACCTCAGGAACGGCCTGCACCATCACCGATGTAGTCCCGCTTCGCCACATGACACTGTGCGATCGCATGCTTCCCTGGCGCCAGATTCCGGTTCGGCTTGTGCTTGAACCGGGACCAGTTTTGTCGCTCGCCGATGTTCGTGCCAGACTCGTCTCAGCGCTAAAGGGCGATAGTGAGATCGCCGATTTCCTGAAGATTCCGGTCAATGAAGCCAGCGCACGGCTGAACAAGGCGGGGTCAGCCCTCGAGCTGATCGAGACTGCAAACGCGATCGTTTGACGACATTCACCCGCCGGTGCCGGATATCCGTGCTGTCAGGGTAACGACCGCAAGCCGAAAAGCCCCCTCACTGCGCGTCGATCAGGCAGCAACGGTCATAGCCGTCCAGGTCCGGTGAGCTTCGGCGCGGAGGTAGCGGACGGCCGCCATTTTCCCGTCTGTCTCTGCCTTCACCCCGATCCTGAGCTTCCGAAGATGACACCAGCGCCGAAGGCGGGAGCTTGTTTTTGGCTTTTTGAGCCGTTGTCGGGGGACGAAGATGACACTTTCGTCGTTGTTTTTGCGGTTGCTCATGTTCCCTTGGTGAGGCCCTGCAGACGTGGCGGGGCGGGTGGCCTGACATGAACATATAGTGAACAAATGGCCGCCACGTCAAGCGGATTGATCCGATCCTGGCTGCGACCGGACGTCCCGGTGTCTCAGACCCAGAAGCCGGACTTGCGGAGATGGGCGCGGCGTGCGGGCGTGCTTGTGCCGATGGCCGGGCGGCCACGCAGTAGCGCGCGCAGGCGGCGTCCCCAGACCATCACGCGCACCACGGCGCGCACGAGCACCCCCGGGTTTCCGGTGACGGCAATGTCGTGGGTCAGCGTCTTGGAGGTGGCCAGCAAGTTGCGATAGCGGTAGCCGCGGCGCGTGCGCATGAAGCCGTGGTCGTACATCGCCTCGACGGGCAGGTCCGGCAGCACCGCCGCCGCCTTCGCGTCGATGAGGGCCTCGCGCACGAGGAATGCGTTCGGGCCCGAGCAGGCGACCACGCGATAGCCGCGCGCCCGCGCCACGATCTCGACGGCCTTGGCCGAGTGGCGGAAATAGAGGTCGCCCGGCATGTCGCGATAGGCGATGTCCGGCACGAGCCATTCGATGTTTTCGAAGACCTCGAGGTCGTTGGAGTCGATGTCCAGCGACATGATGCCAATCTCGCGCGGGAAGGCGTTACGCCGGGCGATGGCGTCCAGCGAGTTCTCGCCCCGAGGCGCGATCATGGCCTTCTCGATCACCGCCCCGGCATCACCTGTGGTGTTTTCTTTCAATCCCGCAAACCGCTTGTCATCGGCTTCGATGAGCAGTGCCTTCCAGCCCAGCTTTGACCACAGCGTGTTCGTGTTAGAGAGCGAGATGCCATTGCCGGCACCTACTTCGAGGCAGGTCTTCGGCGTGTCAGGAAACAGCGTTAGCAGGTGCGCAATCAGCCCGTCCTCGCCACATTGCGAGGTCGTGTTCGCGCGGTACGCGTCCAGTCGTTTCCAGGGGTCAGCGGCGCGCGCAGGAGTTGTCACGTTCAGGTCTCGCGGAAAGAGGCGGATGGCGAGGGCGTCGGCCCGGGTAGCGATGTGTTAATGGCGGCTATCGGCGAGTTCAAGACGATTCAGCGCGAAATGGTTGCCGCCTGCCGTTGTCGGCCGGGAAGCCCGCTGTCTTTTCTCGGGAGGGCGGGCTGGAATCCCTCGTTCCCGGGGACATTGGACCACGAAGGTACCAAGGCTTCGGTGAGTACGCGGTGGCTTGGTACCTTCGTGGTGAAAACCAGAAGGCGGCGAAGCTGCACGATCGTCGACGATGAAGGCGTTCCCGGATCAGCGGGCCGAAACGGTTATGCGCCAGCTGCGGGCGAGGGGCTGGCGTTGGCGGGGGGGGGCCGGTGGCGTAGCGGATGGTGAGGGAATTTGTGGTAGTTGCCTGTCCTGATGTGTAGCCCTAAGCATGAACGAAACCTACCGTAGGGGACATGATGGAAGCTTTCCTGACATCCGTGGCGGTCGTGGCGCTGGCCGAGATCGGCGACAAGACGCAGTTGCTGGCGGTCGTGCTTGCGGCGCGCTTTGGACGGCCTGTGCCGATCATCGCGGGCATCTTCGTGGCGACGCTGGCGAACCACTTCCTGGCGGCGCTCGCCGGGTCGCAGGTGGCGAACCTGCTGGAGGGGGCGTGGTTCCAGTATCTGGTCGGGTTCTCGTTCATTGCGATGGCGGCGTGGACGCTGGTGCCGGACAAGCTTGAGGACGGAGAGGTCGTGACGCCGGACGGGCGGGGCGCGTTCCTGGCGACGCTCATCGCGTTCTTCCTGGTCGAGATCGGGGACAAGACGCAGATCGCGACGATCGCGCTGGGGGCGCAGTTCCATGACGTCTTCGGCGTGATGCTGGGCACGACGGTGGGCATGATGATCGCCAATGTGCCGGCCGTCTATCTGGGGCGCGCGGTGCTGAACATCGTGCCTCTGGCGACGGTTCGCCTGATCGCGGCAGGGCTGTTTTTCCTGGTGGGTGCTTTCGTGCTTGCGCGGGCTGCAGGGATTGCTGACGTCGTAAGTTTTGGGTGAATGCGCGTGGCGGTATCAAGGGGACGCTTACTTCGCTCGCCGCGTGAAATCAGGGCGTTTTGAACGCAAAGGCGGGCGGGCTTCGGTTACCCATCGGTTACCCATCGGTAAGCCATGCCTGCCGAATTAGGCGGTAATTGACGGGTTTGGGATAGGCTCCCTGTTGAATGGGAGTTTCCTGATGACCGCCAGAGTCATGGCTGCATGGATGTTTGCAGTCGTTCTCGCTGCCGAGTACGCGACGATGCTGCTGCTGGACGGCATGCATCACGCATTGGTCTATGGCCAGATTGAAGCCCTGATGGATGCGGCCATCGTCGGTCTGATCTCAACGGGCGCGTTCCTCCTCCTGCGGGCCGTCGACGCCGGGAAGCGGGTTCTGCTTCAGCGCCAGACCTGGATCAATGCCTCGGTTGTCCTGCTGACGGTCGGCGGGTTCGAAAGCGCGCTACACCCTCTGTCCGGAAACGTCTCGTTGCTGTGGGGCGGCGTGGACTTGGAAGTGTTCAACTCGATTCTGCTTGCGGTTATCGTGTCGCTGATCACGGCGTGGGTGATGCACGTCGAGCGGCTTGTCGTGAAGCCGAAGCCGGATGATAGCAAGTCAACCCTGAGCCGTGGGGTGATGGCCGGCGCGCTCATCTGTGCGCTGTGCCTGACCTCCGTGTCGGCCTTGCGGGAGATCAATACAAGCATTGATTCGAAAGCCGCGTCGCTCGGGATTGAAGTGAACATCGTGATGGCGCGCCTCAAGGGGCAGGTGCTGCAAGTCGGTCGGCAGAGTCTCCTTGAGGCCGAGATGCTGTCGGGTGCGCAGGCCTTCCGTAGCGCGGTCAACGTGGCCGTGGCGCAGGAAGTGCATTCGCGTTCGTTGCTGGCGGCCTATTACCGCGACAACTACAGGCAGCATGGCGAACTCCATCAGCTGCCAGACCTGGCCACGCTGGGCGGAAGCTGGCTGCGGTTCCTTTCCGCGGCGCGAGCCGTGAAGATTTCAAGTGCCGAGGTGCTCGGCCCCACGGCCATCCAGCTGCAGTATGTGATAGACGAATACCGGGTACAGTCGGACCGCCTGGTCGAGGCCGTGGCAGCCAACGAGCGCGAGCGCAAGAAGCTTCGCGGCACCGAAGCAGGAGATGTCATCACGGCCGTGCTGGGCTTCCTCATGGCCATGTCGTTGCTGCAACCGATCCTGCGGCTGACGGGCGCGCAGGTGGCGCGGCTGGGCAAGTCTCTTGGCGAAGTCGAGCGCGCGAACTCCAATCTTGAGGGCTACCAGCGCGCCATTGACGAGCACGCGATCTTTGCCGTGACCAATGTGATGGGGAAGATCATCCAGATCAACGAGCTGTTTCTCAAGGCGTCGAAATACCCGCGTGAGGAA
>JBILMZ010000265.1:0-4109 GCA_044375275.1 Micropepsaceae bacterium | reverse complement strand
TGCGGTCGCGCTTCAAGCCAATGTCATCGCTTCGGGAATTCGATTTCCGCGAGGATCCCTCATGGACGCGCTGATCATCTTCTCGGTCATCGTCGGCGCAGGCTTTGTGTCCGGCTACTACATCCGCGATCGAGAGGAACGTAAGCGTCGCGCACCCAAGCGGGTCAAGTTGTCATAGCCCATCGGGCTGAACCGGGTTGAGCGGGAGCCATCTTGTGCGCCATAGTCGTGCACATGAACCTCGCTCAGCCACTTCCATTCCGCTTCGACCTTGCGACGCTTCCGCCGGAAGCCGAAGCCATGCGCGCCGAGCTGCGCGCCTTCCTGGCCCAGGAAATCGCAGCCATCCCCTACGAAAAGCGCGCGCGCTCCTGGAGCGGCTTCAATCCCGACTTCAGCCGCAAGCTCGGAGAGCGCGGCTGGCTCGGCATGACCTGGCCGAAGAAATACGGCGGCCACGAGCGCACGGCACTCGAACGCTACGTCGTCGTTGAAGAGCTGCTCGCCGCCGGCGCACCGGTGGCGGCGCACTGGGTGGCTGACCGGCAGTCAGGCCCATTGCTCCTGAAATTCGGCACCGAAGCACAGCGCCAGCGCGTGCTTCCTGGTATCGCCCGGGGTGAAACCTATTTTGCCATCGGCATGAGCGAACCCGATTCCGGTTCGGATCTCGCGAGCGTCCGCACCCGCGCCACGCGCACGGCGGAAGGCTGGCGGGTCAACGGAACCAAGCTCTGGAGTTCCTGGGCCCACAAGGCCCAGTACATGATTGCGGTCTTCCGCACCGGCGACAACACTGACCAGCGCCAGATGGGCCTGTCCCAGTTCCTGGTCGATCTGTCCGCGCCCGGGATCAATATCCGTCCGATCGCCGACCTCACCGGACATGAGCACTTCAACGAAGTGGTCTTCGACAATGCGCTGCTGCCGGAAGACGCCCTGATCGGCGCCGAAGGGCAGGGTTGGGCGCAGGTCACGGCCGAGCTCGCCTATGAACGCTCGGGCCCTGAACGCTTCCTGTCCAGCATGGCGCTCGTCCAGCAGATCGTCGAAGCCGCAGGCCCTGATCCGTCAGAGAGAGTGGCCATCGCCATGGGCCGCCGCGCAGCGCGCCACCAGCCGCTGCGCCGACTCTCGCTGTCGGTCGCAACACAGCTGCAGCGCGGTGAAAACCCGGCGCTGGAAGCATCACTGGTCAAGGACGTAGGCGCCATCTTCGAACAGGAAATCCCCGACATCGCACATGAACTCTTCGCGCGTGAACCCTCGGCTGAGTCTGACGAAGGCCTGCTGCGGGTGCAGCATTATCTTACCCAGACCGCGCCTTCCTTTTCTCTGCGCGGCGGCACGCGCGAAATCCTGCGCGGCATCATTGCCCGCGGGCTGGGGCTGAGGTGACACCATGAACGAGACAGCACAACTCATCCACGACGCCGCCCACCGCCTGTTCGCCCAGCACGTGACGCCGGAGCTTCTGCTGAAGGCCGAGAAGAGCGAATGGAGCGAAGCACTCTGGAACGCCGTCGACGAAGCGGGTTTCCTCGACACGCTCGCGGATACGGACACGCCACTGGAAGAGCGAACGGCCAACACCTTCGCGCTCCTTAGGGCGGCCGCGCGTCACCTCGTGCCCATCCCGCTTGGCGAGACCATCATCGTGCGCGCCCTGCTGGCCGCCCGAAAGGTTCGTGCGCCCGATGGTCCGTTGAGCTTCGGCGTTCTCGATGGCCACACGCACCAGCATGGCGACCATGCGCATCTCAAGGGCAAGGCCCTGCGGATCGCTTATGCGCGCAACACGACCGGCTTGCTGCTCGGTGGGCCCGACGCGACAGAGTGCGTGCTCGTCGCCACGCGGCGCGGACGTCTCACCGAAAGCACGAACATCGCAGGCGAGCCGCGCGACAGCCTCACATTTGCAGATACGGCCGGTACGACAGTGAGCGGCATCAATGGCCGTGATCTCGAGTTCGCGGGGGCCACCTTGCGCTCCATTTCCATGGCTGGCGCACTCGAGCGCATCCTGATGCAGACCGTCGATTATGCGCGCACGCGCGTTCAGTTCGGCAAGCCGATCGCATCCTTTCAGGCGATCCAGCAGCAGCTGGCGGTACTGGCCGGACACGCGGCGGCATCTGCCATGGCGGCGGAAGTTGCGATGGCAGCCTTCGGCAATGCCGACAGGCGCGACCTCGATGTGGCAGCCGCCAAGATCAGGACAGGCGAAGCTGTCGGCGCTTCGACATCCGTCGCCCATCAGGTCCACGGCGCCATCGGCATCACGCGCGAGCACTCGCTCCATTTCGCCACGCGCAGGCTCTGGTCGTGGCGGGCAGAGTTCGGTGCTGAAACGGAGTGGGCCAGCCGGCTCGGCCGCAACCTCGCGAAATCTGGTGGCGCCGGCTTCTGGCCAGCGCTCACCAGGTGAAGCCAGCGGCTTTTCAGCCGCCGGTCTCCGTCAGACTTTAGCGGCGCAGGCTGAGAACCAGCCTCACGTCGCTTCCGGCCAGCGTGACTTCGTCCTTGTTGAATGACACGTGGTTGCGGATTTCCTCATCCAGCAGGTTGCGTCCGATCAGGCTGACATTGATGTCGCCTGCATCCGTTGAACCTGCATGCCATGTGACGCCGGCATCGAGGCGGGTATAGCCATCGGTCGCCGTTTCGTTGTCGGCGATATCGTCCTGCTCGAACGCATGCGTCAGCTGGACGTGAGCATCGATGACGGGGCCCACAAGGCTGATGCCGCCGCCCAGTCGGGCCGGCGGAATGCGGGGAACGTTTCCGCCTGCATCGAACTCTGCATTGACCCAGTCGGCCTTGATGTTCAGGCTGATGTCGCCCAGGGAGATCTCGCCAACCGGGATCTCAGCTTCGAATTCACCACCTGTGAACGTCGCGTCCCTTTGAACGTAGAGCAGTTCAAGAAACTCCTCGCTCGTGTCCGGGAAGAAAACGCCCAACTCGTCATATGAGTTTCCGGTTAGCTGTCCGTATACAAAGCCTTCGAATGCCGTACGGAAGAGAGTCAGTTCCGCAGAAATGCCCGGAAGGGTGAGCTTTGCATTGGCTTCAAGGTTCAATGCCTTTTCGAGAGACATGTCAGGGTCGCCAATCTCATACGTCCCCGTCGCCTCATGCGGGCCACGTGCATAAAGTTCGACCTGGTTCGGTGCACGCTCGGCGTACGATACGTTGGCGCCAAAGCGCAGCGAGTCCGTCGCATTGAAGACGAGACCGCCAAACGCACTGAACGGATCGTACTCACGCGTCGTGAACACGTCGCTGATGGGCGTGCCATCGACCTCGGTATTCTCGTGGCGCAAGCCCAACTCGAGCATCAGGTCGTCTGCAAGCGGCGCATCGGCAAACATGTACAGGCCAAGAGAGTCCGTGACGGAGGGGAAGAGGAAATCCTCGCCTTCACCAAGGGCTTCGAAGTCACGGTGCTGGAGTTGGACCCCGACGGCGATTGCCGAGAATGGTCCCAGGGCGCCATGAACAAGTTCACTGCGAACTTCGTACTGCTTGTCGATGAACGTCGACGCTGGCCCGGTAACAGGAAGGACCTCGTCGTGGATATAGTCAGACACTCCCGCGTTGAGGCGCAATGCCGTGAAACCCGCGAACGGATTGCGCCACTCTGACGACAGCAGGAACTTGTCTTGCTCCATTTCGATGAACGCATCTTCCCCGGGGATTCCGTACTCGCTGGCGAAGCGCACATAGGCGACGCCAAAGTGACCGCTGTTTCCGATCAGGGAGCCGCCAAGCGAGTATCCGCTGCCTTCGGCCTGGCTGTTGATCTGTTCACCGAGGGGCGTGTCGTACGAATCCCGGTCCTGGTGGATGGCATCGACGTGCCAGGCGAAATTGCCGAAGTGCCCGTCGGCCAGGCCAGCAAATTCAGTTGAATTGTCCACGCTTCCCGCAGCGAAGTGCAGGTCGGTGCTGAAACCGTCTTTCGGCAAGGCCGTCGGGATACGGTTGTTCAAGGCGTTGACCACGCCTCCAATGGCCTGGCTGCCATAGCGAAGTGTGGCTGGCCCGCGGACGATTTCGACCCGCTGCAGGGCCAGCGGATCGATGGGAACGCCATGGTCCGGCGA
>JBILMZ010000264.1:0-4160 GCA_044375275.1 Micropepsaceae bacterium | reverse complement strand
CCTGGACTTGCTGCCGGAGAATGGCAGCAAGCTGCTCTTGACCATCCTGGTGGTGGACGGCGCGGTCTTTGCGATGATGGAGGTCATCCGGGGCGTGATCGGGGCCTCGCTGATTGCAGACATCCTGGACCAGCACGAACTGAAGACGGGCTATCGCCAGGAGGCGATGTTCAACTCGGCGATCATGTTCTGCATCAAGGCGACGTCGGGGCTGGGCATCCTGTTTGGCGGCGTGATCCTGAGCCTGATCGCCCTGCCGGTTCAGTCGCCTCCGGCCAGCGTGCCCGCGCAAACGATCTTCAACCTGGGTTTCATCGTCGGCATCTGTCTGCCGCTGTTGCACGTGTTTCCGATCATGATGATCCGGCGCTACAAGATCACGCGGGACGTGCATGCGGAGATCAGGCGTGCGCTGGAGGAGCGGCGGCGGGGTGACGCCACGTCCTGAGGCGTGTGTCAGTCCTCGCGCTTGGGCTGGAGCAGGGCCCAGGCGCAGGCGGCCAGCAGGAACGCTGTCGTGACGGCGCTTGCTTCGGGTCCGAAGATGCCACCCGTGATCCACCACGGGGCGGCGTCTAGTTTCGCGAGGTCGAGGACGAGGGCGCCGGTCTTCAGGTCGATGCCGCTGACTTCAAGCCCGAAGCCCGTCGCCATCAGCCAGTTCCACGAAGCGTGCCAGCCGCAGGCGGTCCAGAGATAGCCCTGGTTGACGCAGAGCACGGCGAGGAAGATGCCCACAAGGACGATGTTGGCGAGGGCGAAGGCCAGTTCGACCTTGGGTTCGATGTTGCCGCCATGCAGGATGCTGAAATACATCGAACTCAGGATGATCGCGATGGTGACACCATAGCGGGAGGCGGCGGTCTGCATCAGCCAGCCGCGCATGAAGACTTCCTCGGTCGAGCCCTGAAGGATGAAGGCGAGGCCGAAGAAGGCGAAGGGGGCCAAGGCTGCGACAGTGGGCGTGGTCCACATCCCCATGCCTTCGATCCGGTAACCACCAAGCAGCGCGATGATGCTGACGACGATCGTGATGCTGGCCATGCCGCTGAGGATTCCGACAATGAACGGCATGAACGGGTTGCCGCGCAGGCCGATTGTCGACAGGCGTCCGCGTTCGAAGAGCCAGATCCACAGGAAGAGCGGCACCAGTGCAAGGGCAAAGCCTGCGCCGATGCCGAAGGCTTCGCGCAGTGATGAGGAGTTCGGCAGGTCCACCTTCGGGTCGAGAGTGAGGGGCGCTCCCAGGCCTGACAGGTTCCACGCCGGCACGGCGGCGAGCGAACCGATGATCAGAAAGAGGATGACCATGGCCATCACGGCAATGGTCCAGGTACTGCGGTGGTTCTCCGCGCGTGGCGCGTAGATGTCAGTACCAGTCATGCTCACTCTCCCCCAACTCCACACTCTGCCGGCGTCAGGAGACGCCGACAACGCCTCCATCACAGGCGATCGTCTGTCCGACGACGTACTGGCCCGCGCGCGAGCACAGGAAAATCGCGAGGCCTGCGATGTCCTCCGGCGTGCCGACGCGTCCCGACGGGTTGTTCTTTCCGATCACGTCCCAGTCCACGTCGTCGGTCTTGCCGCCGAAGCCGACACCCGTGGAAAGCATCCAGGTCGGGAAGGGGCCGGGCGCGATGTTGTTGCAGAGAATGTGCTCCTTCGTCAGGTGGGCGGCGAGGAACCGCGTGAGGTGGTGCACGGCGGCCTTGGAGGCGCCATAGGAGAAGGTCGAGAACACGGCTGACTTGATGCCGTCGATCGAGCCGATGTTGATGATGCGGGCCGGGCTCTCGGCCGTTCCCGCCTTGCGCAGGAGCGGGAGCATCTTCTGTGTCGTGAAGAAAACGCCCTTCACGTTCGTGTCCATGACCTTGTCCCAGCCGACTTCCGGGAAGTCGTCCAGCGGTGCGCCCCAGGCCACGCCTGCGTTGTTGATCAGGATGTCGAGCGACTTCTCGCGGGCGGACAGGCGCTCGGCGAGTGACTTGACGCCGTCCATCTGCGAGAGGTCTGCGGGGAGTGAAATGCATTCGCCCTTGAATGCCTCGGAGAGGCGCTTCGCTGTGGCGTCGCAGGCTTCGGCCTTGCGGGCCGAGATGTAGACCTTGGCGCCGTTGGCGAGCAGGCCGGCGGCGATCATCTCGCCGATGCCGCGCGATCCGCCGGTGACGAGTGCGACCTTGCCGCGAACAGAAAAGATGTCCTTGAAATCCGGATACATGATGGGGGTTCCTGATGATCGTTGCTGATTGTCGGTTGAATGGAACATGCCCGGTTCCGGTTCCGGGTTCAACGGCACGATTGCGTGAATGCTAGCCTGCGCCGGGGAAGGGTGAAGAGGGCTGCCAGAGCAGCGCGAAGCCCAGAAGCACGAGGATGGTGCCGCCGACAATGCTCAGGGCGTGGGTGGTAATCAGCATCCAGCCATCCATCGAGCCGGCAACCTTCAGGGCGGTTGCGCGTGCACCGGATGCCAGCACGGCGAGCACGCCGACGGTTATCGCGGTTCCCAGGGACATGGCCATGGTTGCGAGGACACCGAAAAAGAACACGCCCTGGGCGAGTGAAAACAGGAGAACGAAGATCGCGCCCATGCAGGGGCGGGCGCCGATGGCGGCAACGATCGCAAGCCCTTCACGCAGGCTTTTCGCCTGGTCGGGGGCGACGACGGCGTGAGCGTGACCATGATGCGCGTGGTCATGATCATGCCCTTGATGCGCGCATCCGTGGTGGTGCCCATGGCCATGCTCATCGTGATGGTGATGCCCGTGAGCGTGAGCGTGGTGTCCTGTCCTGGCAAGCCAGAGCGCCTGAAGCGTGCGGGTCACGAGCCAGGCGCCGATCCCGATGATCATCAGCGCGCTGGCGGTTTCCAGCCATGTGGCTGTTCCCGCTACCTCGCGGCTGATGAAGCCGAACAGGGCTGCCAGTATGCCGACGAGGAGAATTGCCGTGACACCCTGTGCTGCTGCCGAAAGGAACGACAGGAGGATGCCGCGGCGCACCGCGCTTTCGTTCCCGACGAGATAGGCGGAGATGATGGCCTTCCCGTGTCCGGGTCCGGCCGCATGCACGACGCCGTAAAAGAATGACAGGCCGAGCAACCAGGAGAGGGCGGCGATGGATCCTTCTTCCTTCACGGCGCGGACAGCCTTGGCGAGGGTTCGCCACAGGTCGCCCTGCACCTGTTGAAGCCAGGCGACGAGGCTGCCCCACCACGTCATGTCGCCATCCCCTGCGGGGGCGGCCTGCGGCATGGGCAAGGGTTGAGCGTGCGCGGCCGCGAGGACGCAGCACATCAACAGCAGGGTCGTGGCGGTCAGGACGATTTTGTCTTGGAGCACGTGACGTCGATGATGGAGGCCGTGGTTGAGTTCAGAACGTCATCGGTGGGCGCCATCATGCGGACCTTGCCGGCCAGGCTGAGGGTGCCGGCTTTGGTCGTGTCCACCTTGCGCAGGGTGTGCGAGCACCCCTTGGGCGCGCCGGCGAAGCTCACGGGCGTGCTCGCTGCGGGGGCGATGTCGATGTAATAGGTCGGGTCGAAACTGGTAAAGCTGACCTTCATGGCGGCCGGATCGGCTGGCTGCGACAGCGGCACGCGGAAGACGAAGGTGAGCTGTCCGTCCTTCACCATGGCCCGGGCATTCGTGGGCGTTGCGTTGTCTATCAGCTTGCCGCCCAGTTCTATGAAGGTGAAGTAGCGATACTCCTTCAGGTTCTTCACGTACGAGTTCGCGAGTTCCTGCAGCTCGGCGGGATCGAATCTCCCGTTGCCGTTCCGGTCAATGCCGTCCGTGGCAAACTGGGTGTAGAATTCGTCGAATGTCCACGAAATCCCGATGGCGTCGACCTGTCCGGCTGCGTTGAAACTGACGGCGGAGCGCATGTCGATGAAGACATGCGGATGGGCGGTTGCCGGTGCCGCAAGGGCGACGGCCAAGCCCAGGCCGAGCAATGTCGAGGTGGTTCGCATGCCTCCATTTAAACGATTGGCAGGCGGGGGGGAAGCGGTCAGAGGAAAAAGGGGCACGGCTGTTTCCATACTCCAATCGGGTGATGGTGATTTGTGATGGAAAGTTGAATTGTTTGTGCAACAGGTTCGGCGGTTGCAGATGACATCGTATCGTAAACGGGAGAATTTTTTTGAGGCG
>JBILMZ010000263.1:0-4168 GCA_044375275.1 Micropepsaceae bacterium | reverse complement strand
TGCTGCCCACGATCTGGGCACAGGTGCAAGCCGACGGGGATCTCATGCTGAGTGTCCTCGCTCTTCTGGCCGCGCAGGCACTGGCCTTCGTGTTCCTCTGGCTTCTTCCGGGCAAGTGGCGTGACATGCACCCGATGATCCAGATGTTCGAGCCCTATGGGCGGATCATCGTGATGCACCTGACCATCTTCATTGCGACCATTCCGGTGATGCTGCTCGGGGAGTTTGCCTTTGCAGTGCTGGCGCTGGCGCTTCTCAAATGCGGGCTTGAGCTGGGCCTGCCGCAGTTCTCGCTGGGCGTGGACAAGCTGAAGCTGAAGTGGCCGGCGGAGCTTTCGGACAAGTAGGATCCGGCTATCGGACCAGTGAGAAGGAGACCTCCTTCTCGACCAGCACCTTGCCGTCAGGCTCCAGCGTGTAGCGGGCCCTGTAGTTGCCCAGCGGCCAGGATCGGGAAGCTGGCCGTCGGCCTCGATCAGATCACGGTTGTGCCGGTTTTCGGCGACCCTGTCCCTCTTTACCAATGCCGTTCAGCGGGCATTCATGTGCGCGGCGCGCATAGTGGTGCGGTTTGAGGAGACGTGATCATGAGGGGGTATCTGTTTCTGGCTGTCATGGCCGTGGGGTTGGCGGTTTGCGTCTCGAGTCTTGCAGTCCATGCGGCCACCAACCTGCAGCTTGAGTGGGTTACACCCCCGGTCACGGCGCCGCGGGTTACGCAGGGCTTCTTCGAAAGCAGGGCGGGTGGCGTTCGTGTCAGCTATCATGTGTATCTGCCGGCGCAGTATGCGCAGGAACCGCAGCGCCGTTTTCCCGTTGTCTACTGGCTGCACGGGTCAGGCGGTGGCGTCGTGGGAATCCCGAAGCTGGCGCAGCATGTCGATGCCGCGGTTGCTGCGGGCAAGGTGCAGCCCTTCATCATCGTGTTCGCCAATGGTCTGAAGAATGGGATGTATGTCGACTGGAAGGACGGGTCGGCCCCGCTTGAGACCATGATCGTTCGCGAACTGGTCCCGCATATCGACACTGCTTATCGCACCATCGCCACCCGCGAGGGACGCTTGCTCGACGGGTTCAGCATGGGCGGTTATGGCGCGGCACGGTTGGGCTTCAAGTTCCCCGAAATCTTTGCGACGGCGTCGCTGATGGGGGCGGGACCGCTGCAGGCTGACCTTGAAGGCAATGCGCCGCGCAAGAAGAGGCGAGCGGCCGATGTGCTCGCGGCGACCTATGGCGGCGATACCGCATTCTTCCTGCAGGTCAGCCCGCGCACGCTGGCGGCGCGGAATGCGCGCGTCATTGCGCAGACCATGCGGGTTCGCATGGTCATCGGCAGCCGCGACGAGACCTTCGCCAACAATCAGGACTTCCACGAGTACCTGAAGAGCCTCGGCATTCCGCACGAGTGGATCGTGCTCGAGGGCGTGGGCCACGATCCCATGGACACCCTGAATGCGCTGGGTGACCGTCACTGGGCGTTCTACCGTGCGGCGTTTAGCGGGCGGTGAGAGCCAAGAGGCGAGAGCAGGGGGCGCTTGCACTGGTTGCGTTGCCTTGGGCCATGACGGGCAGTTGACGGCGATCCTGCCTGAGTGGAAAAGCTGGAGGAAAACTGGACGCCGTAGCTTTCGGACAAGCAGGATCCGGCTATCGCACCAATGAGAAAGAGAACTCCTTCTCGATCAGCACCTTGCCTTCACGCTCCAGCCTGTAGCGGGCCTTGTAGTTGCCCAGCGGCCAGGACGGCACACTGCGCTTGCGGCCAGCGAAGCTCAGCCACTGGGCCTTGGCGCGGTCCAGGGTCTTGGGACCGCTGGTGGCGAAGTCGCGGTTCAGCGGGTCGGTCACGGTGAGGGTCTCGATGTCACCCGCCCTGACGCCCAGGATGCGGACCCAGGCGACAAGGGCCGGCGAGACGCTTGTCGGTCGCTCGGGTTCGCGTTGCTCGATCCCGTCAAGCGTTGGCGTATCGGAGGTGAAGGAAGCCGCGAGCAGCGTTACCGGCCTGTAGGACAGCAGGTTGCCGGCACGGGTCGTCCAGAGCGAAGATTTGGGGACACAGCCCTGCGCGGCCTTGGCAGTTACCGGCAGGGTCGTGAACGGGTCGATGATGTCATTGTTGCGACGGACCTCGAAGTGCAGGTGCGCGAACTCGGTGAAGCCCGAGAGGCCGACCTGGCCGAGGACTGTGCCGGCCTTGACCGTCGCGCCCGGCCTGACGCGGATCGAGCCCTTGCGCATGTGGCAGTACTGGGTCACCCAGCCGCCGCCATGGTCGACCACGACGCCGTTGCCGCATTCCTTGCCCTTGAGCCTGGATGTGCCGCCCTCGCGGGTGGAGATGTCCTTCATCCCGTCACGGACAGCCGAGACCTTGCCCTTGGCCGCGGCGAGCACGTTCACGCCGTCTGCGAGGGCGCGCGCGTCGCGCAGGCGGATGTCGGTGCCCTTGTGGCCGTCATAGGTCTGTCCGCCGCAGCGATGGTCGACGGCACTGTCGCCGGTGTTGCGGTCGACATAGTTCTGGACGAAGCAGTCGAGGCCCGGCTTGCAGGCGATCGGGAGGGCGAATTTCGGGGCTGAATTGGCGTCGCCGGTCCATGCCATTCCGGTCCATGCCACAAGGGCTGTCAGCGTGGCCGCAAGATGCGTGCGGGTGTGACGGGAGCGGATCAAGTGGGTACTCGTGGAACGTGACGCAGGGCCGGATCATAGCACACGATTTGACGCTGGCCGCGGAATTCTTCATGCAGTGACCGGACGTTGCTGCGGGAGGGCATCATGATCAGCCGGCTGAACCGGATCGGCATCGGAACGGGCGGCGCGCCTGTGCCGGTGCTGTTCTTCGCCTGCGCGGCCCATTTCATGCACCACGTTCTGGTGTCGCTGTTCCTGACGCTGGTGATCAGCCTGACGGTCGAGTGGGGTCGGGGCTATGCCGAGCTCATCGTGCTGTGGACGCTGGGGTCGCTGATGATTGGTCTGGGCGCTCCGCTCGCGGGATGGCTGGGCGATCGCTGGGGCGAGTCGCGCGTGATGGTGCTGCTCTTCTTCGGCCTCGGCCTGGCAAGCATCGCTTGCGGGCTGGCGCGGTCTCCGGCTGAGATGAATGTTGCGCTGACGGCCCTCGGACTGTTCGGGGCGCTCTACCATCCGGTGGGCAATGCGTGGGTGGTCAAGCATGCGCGCGAGCGGGGCAAGGCGATTGCGGCGGCCGGCATATTCGGGTCGTTCGGCGTGGCCGCGGGACCGGTGATTGCAGGCGTGCTCAACGATGCCATTGACTGGCGGTGGGCGTTCATCCTGCCGGGCCTCGTGACGATGGCGTTTGGTGGCGCGCTGGTGGCGATGAAGCTGCTCGGGCTCGTGCCGGAGCGCGAGGGGGATGCCCATGAGATCCACCACGAGCCGCCCACGGCGCGTGACCGGCGCAACATCATCATCATCCTTGGTGTCACGATGACACTGACGCTCATTGCCGTGACGGCCTTCGTGACGGCGCTGCCCAAGCTGGTCGAGACGCTGGACTTGGGCACGCGCGAGGGGCTCACGCGGGTCGGCTTGCTGACGGGCGCGATCTACCTCGCAGCCTCAGGGGCGCAGTTTGTCGGGGGACACCTTGCGGACCGGGGTGCTGCCCGACTTGCGTATTTGCGCTGCTTTGCGATCCTTGCGGCGACGCTGGCTGCCGCGGCGCTGACCGATACGTGGGTGCTCGTGCCGCTGGCCATTGCGGTGATGTTCCTGTTCGAGACGATCGCGCCCATCGAGACCGTGTTCGTCGCGCGCTATGCGCCGGCGGGAAAGCGGGGGCTCTTCTTCGGCATGCGCTATGCGATCTCGGTCGTGGGAGGGCCTGCCGGTGTCTGGCTGGTGTCGAGCCTCTATGACCCGGCACATGGGTTCTCGAACCTGCTGCTGGCCCTTGCGGGGATGGCCGTCGTGACGGGGGCGATTGGTCTGCTGCTGCCGCAGGACAAGCCGTTGGTGGCAGCCCCAAACTGAAAGAGCGCCCTTGCGGGGCGCTCTCCAGAACGTTCGGGTGAAGCGTGAAGCCTTACCAGATGCGGACGCGGTCTTCCGGCTTCAGGTAGAGCTTGTCGCCCGGCTGCACGCCGAAGGCGGAGTACCATTCGTCGACGTTGCGCACGACGCCGTTGCAGCGGTA
>JBILMZ010000073.1:0-14341 GCA_044375275.1 Micropepsaceae bacterium | reverse complement strand
GCGTTGCTTTGTCGGCGCTGAGCCTGACGTGGTCCGCGAAATCCAGGCAGCAAGGCCGCAGGGGAATATGACGGTTGCGACGATGATCCATGGACCATAGGTGGATGTAAAAGACGAAGCGCTTGGTGCGGGAGTTTCATTGACCGCCCGGACCATGAAATTGATGATCTCGAAGCCGGCCCACGCCCACGCTGCGAGGACGCCACACACCGCGTAGAAGCGACCATCCGTGCTCGCGACATGGTCGCTGGGCGCGCGCTGAACATCATCCTGGATCGGTGACTCGGGAGCTGCAAAGGTCGCCATCGCGGCCAACGCAAAGATCGCGGCCTCAACGGCGTATGTGAGATTCCAGGAGAAGCTTCCGGCCAGCAGAAGGGCACCAGCGCCGCCTACAAACGACGCCGTTCGATAGCCAAACTGGTACACGGCAGAAAGCAGGTCGAGCGGTGCAGCAGGCTCAGCCTCCTCGATGCGCCATGTATCGATCGCCATGTCTTGCGTCGCTGAAGCGAGTGCGGCAATGGCCGCAGCCAAGGCAAGGATGCCCAAGGACTGGGCCGGGTCGAGTGTGGAAATCACTGCGACACAGGCCGTTATCACGATCTGGCACATCAGGATCCAGCCGCGCCGGCGGCCCAAAAGCCGAAACGGATAGATCGGCTGGGCGTTGACGGCGGGAGACCAGAGAAACTTGAAGGCATAGGCAAGCCCGATCCAGGACAGGACGCCAATGGTCACCAGGTCCACGCCTGCCTTCGAAAGCCAGAAATTCAATGTGCCAATGAGAAGGACGTTCGGAAGGCCCGCCGTGAATCCGAACACCATCATCGAAATGGTCTTGCGGTGCCCAACCACTGCTGCTGCGCGGGACAGAAGCCCTGATGCAACAGCCGGAGACGTTTCTGGGGCGTCCGTCATGCGCGAATCCTTGAAATTTACCCTTATTGCAAAGGCTTGCCCGCTTCTCACGGTTAAGTCCAGCATCCCGTGGTTCTCCCCCTTTGCCAAGCACCGGGTCGCTCCTTTACACTGGCTTCTCGAACCACCTGCGCGAGCTCGTTAACAACTCGCCGTAACGAATGAAAAACAATGATGTCTGCGCAAGACGCGGCGTTGAGTAACATATCCCACGATGAAAACCCCCTGCTCGACACGGCCGGTTCGCTTGAGGCGCGCCTGGCGACGACGCCGGCGGAGATCGAGGCCGCTCAGCGTTTGCGCTACGAAGTGTTCTATGTCGAGATGAACGCCCAGCCGACGCCTGAAATGCGGGCGCAGTCGCGTGATTTCGACCAGTTTGATCCGTACTGCCGCCACATGCTCGTGATTGACCGGGCCAATGGCGACCGGATTATCGGCACTTATCGCCTGACAGGCGGGGAAGCGGCGGAGAAGTCTCCATATGGCTTCTATACCGCCGGAGAATACGACATCGCTGAAATGCTCAGGCGTCGTGAGGGCCAGAAATTGCTCGAACTGGGGCGTTCTTGCGTGCTCAAGGAGTATCGCACTGGTCCCACGATGCAGCTGCTCTGGCGGGGGATCTTCGTGTACCTGTTGCGACACAAGATCGATTTGATGTTTGGATGCGCCTCCCTGCCTGGAACAGACCCTTCGCAGCTGGCACTTCAGCTATCGTTTCTCTACCATTTTCATTTGGCACCAGAGGGCGAAGTCGTGAACGCGCTGCCTGCGCGCGCGGTGCCGATGAACATGATGCCCAAGGAAGCAATCAACGAAGCCGAAGCGCTTCATGCTCTGCCTCCTCTCGTAAAGGGTTACATCCGGTCCGGCGCAAGAGTGGGGAACGGTGCCGTCATTGACCACCAGTTCGGAACAACGGACGTATTCATATACTTCCCGATTTCAAACCTGAACCCGCGTTGGGCGGCGCATCTGAAGCGCAAGAGTTCTGCCGACAAGGCAAGCGCAGCCAGCGATGCATCTTGACGCGCGCGACCTGCAGGCGTTTTACGAAACCCAGCTCGGGCAGGCCTCCGCAAAATTCATTCGCCGAAAGCTGAGGGATCTCTGGCCCTCCGTCAGGGGTGAAAATCTGGCAGGCCTGGGCTTCGCGGCGCCCTATCTCCGGCCATTCAGGTCTGAGGCGCGTCGAACGCTGTGTCTCATGCCGGCTCAACAGGGGGCCCTGCATTGGCCGCGCCAAGCACCCAATCTGACCGCGCTGTTTGAAGAGGCCGCCATACCCTTGCCCGATGCATGTCTTGACCGCATCATCGTGGCGCATCTCGTCGAGAATTCAGAGGCTCTGCGCCCGCTGCTGCGGCAGATCTGGCGCGTGCTGGCGCCGTCAGGGCGCGTGATCTTCATCGTGCCGAACCGGACGAGCCTCTGGGCCCAGTTCGAAACAACGCCATTTGGCCATGGCCGGCCGTTCACGCGCACACAGTTGCACAGCCTCTTGGCTGACTCGCTGTTTACGCCAACCAACGCGGCCACGACGCTGCTCATGCCGCCATTTGGAGCCGGCTGGCTCGTTCGTTCCGGAACACGATGGGAGGCCTGGGGGCGAAACATGTGGCCCAAGCTCGCCGGCGTTCATCTGACGGAAGCAACAAAGGAAGTCATGGCGATGGCGCCCATCAAGGGCCATCGCCAGCGCGTACCGTTCAGGCCGGTGCTGGTCGGGAAGCGTCTCTCGAAAGAAGGAAGATCGCAGACTCCGCCGCAAGATTGTCCCAGTACCCCGGTCGAACCACTTCCTTGACGTCTCCTGAGTCCGAAACGGCGAGCGCGCTGTCGATGCGCGCGCCAACATGTTCCGTGAGCATCACGAAGTCGGCGATTGTGCAAAGGTGGATGTTGGGCGTTTCATACCAGTCGTGACTGAGAAGTCCGGTCTTCGGCATGCGTCCAGTCAGGAACAGCCGCGCACGAACCTTCCAGAAACCGAAGTTCGGAAACGAGACGATGACCCGGCGGCCGATGCGAAGCAGTTCGTCGAGGACGATCCTGGGATGACGGGTTGCCTGAATGGTCTGGCTCAGGATTGCGATGTCAAAGCTGCCGGCAGGATAGTCCTTGAGGTCGGCATCTGCGTCGCCCTGGACCACAGGTAATCCCTTTGCAACACAGGCATTCACACCGGATTGGCTGAGTTCAATTCCGCGAGCATCAGCGCCCTTGACCAGTTTGAGGTGCTCAATGAGTTCCCCATGCCCGCAACCGACATCGAGCACGCGTGACCCGCTTGGCACCATGTCGGCGATACGCAGCAGTTCCTTGCGAAGTGAATTAGGCATCAACTGAGCCCGCGGGATGTGGCGACAGCGTCAATGAAGCCGCGCAGTGTCTTGAACATCTCGGGCACGTCGAGAAGGAAGGCATCGTGCCCGCGATCGGTTTCGAACTCCACGAAGCTCACATTGGCACCCGCTGCATTCAGGGCGTGCACGATTTTCTTGGCTTCCGAAGTGGGGAACAGCCAGTCCGACGTGAACGACACGATGCAGAACCGGGTGTTGGTCCCCTTGAACGCATTGGCGAGCACGCCGCCATGGTCCGCCGCGAGGTCGAAATAGTCCATGGCGCGCGTGATGTAGAGATACGAATTGGCATCAAAGCGTTCGACAAAGCTGGCGCCTTGATAACGAAGGTAGCTTTCCACCTTGAAGTCAGCGTCGAACCGGTACGAGAGGGCGTCGCGATCCTGGAGGCTGCGACCGAACTTGCGATGCAAGGCGGCTTCGGAAAGATAGGTGATGTGTGCCGCCATGCGAGCGACAGCCAACCCCTTGCGCGGGTTTGTGCCGCGATCCGCGTAATCGCCTTCACTCCATTCCGGGTCAGCCAGGATCGCCTGTCGTCCAACCTCATGAAATGCGATGTTCTGCGCGGAGTGTTTGGCCGCGGTCGCAATGGCGAGCGCGGAGTAGACACGTTCGGGATAGCTCGCAGCCCACTCGAGCACCTGCATGCCACCCATCGAGCCACCGGCAACACAGGCAAGGGTTGCGATTCCAAGGTGGTCCATCAGCATGGCCTGGGCGCGCACCATGTCCCTGATTGTGAGTACGGGAAAGCGCAGCCCGTAAGGCTTGCCGGATGCAGCGTCGATGTCCTGTGGTCCTGTCGAACCCATGCAGCCGCCGATGACATTCGAGCAGATGACGAAAAAGCGGTTCGTGTCGATAGGCAGGCCGGGTCCCACCATGGTCGACCACCAGCCGGACTTTCCCGTAACCGGGTGGACGCCAGTGGCATACTGGTCACCTGTCAGGGCGTGACAAAGCAGTACCGCGTTGGATTTGTCGGCATTGAGGCGCCCGAAGCTTTTCCAGGCAATCGTGAGAGGAGAGAGGCGTTCCCCGGAGTCCAGTGTCAGGACCTGGCCTTCCGGAAAGGTGAACACCTCTCCAGCCTCTTCACCTGCGACATTTGATGCCGCCGCCAAGGATTGGAATGTTGAAGTCATTTTGTGCGAATTCGAAGCTCAGAACGATCAAGGATTGAGGCCACCATTCGCTCCAAGTCAACGTTTTCTTTGCACAGATGTCTTTGGATACCCTAAGAAGTTGAACATGAAGCCCGTTCCCGGAATTCTCAGTATCGAGCCGTATGTCGGTGGCCGCTCCCAAGCCGCGGGAGCAGGCCCGACGTACAAGATGTCGTCGAACGAATCGCCGCTCGGACCAAGCGCGCGCGCGATCGCGGCCTTCCAGCAGACGGCAACGTCCATGCATCTCTATCCCGAGAGCTCCTGCGCCAGCTTGCGCAAGGCGATCGGTGACACCTGGGGTCTCAACCCGCAGCGCATCATCTGTGGCAATGGCTCGGACGAGATCCTTCACCTGCTGCCGCAGATCTACGCCGGACCAGGCGACGAGATCATCTTCAGCGAGCACGGCTTCCTCGTCTACAAGATCGTGACCCTGGCCGCGAGCGCGACGCCCGTCGTCGTGCCGGAACCGGACCTGCGCACCGACATCGACGGCATCCTCAAGCGCGTGACGGACCGCACGAAGATCGTCTTCCTCACCAACCCGAACAACCCGACCGGCAGCTACAACACGCCGACCGAGCTGCGCCGCCTCCGCGCCGGCCTGCCGAAGGACTGCCTCCTTGTGATTGACGCGGCCTATGCCGACTATGTTGACCGCAACGACTACGAGAGCGGCATCGAGCTCGTCGCGACGACCGACAACACGATCATGACGCGCACCTTCTCCAAGATCTTCGGTCTCGGCGGTTTGCGCGTGGGTTGGGCCTATGCGCCCGCAGACGTCGTCGACGCCTACAATCGGGTGCGCGGCCCCTTCAACGTCTCGTCGGCGGCCCAGGCTGCCGCCGTCGCCGCGTTGCAGGACCAGGTCCATACGGCAGAGAGCAAGGCCCACAACACGCGCTGGATCACCTGGCTGTCGGAGCAGGTCAAGGCTCTCGGCCTGAAGGTCTATCCCAGCGTAGCGAACTTCCTGCTTGTTGAGTTTCCGCCAACCGGAGAAAACACAGCTGCGGCCGCTGATCAGTTCCTGATGAAGAAGGGCGTGATCGTCCGCGCCGTCACCGCCTACGGTCTGCCCAACTGCCTGCGAATTTCCGTCGGATCGGAGGACGGCAACCGCGCCGCCGTCGCAGCCTTGAAAGAGTTCATGTCATGACAACACGCACTGGCCCCATCTTCACGAAAGTCGCCTTGATTGGTGTGGGTCTCATCGGGTCATCACTTGCGCATGCCATGCGACGCGGCAGCCTGGCAGCGCACATCGCCGGCAGTTCAAGCTCGGCTGAAACCCGCAAGCGCGCATCGGAGCTCGGCTTTTGCCACTCAATGCATGAGAACCCGGCAGAAGCGGTGAGTGGTGCGGATCTCGTGATTCTCTGCACGCCTGTTGGCGCGTTTGGCGAGGTCGCTCAGAAAATCGCGCCTGCACTGAAGCCCGGCGCGATCATCACCGACGTCGGTTCGGTGAAAATGGCAGTCATTCGTGATGTGGGGCCTCATGTGCCGTCAGGCGTTCATTTCGTGCCGGGCCACCCAATCGCGGGTACCGAACACTCAGGCCCAGAAGCGGGCTTTCCGGAACTCTTCGATGGGCGCTGGTGCATCCTTACGCCGCCGGCCGGAACAGACGCGACCGCAGTGGAAACGCTGGCTGAGTTCTGGCGTGGATGCGGCTCGCGCGTCGAAGTGATGGAGGCACGCCATCACGACCTCGTGCTCGCAATTACCAGCCACGTGCCACATCTCATCGCCTACAACATCGTGGGAACTGCCAGTGACCTCGAGCAGGTTACCCAGAGTGAAGTGATCAAGTTCTCGGCAGGTGGATTTCGCGACTTTACACGTATCGCCGCGTCGGATCCCACAATGTGGCGGGACGTATTCCTGAACAACCGGGAAGCCGTGCTGGAAGTGCTTGGCCGCTTCTCGGAAGATCTGTCTCGATTGCAGCGAGCCATACGATGGGGTGAAGGAGACGTACTCTTTGACCTCTTCACGACGACAAGAGCCATCCGTCGCGAAGTCATTGAGGCAGGCCAGGACACGCCGGCTGCCAACTTTGGACGCGATGGCAGGAAGCCACGATGATGTAACGTTCGGCGCTGATGCCTCGCGCGAGGCGCGCGTCACGGGACGAATTCAGGAATGCTGGGAGCGTCTGGAACCTGTATTGTCATGATGCGGGCCGGCCCCAGGAAGACCTCGCCGTTCATGAAGCGCAGAGGCACGCTTATTTTCCGCTTGGGATCGCCACTCACAAACGCGAGCACGTCGAGCACGGGCTTTGCGGTGGCGTGGGCCTCTTTCGTGATCAGTCCATAGGACTCCATGAGTTCCAGTATGCGCGCATGGTTTCCAAGCGTCAGGCGCAGGTGCCCTTCCGGCAAGTCCCTGGCTCCAAGTTTTATCTCACCGACGGCCGTCATCGAAACGCCGCCCCATTCAAAGGCGAACTGCCTGATTTCCAGGGGCGTATTGGTGGCACGCCACGCGGTGAGTAGGGCTTCAAGCGATCCGGTTGGAAGCTTCTCAGGGAGCTGAATGCCGAGATCAATGTCAAAACTCTCTACCGAGGAACCCAGTGGTGTCTCGATTTGCCCTTGAAGTCCCAGATTGCTCAAATGCGCAACGACGTCCAGACGCGGAAGGGCGCTCGCGGTATCGGGCGCAAAGAGTGAGGCACCGATCGTTCCGCGCTCCAGGATAAAGTGGAAGTCCGAAGCATCTATTTTTCCCTTGCCGGTCAGGCGCTCAAACGAGGCTGACATCGACTGCGAGGTATCCTTGCTGCGAGCCGTGAGCAAAGCCTTGTCGGCCCTCGTATCGGCCTCGATCCACCTGCCGTTGGAAACATGAAAGAAATGCTGCTGCCCTTCCAGGGAGACCATGATCGAGTTCATCGACAGGGGGCGAAGCCGGACAACCACGCGTTCGCCATCCCAGACCGAGCCAAGGTCAGGTGCCAGAAAGCGTGCCTTGATCAAGGTCGCGTCGACAAGATAGGGAAACCCGCCAATCTCGAATGCATTCCATTCGAGATTCCGTCCCAGCGTCTTTTGCTCGTTCTGGATCTGCGCCACTGACTCGTGAACACGATCAGCGAGCGTACGCCACCACCAGCCATAGGCGGCCAATCCGACGGCGATGATGGCCACAGGCAGGAGAAGCAGGGCGACTTTCCACCTTCGGCCGATCTGCCGGAATATCCACCAACCGGCAGCGCGAAGGCGCTCAACGATGTGTTTCAGCACGAACACGGGGTCACGCTTGCCTGTCTGTCATCCGCATCGCGAATGGCCGCAATTGAGGCAGGTGTCGCACCCTTCGATCCTGACAAGACCCGGGCTGCTGCAGCGGGGGCAGAATTTGAGGTTTCCGGGGCGAGATGCTTCACCTGACGAAGCAGCGTCACTGTTCACGGGCTCACCGATTTTCCCTGGGGGCTCGGCGATCGCCGCGACTTTGGGGGGGGCAGCTGATTCCTGGGGCGGACGGGCAAGAATGCCGATCGCCTGCATGTGCTCTTCAATGACCCCGCCGATGGCCGCAAGAAGGGACGGGACGTACTGGCGGTTCACCCATTGCCCGCCTCGCGGATCGAAGACGGCCTTGAGTTCTTCGACGACGAACGAGACATCGCCGCCGCGACGAAAGACAGCACTGATCATGCGCGTCAGCGCGACAGTCCAGGCATAGTGCTCCATGTTCTTGGAATTGATGAAGATCTCGAAGGGACGGCGTCGGCCGCCCTCAATGATGTCGTTGAGCGTGATGTAGATCGCATGGTCGGATTCAGGCCATCGAACCTTGTAGGTGGTGCCAGGCAGGGACTCGGGCCGATCCAGAGGTCGCGTCATGTATACGACACCGCCATCACTGTTCATGGGCTTCGGACGAGACGCGGTCGTGACGGCAGGCACTTGACCAGGCGCCACCTGGCCAGGCGTCACTTGAACAGGCGGCACATGGACGAGTTCGGCAGCAGGTGATTGAGGCGGTTCGGCGGCGCTCAGGATTGAACCCGTGACGTCGTTGGGACGCCAGGTGGTGCAACCCTTGCAGCCGGTATCATAGGCCTTGAGGTAGATGTCCTTGAAGCGCTCGAACGGAATGTCTGCTGGGCAATTGACCGTCTTCGAAATGGAACTGTCGACATATTTCTGCGCGGCGGCCTGCACGGCGATATGGGCATCCGGCGAGAGGTCCTGCGCGTTCACGAAGTAGGGTGGCAGGGCCTGATCACCAAACATCTTCCGGTAGAGCCGGTATGCATGGTCTTCGACGGGCTGCTCGCGCTTCTCGCCAGTCTCGATCGTGATCTTGCGCCGATAGGTGTAGGCAAAGACCGGCTCGATGCCCGAGGACACATTCTCTGCCAGCAGCGAGATTGTACCCGTAGGCGCAATCGAGGTGAGAAGGGCGTTGCGAATCCCGTGATCGCTGATGGCGGCGCGGATGTCGGCATCGAGTTCGCGGATAGTCGCGCCAGCAAGGAACTTGTCGGGGACGTACAGCGGAAAGGCGCCCTTTTCCTTGGCGAGGTCTGCCGATGCGAGATAGGCCGCACGCTGTATGCGTCCAAACCACCGTTCGATCAGCGCGATGGACTCCTTGCTGCCATAGGCCGAACGACACATGATGAGCGCGTCGGCGAGACCGGTAATGCCAAGTCCAATGCGGCGCTTGGCTTTGGCTTCTCGTTCCTGCTGCGGCAGCGGATAATTGGAAACATCGATGACATCATCAAGGAACCGGACTGCAACGCGAGTAACCACATCCAGTTCGTCTTCATCAAGGCGTGCCTGCTCCGTGAAAGGATCCTTGACGAACTTTACAAGATTGAGCGACCCAAGCAGGCAGGCGCCGTAAGGCGGCAGCGGTTGCTCGCCGCAGGGATTGGTCGCAGCGATTTTTTCCGCGTACCAGAGATTGTTTCGTTCATTGATGCGGTCAATGAAGATGACCCCCGGCTCCGCATAGGCATAGGTGGATGCCATGATGCGGTCCCAGAGACCGCGCGCCGACACGGTCCGGTACACCTTGCCGGCAAACACCAGGTCCCACGCCTCGTCGTTCTTCACGGCATTCATGAACTGGTCGGTGATCAGCACGGAAAGATTGAAGTTGCGCAGCCTGTCCCTGTCGCGCTTGGCTTCAATGAAGGTCTCGATGTCGGGATGATCGCATCTCAGCGTCGCCATCATCGCGCCACGCCGGGCGCCAGCCGACATGATCGTGCGGCACATGGCATCCCAGACATCCATGAATGACACGGGACCGGAAGCATCGGCACCCACACGCTTCACCTCGGCCCCTTTCGGGCGCAGGGTGGAAAAGTCGTGCCCGATGCCGCCACCCTGCTGCATGGTGAGCGACGCTTCCTTGAGGCTGTCGAAGATCCCACCCATGTCATCGGGAACGGTTCCCATGACAAAGCAGTTGAACAGCGTTACGGCCCGACCCGATCCGGCGCCGGCAAGCACACGACCTGCAGGAAGAAAGCGGAAGTCCTGGAGAATGCCCAGGAACCTGTCGCGCCACAGCGCCCGCTGGTCAGGTCGCTCAGCCAGCGATACGGCGCCCGCAACACGCGCCCATGTGTCCGCAATTGTTTCGTCGCCGCCGGCAATGCCGGCGCCTTTCAGTCGATACTTGAGATCCCAGATTTGCCGCGAAATATCGCCAAACCCGTCCATCGTCATGCCCCAGCGTCCTTTGGCGGGCACTGTACATGATGCTCATGAACGCGACAAGAAAACGTTCCCGCTCTGTTCAGGTTGGCGCAGTCCTTCGCGCAACGTCATTAACGGGGCGTTGCCCCGGGCCTATGCGGCCGCGCGTGACAGCTGGGCCGTGCCTTCCGCCAGCAGACGCCCAGTGGCGGCTTCAATCCGGTCCTGGAGCTCCTGCATGAAGGTTGCGCGGGGAAGGCCCGGCGTGATGGCCGGCAGGATCTCGATGATGATTTTGCCAGCGCGCGGCTTGGTTCCCTTGCGCGCCCAGAACAGCCCCGAATTGAGGGCAACCGGAATGCACGGCACATCGAGTGCACCGTAGAGGGCGGCAACGCCTGGCTTGTAGTCCGGGGTTTCTCCAGGAAGTTTGCGCGTGCCTTCCGGGAAGATCACGATGGGACGACCCGCCGCTATGCGCTCTCGCGCGGACTTGATCAGGGCACGAAGGGCCGAAGCGTGGCCTTCCCTGTCAATGACGATCATTTCGCACTTCTGCGCATACCACCCATAGCCAGGGACCCGCAGCAGCTCGCGCTTCATGACGGTAGCCGGATCGCGAAGCAGGACGTGCTGTGCGATGGTCTCCCACATGGACATGTGCTTGAGCGCATAGATGGCGGCACCGGCGGGGAGATTCTCGCGTCCCCGGATCTCGTAGTCGAGTCCGATGATGTGCTTCAGGCCCCAGAAGCTGACGGCGGCCCAGATCTCCATGCCGCGCACAACAGCAGCGCGGGGCATCAGCAGCGCTGGCAGCCAGACCAGGTTGATGATGGTGGACCAGCTCCAAAAAAAGATCTGAAACACAGATAGCCGGATGAATGTCACGTGAGGTTCTCTTGCGCGCGGAAAGTTTCAGTTGGTGTCGTTGGCAGACATGTCCGAGGGCGCGGCCTCGATGGTTGCCGGTCCGGGAGAGGGGGCGGCTTTGGTCCACAGGCCCGAGGCGGCGGCGACCCGGGCTGTGGCGGCCAGAAGCTTGAGATACTCTCCGGCGAGGATGCTTGATGTGTAGGAATCCTTCCACCAGTCATTCAGGTGGATGTCGTCCGGAAACACGGGATAGGCAATGAACTCGATCTCGGGGTTCACCGCGTGCAGTTCCAGGAGGCTGCGCGGCATGTGATAGCTGGCAGTCACGATGATGACACGCTGGTACTTGTGCTCGCCGATCCAGGCTGCGGCTTCACCGGCATTGCCGATCGTGTTCTCGGCGCTGCGCCCGAGATCCACGCAGCACGCGGCGCGTTTGGGCATGCCGCCCGCGGCATCGAACAGTTCGACACGAGTGGTTTCTTCATGCACGCCCGAGATCAGCAGCCGGCGCCCCTTGCCTTGGTCAAGGAGTTCTATGGCCGCCTGCAAGCGGCCTTCGCCGCCCGTCAGCGCAATGATCGCATCGGCCGGATCAGGCTCCGAAGATGCACGGGACAGGGACCAGACGAAAACCGGAAAGCCGAGCGCGCAGACGACAAAGACCGCCACGGCCAGGCGAAACGCCAGCCCGAGCCAGGCCCATCGTCTGGAACGCTGGAAAGCCAAATCCCTACTTCTCCGCCAAAATCGCATCGACCGCCGAATGGAAGTCATCATAAACCGACACGGGCAAAATGTCGTCAGGCAGTCCTTTTGCCTGCAATTCCGCTCCTTTTCCGGTACGGACGAGTACCCGGCGGACCCCGGCGGCCTTTCCCGCCTGCAGGTCCCGGAGCTGATCGCCAATCATGACGGCTTCCTGAGGGGGCACCCGGTAATGCGAAAGGGCCTCCCGCAGCATTCCAGGCTTGGGCTTGCGGCGCTCATGGTCCGACCATGGCGGCTCGTTGCAGGTCAGGATCAGGTCGAGATGGGCACCATGTGACTTGAGTTCCTGCCGGAGCTTCTCATGGATCCGCTCAAGCATCTCCGCCGTGAAGATCCCTTTGCCGATGCCGCCCTGGTTGCTGACAACGGCGATGCGGGTCCCGGCAGCATTCAGCCGCGCACAGGCTTCCGCCGCCCGTGGGATCATCACAAGCTCCCCGGGATGCTTCACATAGTCCGTGCGGTCCTCGTTGAGCACGCCATCGCGGTCCAGCAGCACCAGTCTCATTGCATGCGGCCCAGCACGCGCAGAACCGTGTAGCGTGCCGTCATCATCGCGATGAGGCCCATGATGAGCGGCACAAGGATGAGCCAGAGATAGTAGAAGGGCGAACCCATCAGCTGCGGCAGGTACTGTCCCGCAACCGGCGTTTCGCGGCTGTCCCAGAACAGGCTGCTGCCAAACAGGGTGACAATGGCGATGATCAGTCCGATGATCCCGCCCCGGATGCCGAGCCAGAGGAAATGTCCCTGGAACTCCTTGGCGATGAAGACATCACGGGCGCCGATCATGTGCACGACTTCGACGATCTCGCGATGCGTCCGCAGGCCTGCCTGTGTGGCAAAGACGATGATGGCCAGGGTCGCCAGTGCGATGAGGAACAGCATCGACCAGCCGATAGCAGCTGAAGATGCGGCAAATCCGGCAAGTTCGGCATTCCATCGCGTATGGTCGTCCAGCTGTGCGCCCGGCACGGTGTCGGCGAGTTTTAGCGAAAGTCCTGCAAGCTCCACCGGTTGGCCGGGCTTCAGCGTCACTTCGATCAGCTGCGGTGCGGGCAGGTCATCGAGCACGTTGCCTTTGCCAAGCCAGGGCTCGAGCAGGGCATTCGCTTCTCCGCGGCTCAGCGCCTTGGCCGACATGATCCCTGGCCATTGGCTGACGACACTGAGCGCTTCCTTCACCTGGTCTTCCGGTGAGATCTGGGAAGAGGGCAGGAGTTGGACCGTAGCCGAACTGGACAGGCCGTCGGTCCATTGCGACGCCATGCGGCTCAGCGTGAGGACACCGCCGAGGGCGAGGCATGCAAGGAAGCTCATGACCGCAACAATGGTGTGCAGCGTCGCGCCCGACGCGCTGTCGGCAGGCATGAGGCCGGTGGGAGCCTTGGGGTTCACGCGCGCTTCGCCTCCTGGATGAGGTGGTCTTTCTGGCTTGCAGAGGTAAGGCGCCCTTCGGCCAGGCGGAAGATGCTGGTCGCCGGCAATCGTTCCAGGATACGCTGGTCGTGGGTTGCAATGAGCACGCAGGTACCCAGCCGGTTGAGTTCGATGAAGAGCCGGATGATGCGCGCCCCGATTTCCGGATCGACGTTGCCTGTGGGCTCGTCCGCGAGCAGCAGCTCAGGTTTGGCAACGACGGCCCGGGCGATGGCCACACGCTGCTTTTCACCGCCTGACAATGTCGCCGGCTTGGCATTCAGCCGGTTTCCGAGACCCACCCATTGCAGCAACTCTTCGACCTCTGCCCGGTAGTTGTTCTCGTACTCGCCCATGACCCGTCGGGGCAGCGACACGTTTTCGAACACGGAAAGGTGTTCCAGCAGCCTGAAATCCTGAAAAACGACCCCGATCCGGCGTCGCAGGGCTGGAAGGTCTTCCCGCGGCGTATTGGCAATGTCGCGTCCGAACATGGAAATTGCACCGCGGGACGGACGCTCGGCCAGGTACATGAGCTTCAAAAGAGAAGTCTTTCCCGCGCCGGAAGGTCCCGTTAATAAATGAAAGGACCCTTTCTCCAGCGAAAAGGAAATGTCGCGCAGGACTTCTGGCCCCAGGCCATATCTCATCCCGACGTTCTCGAATCGAACCACCAATTAATCCTTTTCGGTTAATGGTTTAGGAGAAGGCTTTGCGATTGCGCTTGCTTGCAGGCGCGAAAGCGGTATGTCAAAAACCCAAGAATCGACACGGGCTCTAGCCTGGAATGATAATAACCTGTCCTCGCTGCGCAACTCGCTATCTCCTGGAGTCCGGAGTTGTTCGGCCGCCTGGAAGACAGGTGCGTTGCGCCCGCTGCCAGCATATGTGGTTTCAGGAACCGTCGCCTGACCTGCCTACACCTATCCCCGTTCCGGTGGAAGAACCTGAACACACGGGCCCGATAACGGACCGCTCAAGAATGCTGGGTCCGCCGCCCAGCGAACCCTCATTCCCGCCGCTGCCGAATTTCGATGTTCCGCCACAGCAGCCGTTCGAGCCGCTATCGTCGCCGCCCGAACAGATGGTGCCGCCGTCATCCATGGGGCGGCGTGAACCCCGAACGGCCCGATCA
>JBILMZ010000072.1:0-14367 GCA_044375275.1 Micropepsaceae bacterium | reverse complement strand
CTTTAGTGCGTACCGGCGATCCCGCCAGAAGCACCAAAGTCGCGCTTCGCTGCGACGATCGTGATTGTGAAGCCGGCCACCACATCAAGGATGGTCATCAGCGTCAGCAGGAAGAAGACCGAGTTCGAGAACCCCTTCATCGTGACGAACTGGATGATGCAGATCACGCACAGCAGCATCGACAGGCCGTGGTTCACGATCGACATGGCGTCGGTACGCGTCGCCTTCACGATCTCGACGAAAAGCAGGAGAAGGCTGAGGCCCATGAACACGTCCGCAAAGGACACGCCCCAAGCATCTCCAGAGAACATTCCGACGGTGAAAATCGGATGTGTCATCCAGTCGCCAACTGGCGTGGATGCGATTCCTGCCAGAACCACGAAATTGTAAAGTACCAGCGGAAATACCAGCAACGGTATGACATTCAGCACAGTCACGGATCTGCCCATAAATCCCTCGTTTCCTCGTTAGAGTCCAGCCAATTGGCCTCAACCATATCAGCCAAGTGGAACCTGTCCAAGTTGAAGGGACGATCCGGGCTATTTTGTGGCAGGTGGATCCTGGTCTCCGGACCGGGAACGTTCAGCGAATATGAGGTAGAGGTTGCGTATGTACACAATCAGGCCAAGAGCCTGGCCCGAAATGATGACCGGATCCTTCCGGTAGATCGCGTAGAGGAGAAGTATTGTACCTCCAACGATGCTGAGCCACCAGAAGGCAATCGGGACCACGCTGCGCCCGGCCTGCTCGCTGGCCCACCACTGCACCAGCATGCGTGAAGTGAAAACCGCCTGGCCACCGAACCCGATCAGTATCCAGATGTGCTCCCAGGTGAGCCAGTCGAACATGTCGGTCAGAGCTCCTCGATGGATTCTGGTCGGCGAGACCGCCGGACCAGCCACCTCACACCAACGAGATCGGAAAGGGAAACGAGCAGTCGGTCGAGGGTTCCGTACTTCGAGATCCCGTGTGAGCGGGGCCGGTGATTCACATCGGCATGGGCAATGCGATACCCTTCCCGCAGCATCATCGCGGGCATGAACCGGTGTATGTGGTCGAAATAGGGAAGCGAGAGAAAAGCCTCACGGGAGAACAGTTTGAGGCCGCATCCGGTATCTCGGGTACCATCACTCAACAGCCACTGGCGAACGCCGTTTCCGACGCGCGAAGACATCCGTTTGATCCAGTTGTCCTGCCGTTTCATGCGCTGACCCGCGACAAGCCCTAACGTGCCGGCCTTCCCGGCTTCTCGTTTCCAGACAGCAAGGAGTCCGGGAATGTCTGCCGGATCGTTTTGTCCGTCGCCATCCAGCGTCGCGATCAACGCGCCACGGGCCGCGATGACACCTGTGCGCACGGCACGGCTCTGCCCCGAGTTCTTTTGATGCTTGAGCACCCGTAGTTCCGGCGCTTGAACCTTGGCCGCCAGCAGAGCACCGGCAGTGCCGTCCTTGCTGGCATCGTCGATGAACAAGACTTCGAAAGTTGTCTTGCCGCGCAACGCCGAACAGATCTCCATCAGGAGAGGAACGGCATTTTCGACTTCGTCTTTCACCGGGACGACGACAGATAGTTCAGGCAAGGCAACCACGCGGCATCTCCAGAATTTCAACGGCTGTGTGAGGCGCAGAAGATACACTCACCACACCGAGTGACGTGCTTTGGGCCCGCACCAAGTCCCGAAAGGCGGCTTATACAAGCGCAATTGCTCTGGTTCCAGAGGTTAACTTCTTTCCGTCGGGATCACGTCCGGATTCGTCCGCCCGATGCGGCCCCCAATGCGGCATGGCTGGCAAGGCAGGATGGTCCGCCCGGGACCAGCCTGACCTTGTACAATGACACAAGCCTCGGCATTGTACCGCCCGCCCTACTTCGATGGTTAATCCTGTCCATGCAAAACCGCCGTTCAGCCGCCGCATATGATTCGTCAAGCCTGTGGTCCCTGATGCTGTCGCATCCAAGGGCCGTTCTTGTGGCGCTGTGTTTGCTCCTGTATCTGCCGGGCATTGCCAGCCTGCCACCTCTGGATAGGGACGAATCCCGGTTTACGCAGGCAACCAAGCAGATGATCGAAACCGGCGATTTCATCGAGATCCGCTTTCAGGAAGAACCACGAAACAAGAAGCCGGTCGGCATTCACTGGATGCAGTCCATCACGGCTGGTTGGCTGTCATCCGAACCGCATAACTCGATCTGGGCTTACCGCATCCCCTCCGTCATCGCGGGCATCTTGGCGACGCTGTTTGTATTCGGCTTGGGGCGCCGCCTGTTCGACGATGAAGTAGGACTGATAAGTGCGGGATTGCTGGCGTCATCCCTGATGCTGATAGGTGAGGCGCACATTGCCAAGACAGACGCAGTTCTGTTGGCCTGTGTAACAGGCGCGCAATTGCTCATAGCCCAGTTTTTCCTCGCCGCAAGACAGGGAGCCGAACAACCTCGGCTCAGATACTCGGCGTTGCTGGGCCTGGCAGTAGGCCTGGGCATACTCGTCAAGGGACCTATGATCCTGTTTTTCATAGGCCTTTCAGTATTCGCCCTTTCTTTCTGGGAACGCCGGTGGGCTTGGGTCATGACGATGCGGCCCATTTTTGGCCTCGGCATCATTGTGATGCTGAACGTGCCATGGCTCGTGGCCATCGGGCTTGTGACGAATGGAGAATATTTCAGGGAAGCCATAGGACTGGACTTTCTCGGGAAGGTCTCCGGCTCTGCAGAGGGGCATTGGGGACCTCCCGGCTACTATGTGATCTCAATTCTCTTTGGTTTCTGGCCTGGCTGGCTGTTTCTGGCACCTGGCATTGTCTACGCACTTGCACGCAAGCGGGAGGGCGCCATCAGGTTCCTGTTGGCGTGGCTGATTCCGGCATGGATCATCCTTGAACTGCTGCCGACCAAGCTCCCCCATTATCCGTTACCGCTATACCCCGCTCTCGCGATGTTGTGCGGCGCCGCCGTCATGGCAGGCGTGCGCGAAAGCAGGACGTTCCTGGACAACCTGCCGGTTCGGCTGGGAGCGCTCGCTTGGGTGGTCGTGACCATGGCGTTAACGGGCGCACTCGTCGTCTTTCTGCCAAGCACCTACGGCTCCGGCAGCGGCATACTTCTCTGGATCATGGCCGTTCCGATCATCGGGGCCGCAGGTGCATCGGTCTTCTTCCTGCTCAGGGGTGAGGGAGAAAACGCATCAATCGCAGCCATTGCAACCGGTGCCGTCTTCGCTGCGATCGCCATGGCGGCCGTGGCGCCGCGGCTGGAGCAACTCATGGTCTCCGTCAAATCAGCAGAGTTGATTTCAAGATCGGGGGCTGCCCCATCAGCTGTTGCCGCCGCAGGCTACCATGAACCCAGCCTTGTGTTTCTGGTGGGGACGAAAATGAAGCTGGTGCCCAAGGGGGCCGACGCTGCAGAGTTTCTGACCAAGACGCCCAATTCAGTGGCCCTTGTTGAAGACGGCATGCTTCCGGATTTCCAGCAATATCTGGTGAAGAACAACTTCAGCGCTGACGCCATCGGAAACGTGAAGGGAATCAACTACTCCAGACGCGGCAACGCTGTCTCCCTGACGCTTTACAAACTGCGGAAGACCGGACCGTGATTGGTGCCGCAAGCGACTGGACCAAGAAAAATCCGGTCACTGCACTTCTTCTGGTGTCGGCATGCATGGCGATCATGCGGGTCGTTACGCTGATCTTGACACCGCTGAACCTCGGCCCGGATGAAGCCCAATACTGGTCCTGGAGCCTGTATCCGTCATTCGGATACTTCTCCAAGCCACCACTCATCGCCTGGCTCATCGGTGGAACCACATCCGTTTGTGGCGTTGACGAGTACTGCATCCGCCTGTCCTCACCGTTCATCCACGTCGGAACAGCGTTCGTCATCTTTTTCGCCGCACGAAAACTCTATGATGAACGCGTAGGCCTCTGGTCAGCAGTCACGTATCTCTGCATTCCAGGAACAAGCTTTTCCTCATTGCTGATCACGACGGATGTCCCCCTGCTCTTCTTCTGGGCTGTAGCGCTGTGGTCAGTCGTGGAAATGCGCACGTCAAAGTCACCACTCTGGTCCGTGCTGTTCGGTGTGAGCCTGGGTTTCGGCCTTCTGTCGAAATACGCCATGCTCTACTTCCTGCTTGGCCTTGCAGTCGCATTCTTGCCATCGCGCGACGGCAGGGCCTTTATCGCAGGACGCCAGATGCTCACGGGCCTGGCAGTTGGAATTGCCGTCTTTTCTCCCAACCTCATCTGGAACATCACGAACGGCCTGGCCACCGTCAGGCACACGGCATCAAACGCCAGCTGGAACTGGGATCGCCTGTTCAACTTCAGCCACATCTTCGAGTTCCTCGGCGCACAGGCGGGAATAATCGGCCCGATAGCAGCAGGGATATTTGTCGTGGGCCTCATCAGTAACAGCAGGGCGTCGACCTTGACCGCATCTGACCGTTTGATGCTCGCTTTGTCGGCGCCCGTGATCATTGTCGTGACACTTCAGGCATTCATTTCGAGAGCGAATGCGAATTGGGCTGCGCCTGCATTCGTCACATTGTGCATTCTGGTCTGCGCTTGGGCCGTGCGGGCAAAGTGGAACAGGACACTGCTGGCAAGCACAGCCATGAACGTAAGCATCGCACTCTTTCTGTGCGCACTGGCAGTGAGCCCGGCCTTGGTCTCTGCGATCGGTCAGGAAAACTCGGTAAAGAGACTGCGTGGATGGCCTGAAGCAGGCAACACAATCATTACAATAGCTTCATCTGCACCCTTTACGGCGATCATGAGCGACGACCGTGAAGACATGGCTTCACTCTTTTACTACACGCGAGCCCGGAAGATCCCGCTGCGCATGTTGCCAAGCGAGACACCACGCAACGAGTACGAAGCCGCACACACATTGAGCACTGACGTCGCTTCATACGTTCTCTTCGTGACGCGAAAACAGGATGTGTCATCCGTCACATCGGCATTCGCATCGTCAGAGCGAATTGGAAGCATCGAAACGCGACTTGATTCGAAAAGAACGCGCGTTTTTCATCTCTATGCACTCAGATACCCGGTGACTGCGTCAACTTTTCCATCAAAATGATTTAATCCGTGTACGGATAAATCGGATTTCCGCCTAATCTTCGTTTTCACTTGAAGAGAACTGCACAAGTGTGACTGGCGAAGAGCGCAAGTGTTAAGTGGCAATCTTGAATAGCTTAGCTGTACTCGCAGCGAATATAAACAGTATCAGACGCGAGTATCTCTTCTCTTGCCAAGATGATTACGTTGATTCGTAGTGAGAAGAATTGCGTAATTGGATTCATCGAATGCACGTCAATACGCGATTACTTCATAAGTGATGATCGCCAATACACAATCACCTCATCATTCAACACATACTAATCCCTCGTTTACTCATCCGATCTATTTGACGTAACGCGAATCGTGCTGCATGATTCGAAAGTTGGGGAAAGCGTGAGGCTGCGCGCGAATTTTCGGGGAAGCAGTCGACCAACTCGAGGGGCTTGAGACCTGTCGATGACAGTGCACACCTTTGTAAAGGGCGCCAACACAGCGGCGCACCTGAGATCGCCGGCGAAGAGAAAGATGGTGGAGCGTACTCCCGAACCCGGCGTTGAAGCCGGCGTGCAGGCGACGCTCGATTTTCCATCCGTGATTTCCCCGGTTGCCAATCCGGCATCCCCGTCTGCATTGCAGGCAAAGAAGGCTAATCGCTTTCCTGTTAGCGCTCAGGCACGGGACTTCTATAAACGCAATTTCCCCGGCACGACGCCCGACGACTGGAACGACTGGCGCTGGCAGGCGCGAAGTCGCATCAGGACGCTCGAGCAGCTGGAGCGAACCTTCGACCTGTCACAGGACGAGCGCTCTGCGGCCTTGCAGCACAAGGGTTCCTTGCCGGTTGGCATCACGCCCTATTATGCAAGTCTAATGGCGCATGCGGATGCTTCCGAACCGCTGCGTCGCACGCACATCATGGTCAATGATGAGTACGTGCGCATGCCAGGCGAGGAAGACGACCCCCTCAGCGAAGACCACGACACGGTCGCGCCGGGTCTCGTCCACCGCTATCCGGATCGCGTCCTGTTCCTAACCACCGGATTTTGTTCAACTTATTGCCGCTATTGCACGAGATCGCGCATGGTCGGCAATCCGGGCGGCGAGTACCAGTTCTCGACCACCCAGTGGGAAAAGGCCCTGGCCTATCTCGAAGCCCATACCGAGGTGCGCGACGTACTCCTGTCGGGCGGCGACCCGCTCTCGATCGGCGACGACAAGCTGGACTGGCTCCTGACGCGCCTGCGGAAGATAAAGCACATCGAGTTCGTGCGCATCGGCACCAAGATCCCGGCCGTGCTCCCCATGCGGATCACGCGCGACCTGGTGAAGATGCTCCGCAAGCACCATCCGCTCTGGATGAGCATCCACTTCACGCATCCGACCGAAATCACGCCGGAAGTTCGTGAAGCAACGTCCCGTCTCGCGGACGCCGGCATCCCCCTGGGCTCGCAGACCGTGCTGCTCAAGGACATCAACGACGACACCGAAGTGATGAAGTCGCTGATGCACGGGCTTCTGACGATGCGGGTCAAGCCCTACTACCTCTACCAGTGCGACCCCATCAAGGGCTCGGGCCACTTCAGGACCCCGGTCCACAAGGGCATCGAGATCATCCAGTCCCTTCGCGGCCATACAACGGGCTACGCATGCCCGATGTTCGTGGTCGACGCACCGGGCGGCGGCGGCAAGATCCTGCTCGCCCCCGACGCGGTCGTCGGCCGCGACGGTGACGACCTGCTGCTGCGCAACTTCGAAGGACGTATCTTCAGGTATCCGGATCCCGATGGTAAGCTGGGCCAGGACAAGAACGGCACAATTCTCGGGTAGATGGCACCACCAAAGATCCTGATCCTCATCCCTGAGCTGAAAGAGGTCGAGCCGGACGACAATCTGGCGACGATCTCGACGGCGAAGGAACTTGAGCGCCATTTCGATCGCCTTGGCTATCCGCACGAGATGCGGCACTTCGAATATGTTCCGGCTGAATTTCGCGCCGTTGTGCGCGAGGTTCAGCCAGATTGCATCTTCAACCTCGTTGAGTCTGTCTCCGGCACCAGCCGGCTGATCCACGTGCCGCCGATCTATATCGAGGAAATCAACCTCGCCTACACGGGCAGCCCGTCCCACGCCCTGGAACTGTCCAACGACAAGATCCTGGCCAAGAAGATCCTGAACTGGCTCGACCTCCCCACCCCGGCATGGGGAACGATAAAGACATTGTCCGGCCGGCCCGCAGACGGCACCTGGTTCGTGAAGGCGCAGCACGAGCACGCGTCTTTCGGCATCACACAGCGCAACGTGACCAAGGGAACGGACGCAGCCGTGGAGGTGGCCCGCCAGTTGACGGCGGAACACAAGATCCCGTGGATCATCGAGGAATTCATCGCTGGCCGCGAGTTCAACGTCTCCGTCATGGAGACACCCGAAGGCCCCCGCACGCTGCCTGTGGCGGAGATCGTGTTCAAGGACTACGGCGACAAGCTCTACAACATCGTCGACTACAACGCGAAATGGAACGAGCAGAGCTTCGAGTACCGCAACACCATTCGAAGCTACGAGTTTCCGGCGTCCGACAGGAAACTCCTTGCCGCTCTGGAAGAGATCGCCATCAAGACCTGGAAAGGCTTCGACCTGAGAGGCTGGGCACGCGTGGACTTCAGGGTCGACAGCCAGAACCGGCCATTCGTGGTCGACGTGAACGCCAACCCGGACCTGTCGCTCGACGCAGGCTTCATGGCCGCCGCCCAACGCGCCGAAATCGCTCCCGAAGCAGCTGTCCGCACCATCACGGATGCGGCTTTCACCTATCTATGAGCACCTTTCGCTCCGACCTGCGCGAGTCAGATATCGCAGCCGTGCGCGCGCTTGTGACCACCACCGGAGTCTTCTCCGGCATTGAAGTGGGCTGGGCGGGTGAAATCATCGAAGCCGCCCTCAGGAACCCGGCAAGCGCCGGTTACTTCGCGTTGATGGCAGATGGCCCGAACGGGCTCGAGGGCTATGCCTGCTACGGCCCCATCGAAGGGACGGACAACAGGTTCGATCTCTACTGGATCGCCGTATCGCCCACCGCCCAGGGCAAGGGCCTTGGCCGTCGCCTGCTCGCAGCCTGCGTTGAAGACGCGCGCAGGCGCGGCGCAACACACATGTTCATCGACACATCCACCCGCACGGACTATTCGGCCGCACGGTCACTCTACAAGTCACAAGGCTTTGAGCTGCAGGGCATGCTCGTCGACTTTTACAGCGATGGCGACAGCAAGGCGATTTTCGGCCGCCGGCTGTAACAAGGCGCCTTACATCGTATCCGAAGGCTCAAGCACGTCCCGCCCCCGCCTTTGCTCGCGCCAGGCAATGAACACGCCCGACGCGAAGACAATGGCCGCACCGACATAGACTTCGGCAGCCGGCGCCTCGCCGAACACGAGCCACCCGAGCAGCACCGCCCAGATCATGGCCGCATACTCGAAACTTGCCAGTGTGGACGCGGGCGCGTGGCGATAGCTGGTGGTCATGAGCAGCTGGCCAATGCCTCCCAGCACGCCAAGCGCAATGAGCGCGAGCAACTGCCCGGGATCCGGCGTGACCCACGCAAACATCAGCGTAACTGCCCCGACCACCGCGCTGGCAAGCTGGAAATAGAACGCAATGGTAAGCGCAGGCTCCGTATGGCTCATGCCGCGGATGAAGATCATCGTGAAAGCCACAAGCACCGCATTGGCAAGCGCAAACATCACGCCCCAGCCGGACTGCATCTCGCCCGACAGATGCGGCAGCAACATGATCAGCACGCCAATGAAGCCGGTTGCGACCGCGCTCCAGCGATAGATCCTGACCGTTTCACCCAGCACCAGCGCCGCAAGAATGACGACGATGAGCGGGGAAGCAAAGCCGATCGCTGTCAGGTCGGCGACCGGAAGATAAACCAGCGCGGAGAAATAGGTGAACATCGCCAGCACCCCCGTCGTGGCCCGCCTGGCATGCAGCAGCGGATAGGCCGTACGCAGGCTGGACAGCGGTATCCGCCTGAACGCCATCCACGCCAGCAGCGGAACAAACGCAAAGGCCGCCCTGAAGAACACGACCTCCCCCACCGGAATGGCGTCACCAAGCGATCGCCCGACAATCGCCATCAGCGTAAACACGAACGTCGCGGCGATCTTCAGGCCAATTCCAAAGAGCGGACGCGCCGCGCCCGCATCTCCGTGTTCACCTGAAGGCGCTACAGCCACTTACGCCATCTGAACAGGATGTACGGAACGATGGCAGACAGCACGATCGAACACCACGCGAGCGCGTACCCGTAGGTCCACTCGAGTTCCGGCATGTGTCTGAAATTCATGCCCCAGATGCTTGCAAACAGTGTCGGCGGCAGGAAGACCGTGGCGGCAACCGAGAGGATGCGGATGATCCGGCTCTGCTCGATGTTGACGACGCCCAGCACCGCATCAAGCAGGAACGTGATCTTGTTCGAAAGGAAAGTCGTGTGGTCAGAGAGTGACTGCACGTCGCGCGTCATGACCTTGATGCGCCCCTTCATGTCCCGGCTCGATTTGAGGTCAATGGCCTGTGAAAGGAAGGCAAGCATGCGGCCCAGCGAGATCAGGCTTTCGCGCGCCTTGGAGGTAAGGTCGTTTTTGGCTCCAAGCCGCAGCAGGATCAATTGATAGTCCTTTGAAGGACCATCCCCGTTCTTCGAGAACACCTGCTTGGAAACGGCATCAACTTCCGCGCCGGTCTTCTCGAGAACATCGGCCGTCCGTTCAATGATGGCTTCCAGGAGCCCGGCAAGCACAAGCTCGCCCTTGGGCCAGGGGTGCGAGTGTCGTTCAGCCCGGTTGGCAAAGGTGTTGAATGGCTGTGGCTCGGAGTAGCGTACGGTCAGCAGCCTGTCGCCGGCCAGAATGAAGCTTACCGCCTGACACTCGGGATCCACGGTCTCTGTCCGCGAGAGCACAAGCGCCGTCATGAATACGGCGTTGTCCTCCAGGTAAAGCCGGCTCGAGATCTCGATCTCATCGAGGTCGTCCCGCGTCGGGGTCTCCACCCCGAGCAGGGATTTGACAGCATCCTTCTCCTGCATGGTCGGATCAAGGACGTCCACCCAGACGGAATCATGGGGAATGACGATCGGATCGTCGGACTCGCCAGAGCACGTCAGATTGCGGCGCAGACACTGGTCGCGAAGACCGAATGAACGAAGCATGCGACGCCTCCGACGTTGGGCGTTTTCGAAAGGAGAACGCCCTTATAACCATGCCACACCAGCACCTGCCAATGCCGGAAAACTGCGGCATGTTCGGCGGCGATCAGCCAAAACCGTTGCAGCCGTCGCACAACTTGCACCCAAACGGCATGATCTCGCATTGCGTTTACACATCGAAAAGGCTTTAGAAGCAAAAGCTGGACATGATAACGCGCACCATTTCCGGGCTTGGACCTGAATGGGCGGAGATTTAGGAACCGGAGCAAGCCATGGAACTGGGCGATCTTTTTAGCTTTGACAAGAAAATTGCACCCGCGATCATCAAGCCGATCTACTGGATCGGAATGCTGCTGATCGTTTTCGTGAACATCATCTACTTCTTCTTTGGATTTGGTCGCCTCTTCACGGTCGGCTTCTTCACGGGCGTGTGGGAGATGGTGGCATCCATCGTATGGATCATCTTCGGCGTGCTGGGATTGCGCATCAGCGCTGAACTCTGCCTGGCCATCTTCGAGCTCCACGAGAAGTCGAACACCTCCTCGGGCTCCTAGGTTTCGCGCGGGGCCTCGGCCGCGATCGGTTGGCCATCAGGCGCCTTCGGGATCGCAAGGCCCCGGTCCTGGTCGCCCCTGTTGTGAAAATAGACGGCTTGGGCGAGAGCGCGGAACGGCTTTGTACCAAAAGCCGCATTCCACACCCAGTTCGGCGGCGCGAGGTCCAGCGCCCGCCGCATCAGCAGCTTGCCGCGAAAGCGTGGCGCTTCCCGCGATAGCGCCACGGCCGGGTGCTCCGCCCCCGCCTGCAGCCAGTCTGACGCCAGCTGCGCACAGCGACGCCCGAGCCGAAGTGTCTGCACAATGCCTCCGCCGGTCAGCGGTGACACGTGACCAGCCGCATCACCAATGAGCATCACGCGCCCCGCATGCGTACGCCGCAGCGTGGCATTGGCCGGAATAAGGCCGCTGCGGCGCGCGACGATCTTGCCCAGCCGCAAACCGCAGCGCCGCTCAAGCAGCGACGTGAACGCTTCAATGTCAGGCCGCACGCCATGCTTCGCGGCAAGCCCGACCTGCATGACCTTCACGCCAGGCACCGCCCACGCGATATAGCCCGGCGCAAGCTTGCTATCGAGAAAGCAGTGCAGGAAGCGCCCGTCCAGCGCATCATCAAGTTCGTACTCGTTCTCCACGCCACCGAGAAACCGCGTGTTCAGGTCGAGCCCGAAATACCGGGCAACAGCGGACGTCGGCCCATCGGCACCAATCAGCAGCGCCGCCTTGATGCCGACATCCGGAATCTCCACCATCGTGCCGGTATCGACCCCACCCTTGAAGGGCGCGCCATAGAAGAACGTCGCCCCCGCACGCGCGGCTTCGGCAGCCATCCAGCGCAGGAGCTCAGGCGTATCCGTCGCAAGAAAGTAATAGCCGGGCGCACTGTAGTCGAAATGGCGCCCATTGGGCGCATAGAGTCGCACGCCCCGGACATGCCGCGTAAAGGTGGAAGGAATATCGGCTTCAGCTGCCGCCTCCTTCACCAGGATCCCCGTCGTCCGGACCCGCTCACCCGCATCCTGCTTGCGCTCCAGCACGGCAACGCGAAGTCCGCGCAAGGCCGCCGTCCGCGCGCACGCGAGCCCGGCGAAACTGGCACCGACGATGACAAGGTCAAACGAACGCATGGCTGCACATCTCGCTCAGTCCGCGGATAATAGCCCATGCCGGGTGCCGCGCGAGCGGCCCCGACAGGAGATGTAACGCCACTCACACATACCGGAAATATAACCGGGTCCAGCCCCATGGATGGGGGACTGCCCCGGCGGAAACAGCCATTGACCTTACTTGCGGGCGTTCGAAACCAGGTCCTGGACGACGGAAGGATCCGCCAGCGTGGTCGTATCGCCAAGGTTGGAGGTGTCGCCCTCCGCAATCTTGCGCAGGATGCGGCGCATGATCTTGCCCGAGCGCGTCTTCGGCAGCCCCGGCGCCCATTGGATGACATCCGGCTTTGCGATCGCGCCAATCTCCTTGGCAACCCACGCAACAAGCTCCTTGCGCAACTCCTCCGTCGAAGCCACGCCGGCCTTCAGCGTCACATAGGCATAGATCCCCTGCCCCTTGATGTCGTGCGGATAGCCGACGACAGCCGCTTCGGCCACCTGCTTGTGCGCGACGAGCGCCGACTCGACCTCCGCCGTACCCAGGCGATGTCCCGACACATTGATCACGTCATCGACCCGGCCCGTGATCCAGTAATAGCCATCCGCATCGCGCCGGCAGCCATCACCCGTGAAGTACTTGCCCGGATAGGTCTTGAAATAGGTATCGACGAAACGCTGGTGGTCGCCATAGACGGTGCGCATCTGCCCCGGCCAGGAATCCGCAAGCACGAGATTCCCCGTCGTCTCACCCTCAAGCACCTTGCCTTCTGCATCGACAACTTGAGGCACGATCCCGAAAAACGGCTTCGTCGCAGAACCAGGCTTGAGGTCCGTCGCACCCGGCAGCGGCGTGATCAGGATCCCGCCCGTTTCCGTCTGCCACCATGTGTCGACGATCGGGCAGCGGCTGTCGCCCACAACACGATGATACCAGAGCCACGCCTCCGGATTGATCGGCTCGCCCACGGAACCCAGCAGCCGCAACGACGCGCGGCTGGTCTTCTTCACCGGCGCCTCGCCATCGCGCATCAGCGCGCGGATCGCCGTCGGCGCCGTGTAGAAGATGTTGACCTTGTGCTTGTCGATGACTTCCCAGAAGCGAGAGACGGTCGGATAGTTCGGCACCCCCTCGAACATCAGTGTCGTCGCGCCATTCGAGAGCGGCCCATAGACGATGTAGCTGTGGCCCGTCACCCAACCCACGTCGGCCGTGCACCAGTAGACGTCACCATCGTGATAGTCGAACACGTATTGGTGCGTGATCGAGGCATAGACGATGTAGCCACCTGTCGTATGCAGCACGCCCTTCGGCTTGCCCGTCGAACCCGACGTATAGAGAATGAACATCGGATCTTCCGCGTTCATCTCCTCCGGCTTGCAGTCAGCGGAAACCGTCGCCGCAAGCTCATGATACCAGTGATCACGCCCCGCCTTCATCGCGACAGTGCCGCCCGTGCGCTTCACGACGATGACCGATTTCACGTTCGGACACTGCTTCAGCGCCTCATCCGTATTCGCCTTGAGCGGAATGTGCTTCCCGCCACGCAGACCTTCATCCGCCGTGATCACGAAATCAGACGAACAGTCGAGCACCCGCCCCGCAATGCTGTCCGGCGAGAACCCGCCAAACACGACCGAATGCACAGCGCCGATGCGCGTGCACGCCAGCATCGCATAAGCCGCCTCCGGGATCATCGGCATGTAGATGGTGACCCGGTCACCCTTCTTCACGCCCTGCCCCTTCAGCACATTCGAGAACCGGCAGACTTCCTCGTAAAGCTGCCTGTAAGTGATGTGCTTCGAATCCTTCGGATCATCACCTTCCCAGATGATCGCCGTCTGGTTCGCGCGTATCGCCAGGTGCCGGTCAATGCAGTTCGCGCTGACGTTCAGGGACCCGTCCTCGTACCACTTCACGAACAGGTTCTTCGCGTCATACGAAACGTTCTTCACCTTCGTGTACGGCTTGATCCAGTCAATCCGCTTGCCCTGCTCCCGCCAGAACCCCTCGGGGTCAGCAACCGAAGCCTTGTACATGTCCTGGTACTTCGCATTGTCAACAAAGGCGCGCGTCGCCCACTCTTTCGAAACAGGAAGCAGCTGGTCGGACATGGGGTGTGCGTCTCCTCGACTAACGGATTTTCCCCGATTATGGCGGCGACCACCAACCCCAATCAAGCAAAGACTATCCCCCACCCCTCGTCTCTTCCTCACAACGTGAGGAAGTACCTGCGCACCGCAGGTGCTGCAGGGGATGGAGTTCCCTGGCGCCAAGCCCTCCACCGCAGGTAACTCCTCCGTCTGCAGCACTGCTACCGCAGTGCGCAGCCACCTCCTCACTCCCGTGAGGAGGAGACGAGCCACGTCTCTTCCTCACAACGTGAGGAAGTACCTGCGCACGCCGTAGCTTCAGCGAAGGCGTGCTGCAGGGGATG
>JBILMZ010000071.1:0-14468 GCA_044375275.1 Micropepsaceae bacterium | reverse complement strand
GCACATGCAGGCCGCCCTGAGACGTCAAGAACTTGAAGAGCTTTCCCGGTGCCGCCGCCGCCGCCGCCCATTCGGGCCCAATAAAGGCAAGGCTTCCCTTTTCGCCCAGATTGTCGAGCTGCCAGTCATAACCATGCGTCATCATCCAGAGATTCATGAAAGGAGCGTGAACGGGATCGCTGGGTTCAGGACCGTTGTCGGAGGTCACGATGAAGACCGTGTTGTCAAACTGGCCGGTATCCTTCAGGTGCTTGACCAGACGGCCGACATGATGGTCCATCGCCTCAAGCATGCCGGAATAGACTTCCATGCTGCGCGCATAGATGCGCTTCTCGTCCGCTGTCAGTGAATCCCATTTGCGGGCGGTGGCGGGCATCGATGCGAGAGGCGCATCAGGCTGCACAAGACCCAATGTCTTCGCGCGCTCCCAGCGCTCCCGCTGCAGGACTTCCCAGCCGCGATCAAAGCGACCCTTGTAGCGGTCGGAGAACTCCTTCGGCGCCTGCACCGGTATGTGCACGGCCTGGAAGGCCACATAGGCAAAGAAGGGAGCACCTGCAGGGTCGGCCTTGCCGATATAGTTGATCGCACGATCTACCAGCAGCTCGGACGAGTAGAAGTTTTCCGGCAGTGTCGTGGGTTTGCCGTCTTCAAACCAGGGTGCGTGCTGGTAATACGGCATGTAGGGCTTCTGTTCCCAGTTGTCAGCGCCAGACGCGTCGAGGGCAAGTGAACGGTCAAAGCCGTGCGCGCTGGGCAGGTCGGCCTCGCCATGACCCAGATGCCACTTGCCGGCCATGGACGTCCGGTAGCCCGCCTTCTTCAGGCGCGTGGCAACCGTGACGACGCCAGGTTCAAGGCGCAGGCTGTAGCCCGGCTTGCCCTCAAGTTCGGGCGGAAGCACTTCCTCGATGGTGGAGACGCCCGTCTTGTGGCTGTCGATGCCCGTCAGCAGCATGGCGCGCGAAGGGGAGCACAAGGGAGACGTGTGATAGTTCGTGACAATCGCTCCAGCTGCTGCCAGTGCGTCGATGTTTGGCGTGCGGGCTTCGCCACCAAAGGCGCCCAGGTCCATCAGCGCCGCGTCGTCCAGCAGGATCAGGACAAAGTTCGGCCGCTGCGGCGTGTCGGCGGCAAAGGACGAGCCGCTACAACCGGCGACACAGGCCAGCAGCATGATGAAGCGCTTGAGTAACGTCATGAGGCCCGTCTCGCTCTTTTCAGCGCCACCTTGAAAAATGGCACTCAGTGTGTCAATAGTTTGTGAAATTGTGAAGCAGGATAGCCATGCAAGTCGAAAACGAAGTCTTTCCAAAGGATCCCGAGCGCATTCGCCAGATGATGGAGCCGGGTCCGTCCAAGCCGATCTATATGGTGAACCTGCTCAAGTTCAAGGAAAAGGCTGAATACAAGGATGGCCGCGAGTCGAATCTCAGCGGTCGCGATGCCTACATGATCTACGGGCGGGCCGTGGCAGAGTTGCTGCCCAAATTCGGTGGCCACGCCGTCTTCGCGGCTGACGTCACCTTTCTGGCGCTCGGACAGGTAGAGGAACTCTGGGACGAAGTGGCCATCGCCTCATATCCCAATCGCAAGGCCATGGTCGAAATGTCCATGTCGAAGGAATGGCGCGAAATTGCCGTTCATCGCGATGCGGGCCTCAAGGGCCAGCTGAACATTGAAACCGTACTGCAGCCCGGCACGGAGAACCTGCCAGCGCGATGAGTGTCACCCGGATCGCGGACGGCAGACGCAAGCGCGGCGACCAGAGCCGCCGCCAGATCGTTGATGCCATGATCGAACTCGTCCGGTCCGGCGAAATGTCGCCGAGCGCCGCCCAGGTCGCCGAGCGCGCGGGCGTCGGCCTGAGGACCGTGTTTCGTCACTTCGACGAGATGGAAATTCTCTACCGCGAGATGGCCGAAGTCATCCGCGCGCGCATCATGCCGGAAGCGTTGAAGCCCTATGGCGGAAACACCTGGCGCGAGCGCCTTGGCGAACTCATCGGCCGGCGGATCGCGGTCTACGAAGACATCATGCCGCTGAAGGTGGCGGGCAGTGTCCTGCGGTTCCGCTCTCCGTTCCTGATGGAAGATTACCGCGAACACCTGCGCATGGAGCGCAAGACGCTCAGGCAGGTGCTGCCGGAGGACATCCTCGATGACGGGGACCTGTTCAGGTCGCTTGAGATGCTGACCAGCTTCCAGGCGTGGCGCCGGCTGCGGCAGGACCAGGGTCTCGGCCTCGCCGAAGCCTCTCGCGTCCTCCGTCGTATGGTGGATGCGCTTCTCGTCGACAGGCAATAGTCACATCGCCGGCAGTGATGCTGCGCAAAGCACAAGGGACAATACCCGCATGACGAATGTCTTTCGCATCTACGGCGCCGAGATGTCGCCCTATTCGGTCAAGGTCCGCGCCTATGCCCGCTTCAAGGGCTTGCCTCACAAATGGCTGAACCGGGGCGGCGAGAATGCGGCAGACTACGCAAAATACGCCAAGATCCAGATCGTGCCGCTCGTGGTTACGCCGGAAGGCGAAGGGCTTCAGGACTCCACACCCATCATCGAGCGTCTGGAGGCGCAGTTTCCGTCACCCTCCATTCATCCGGATGACAAGGCCTTGCGCTTCCTGTCCGACCTGCTTGAAGAGCTGGCGGACGAGTGGGGCAACAAATGGATGTTCCATTACCGATGGCGTCGGCCGATCGACCAGCAGGCCTCCGCGGGGCGGCTGGCGCTGGCGATGAACCCGGCCATGGACGAAGCCACGCAGCAGGCTTTCGCTCAGCAGATAAGCTCGCGCATGACGGGCCGCGTGTGGTTTGTCGGATCGAGCGACGCGACGGCGCCTTTCATCGAAAGCTCATTCCTGACCGCCCTCAGCCAGCTCGACGCGCATCTCGCGACCCGGCCGTACCTCTTCGGGGCGCGCCCGTCATTTGCAGACTTCTCCCTGTGGGGACAGGTCTACAACATGTGGACCGATCCGACGCCGTGCGCCCTGATCGAGGCCCGCGCACAGAACGTCCTCGCCTGGATCCAGCGCATGCTCTGGCCACGCATCGAGGGCGAGTTTGAAACGTGGAAAACGCTGGAGCCGACACTGTCCCCGATCCTCCATGACTGGGCCGGGCAGTGGTTCCTGCCATGGAGCAAGGCGAATGCCTTGGCGATCATGAAGTCGGCAGACGACGAGTTCTCGGTGATGCTGCAGGGCTTCGAGTGGAAGCAGAAGCCGCAGAAGTATCACGCGAAGTCGCTTGAGACGCTGCGCAGGAAATACGACGCGGTCAAGTCGGACGCCGAACTTGGCGCCATCCTCTCGAGCACCGGCATTTCGCTATAGCGACAAGCTATTTCGCATCAAGGTGGATCGTGACGCCGTCCTTGTCATGGCGCACGCGCACGCGTGGATAACCAGATATCGAGAGGGCGTACTCGCGTGTCTTGATGGATTGGCCGCCATCATTGCCTTCCACGAAGTAGGCGTTCGGAAGGCATGTTTCGACCTGCTTCCCAATGGAGGCGGCGAATGTCGCGTTTTCGGTTTCGCTTCCGCCCGTCTTCTCGCAGTAATAGCTTGCAAAGGTCGCATAGCCCTTGTGCGGCTGGATCATCGCTTGCTGGATGCGGCACGTGCCAAATCCGGGAATGGGCGTCGAACCGAGCCCGGCATATTTCGTCTTCTCGGCCGCATTCAGGTAGAAGGCTTTGAAATACGGCGTTTGCATCCGTCCTTCACCGAGGACGGTCCTGATGGTCTTGCAGAAGTCACTGGTGCTGGCCTGCGCGGGCGCCGTCGTGGAAGCGCCCGTCGCGCCAACCCCGGTTGTGCCAACAAGTGTCTTCATCATCGCCATCGCGGAGATCTTGCTCGGCGCTTTCGTTCCGCCCTGTTCAGGGGAGGCATCGCACGCAAAGGTTTTCGCCTTCAAAGGCCAGCCGAAGCTCGACGGCCCCCAGGCTGCGCTCGCATCCGGCGGCAGCGGCGCCAGGGGACGGCCCTCGGTCGTATAGCGTTCAGTCGCTCCGCGGCGTGTCCGTCCGCTCGCGCAGTCGACTTCGTACCGCCGGAGCTCGTAGCTCCACGAAGCGCCTCCCTCTTCCTGGGGCGTGCCATAGAGCCGGCCGACCTGGATGCGCATGAAGCCCGTTGCACTGTCCTTCGCCAGTCCGGACTGGTTGAACATCCAGCCGTCAGCCCCGTTCTTGAAGACATACCAGCTCTCTGCAGCATGGGCGGCCGAAGCGAGGGAAAGCATCAGGGCGGTTGAGAGTGCAGCAGATGTGAAGCGCATGACGGACGTCCCGAATGAACAGAGGTGTTCAGCTGCTGAGTAGGTGAGGCGGGCTATGGAGGGTCCATACCTCATGCGAGGTATGTCAGCTTGCGGCCCGACCTGAACTTGCCAGAAACAGGCAGATTTCCGACATGATGTTCGGTGGCAGATAGATGCCCGTGCGCGGCAGCACGCAAACTTCTGCCGTGGGATGCCCGGCGAACACCGACAATGACTCAGAGGCAGGCACCGCAGAATGCTCTTCCCCGTGCCATACGCGGATCGGGCACTCCAGAAGCGCCGGATCGGCAAAGGCCCCCGCCGCGAAGAGGTTCAGTTCGCTGGAAAGCCCTGCGCCTGACAGTTCGAACGCATCAAAGACTGCCGCTTCAAACCCCGCCATGAACTCTTCTTCCCCTGCCGCACTTGCATCCGATGCCGACAATCCGGCATGCCGTTTGAGCAGGCTGCGCAGAAAAGACGTGTGGATGGAACGGTGCACGAGGTCCGCCACGCCCTTGATGGCCCAGGGCTGTCGCGAGAGGACCGACATGATGGATTGCGCGGAGCCAGGAGCTCCAGCCGGCGTTCGCCTGAGGCGCGGCGCCCTGAGTGCGAGGCATCTCACCCTGTCCCGCAGGAGATTGGCGGTCGCAACCGCGAAAGCACCACCCGTTCCGTCACCCAACAATGAAACCGACCCGACCTTCAGCCGATCCATCAGAGCTTCTACGTCTGCGGCAACACCTTCAAGCGTATAGGGCGCACACGCTGTCGAATGGCCATAGCCGGGACGGTCAAAGGCCACCAGCCGCAGACGCGCTTCGAGCGCGGCCTGCGCCAGCGAAGGCAGGAGAAAACTGGCCGCCGTTCCCACATGAAAGTAGATCGCAGGTCGGCCATGGGGGACACCATACTCGCGGTAGAAGAGCCGCCGTCCATCAGGCAAGTCAACAAAGCGGCGCGGCGGCGCGGTGGCGAGAGGTGGCAGGGGCGCATCGCCCGCGCGTGCTGGTGCGATTGCGGCGAGATCTCCGATCAGCCCCACGAGTTCGCTTTGGCGCCTCGCGCCGGTCTTCGAGAAGATGTGCTTCAGCTGGGTACGTGCAGTGTGAAACGCAATTCCAAGCTCGCCTGCCGCATCCGCCAGCGTCACGCCGGATCCCAGGCGTGCGGCCAGTTTCGCTTCGGCGGCCGTAAGACCGAGGCCCTGACGCACAAGATCACGGTCATGCATCAGGTCACGACTGGCCAGCAACACGATCGCAAAGAGCGGTTCGGCCCACATCTCTCCCAGGCCGAAAGTCTTCGTGAGGCTTTTCGGGAACGCATCCCGCGCCAATGCAATTGCAAACACGCGGTTCGTGTCATCGTCGCTGCTGAACGTGACGGGTGTCAGTGACAGCCGCGACCGGCCAATGCCGGACAGGGCGCGCGCAAGAACTTCGGTTGAGCGCGCATTGAGCTGCAATTCGCTGCCTTGCGCTACGGAGGCGCGCAGGAACGGTTCAAGGCGCTCCTGAGCGCGCCCGGTGACCGCCCGCACGCGTGCTTCACCTGACACCAGGATGGCATCCCAGGCCGCGGAGGCCGGTTGCCGCGAACGGCGACCGCTATTGAGCTTCTCGGCAAGTGCCGCAGCCCGCAAGGCGTGATTGCTGATGGACTGGGCCACGGCATCACGCGCGGGATCGAGCACGTCAGGCAACCCATCGATTGCGGCGATGACGTCTTCCCAGCGCGCAGGCTCCTCGGCGAAGGCGTACAGGGCTTCGACAACGGCCAATGCTGCCGTTGCAGACTTCTGATCGCGCTCGCCTGTCAACTGGACATGGCCTTGCTAAACGGACCGGGCGATGCGCTGTATCGCATCCTCGAGCCTCTCGGGCGACTGTGCGAAGCAGATGCGGATGAAGCGGTCATTCTCCCGGTCGGTCGGGAGTCCGAATGCAATACCGGGGGCCACGCCAACCTTCGTTTCCTGCAGCAGGCGCTTGGCAAACGCGGTGCTGTCCGTCATGCCGTCGACGGCGATGAAGCCATAAAACGCGCCGGCCGGCTTCGACCAGCTCATGCGGTTCTGTCCGTCAAGGAAGCGCCCGACAATCTCCCGGCCGTTGCGGCAGCGTTCGAGCATCGTCGAGATGAAGGCATCACCCTTGGTGATGGCCTCCACGGCGCCATACTGGGCGAAGACTGTGGCCCCGGAATTGTTATAGGCCGCCAGCTCCACCATCTGCGATCCAAGCTGGCGCGGATGGATCACCCAGCCGATGCGCCAGCCCGTCATGGCCCAGGCCTTGGAGAAGCTGTTGATGACAAACACGTTGTCATCGGGATCGGCCAATGCGCCGAAACTTGGTGCCGGGGTGTCATAGACGATCGGCGTGTAGACTTCGTCCGAGATGATGGCGATACCGCGCCGCCGTGCGAAATCGAGAACGGTGCGCTGCTCGGCTTCGCTCATGATCCAACCGGTCGGGTTGCTGGGCGAGGCGATGAAAAGGGCTTTCGTTCGGGCGTCGGTCGCATCGAAGAGCTTCTGCATGTCCAGCCGCCACGGTTCCCCGCGGGTTCCACCGTCCAGCCGGACGAAGCGCGGTTCGCCGCCCATGCCGGTGACGGCCTGGAAGATGTTGGGCCACATGGGCGACACGATGACGATGTTGTCGCCCGGGCGCAGGAGGCACTGCAGCACGATGTTGATGCAGAGCATGGCGGCCCCAGGGGCGGTGACCCGCTCGGGATCAATCGTGCGGCCGCTCTGGCGGGAAGCCCAGGTCGCGATCCCTTCGCGCAGTTCCGGCAAGCCCCTGACAAAGGTGTAGAAGGTCTTGCCGTCATCAAGCGCGCGCTTCGCGGCCTCCCGGATGAAGGCCGGGGTGACGATATCGCTCTCCCCGAACCAAAGGGGGATGATGTCGGGTCTGCCGAGCCCGTCCTTGGAAACCTCGCCGATTCCGTTGGGTTTAAGCCCCAGGATTTCGGACCGGAGGGGGCTGGGAATGGAATTTGGCATATTTGTCGCGCTGTCCTTGCAGGGGCGACCAAACTGCCGCTCTTGCGCGGGGGGACGCAACCCCCTAAAAGCCTCGACCATTCCACACGCGGGCTTGGGCTGCCTGACCGTCATATGGCGGGCCGCCCTCCGGTGCCGGGTCTCCTCGTGAGATCCCGGTGATGTCCGCGGAGGCTTAACCGGTCAAGGAGACACAGGCCCTATGGCACTGCCCGATTATTCTATGCGCCAGCTGCTGGAAGCAGGCGTTCATTTTGGCCACCAGACTCATCGGTGGAACCCCCGCATGGCGCCGTTTCTTTACGGCTCCAAGAACAAGATTCACATCATCGACCTGACGCAGACTGTTCCGCTGCTGCACACGGCGCTGAAGACCATCCGTGACGTCGTGGCCCAGGGCGGCCGCGTTCTGTTCGTGGGCACCAAGCGCCAGGCTTCCGAGCCGGTCGCAGACTCCGCAAAGCGTTGTGCCCAGTACTACGTCAATCATCGCTGGCTCGGCGGCACGCTGACCAACTGGCAGACGATTTCGCACTCGATCAAGCGCCTGCGCTCGATTGAGGAAACGCTGAATGCTGGCGGCGTTGGTCTGACCAAGCGCGAAGTGCTGAACCTGCAGCGCGAGAAGGAAAAGCTTGATCGCGCGCTCGGCGGCATCAAGGACATGGGCGGCGTTCCGGACCTCCTGTTCGTGATCGACACGAACAAGGAAGCCATCGCCATCCAGGAAGCCAACAAGCTTGGCATTCCGGTGGTCGCGGTGGTCGATTCGAATTCGAACCCCAACGGCATTGCGTTCCCGATCCCGGGCAACGACGACGCCTCGCGCGCCCTGGCGCTCTATTGCGATCTCGTGGCCCGCGCGGTCATCGACGGCCTCTCTGCATTCCAGGGAACGTCGGGCGTGGACGTCGGCGCTTCGGAAGAAGTTCCCGTTCAGGAACTGCCGGCAGCAAACTGATTTGGCGCCGCGCCGCCTCTGCGGCGCGGTCAACTCGAAAGATTAGGAGCACACCATGGCTGAAATTACAGCCGCGATGGTCAAGGACCTGCGCGAAAAAACCGGTGCAGGCATGATGGATTGCCGCAACGCGCTGAACGAAACCAGCGGCGACGTGGAAGCCGCCATCGACGTGTTGCGCAAGAAGGGCCTGTCGAAGGCCGCCAAGAAGGCGGGCAATGTGGCCGCTGAAGGGCTTGTTGGCGTCGCCGCCAATGGCGGCACGGGCGCCGTCGTCGAGGTCAACTCGCAGACCGACTTCGTTGCGCGCAACGAAGAGTTCCAGGCGATGGTCAGCAAGATCGCCGAACTGGCACTTGCAACAGACAGTGACGTGGCGAAGCTTGCAAAAACGGCATTCGGCGGTGGCAACACGGTCGAAGGCCAGGTGACGGCCCTTTCGGGCAAGATCGGCGAAAAGATGGAATTGCGCCGCACCCGCGCGCTGACCGTTTCGCCGGGTGTTGTGGCCAGCTACGTGCACAACCAGATGGCGCCGGGTCTCGGCAAGATCGGGGTGCTGGTCGCCCTCAAGTCGTCGGGCGATGCAGCGAAACTCGCCGCCCTTGGACGCCAGCTTGCAATGCATGTGGCCGGAACGCCGTTCCCGCCGCTGGCCATGCGCATTGACCAGGTTGACCCGGCTGTCGCCGAGCGCGAAAAGGCCATTTTCGCCGACCAGGCACGCCAGTCCGGCAAGCCCGAGAACATCATCGCGAAGATGGTGGAAGGCCGGATGCGCAAGTTCTATGAGGAAGTCGTGCTGCCGCAGCAGGCTTACATCATGGATCCCGAAAAGACCGTCGAAGCCGTGGTGAAAGCGGCTGAAAAGGATGTGGGCGCTCCGATCTCGATCGAAGGATTTGTGCGCTTTGCGCTTGGCGAAGGGATCCAGAAAGAGGAAACTGACTTCGCTGCTGAAGTCGCCGCTGCGGCAAAAGGCTAAGGGCTACCAATAAAGGGCAGGGACCAATGACATCAACGCCTCTCTATCGTCGGATACTTCTCAAGATTTCCGGCGAGGCGTTGATGGGCCCCGGCCAGTACGGCATCGATCTGGCCACCGTCGACCGCATCGCGGGCGAGATCAAGGAAGCCAAGAACATCGGAACACAGGTCTGCGCCGTAATCGGCGGCGGAAACATCTTCCGGGGCATGAATGCAGCGGCCTCCGGCATGGAACGCGCCACGGCCGACTACATGGGCATGCTGGGCACCGTCATGAACGCCCTCGCCATGCAGAACGCTCTCGAAAAGGCTGGTGTCTATACCCGCGTGCTGTCGGCCATTCCCATGACGACAGTGTGCGAACCCTATATCCGCCGCCGCGCGATGCGCCACATGGAGAAGGGGCGGGTCGTGATATTCGCGGCAGGCACGGGCAATCCGTTCTTCACGACCGACACTGCCGCCGCCCTGCGCGCCGCCGAAATGGGCGTCGATGCGATCATGAAGGGCACCCAGGTCGACGGCGTCTACTCGGAAGATCCGAAGAAAAATCCGAAGGCAGAGCGATATGACCACCTCACACACACCGATGTGCTGGGCCGCGACCTCAAGGTCATGGACGCGTCGGCCGTTGCCCTCGCGCGCGACAGCAACATCAAGATCATCGTCTTCAACATCCACGAGAAGATGAATTTCGTTCGCGTCCTGCAGGGACAGGGTCTCTGCACGGTCATCGGTTCATAGGAAACAGGCGCTCCCCGGCGCCCACGGGAGGAAATCCATGGCACAGTCAAAGCCATTTGACCTTGAAGACCTGAACAAGCGCATGCGTGGCGCTGTCCAGACCCTGAAGCAGGAATTTTCCGGACTTCGGACGGGCCGCGCCAGCGTCAGCCTGCTGGAGCCGGTCCAGGTCGATGCCTATGGCAGCAACATGCCCATCACGCAGGTCGGCACCGTCAACGCGCCGGAACCGCGCATGCTGACCGTGCAGGTATGGGATCGCGGCCTTGTCATCGCTGTCGACAAGGCCATCCGCGGCGCCGGTCTGGGCCTCAATCCGCAGGTGGACGGGCAGCTGCTGCGCATTCCGATCCCGCCGCTGACGGAAGACCGCCGCAAGGAACTCTCGAAGATCGCCGCAAAATATTCGGAATCAGCGCGTATCGCCGTTCGCAACATTCGCCGCGATGGCATGGAGCATCTAAAGAGGCTCGAGAAAGAGCATCAGATGAGCGAAGACGAACACAAGAAGATGTCGGAAAAGGTCCAGCAGGCCACGGACAACCACATCAAGGAAATCGACGAGGCGTACGCCGCCAAGGAAAAGGAGATCATGCAGGTCTAGGGCGACCTTCGCGGATCTGCATGGATGTCCCAGGCTACACCCGACCCGACGGGCAATCCGTTGCCAAACCACATCGCCATCATCATGGATGGCAATGGCCGTTGGGCAAGTGCGCGCATGTTGCCGCGCGTTATGGGGCATCGGGCAGGCGTAGCCGCAGTCCGTAACACTGTCCGGGCCGCGGGTCGCCTGGGAATCCGTCACCTGACACTGTTCGGCTTTTCTTCCGAGAACTGGAAGCGACCGATAGCGGAAGTGTCGGATCTCATGGGCCTTCTGCGCATGTACATCCGCTCGGACCTGGAGGAATTGCATGCCAATGGCGTTAGGATCCGCATCATCGGTACCCGAAGCGGCCTCGACGCGGACATTGTAGGACTCATCGATGATGTTCACCTGAAGACGGCAGCAAATACAGGCCTTACGCTCACGATTGCCTTCAACTACGGAGGTCAGGATGAAATCGTCGACGCTGCCCGCCGCATCGCCGCAGAGGTCCAGTCCGGCAGGATGCAGCCGTCGGACATCACGCGGGAAACATTTGCCGCCCACCTTGCCACGGCAGGGATCCCCGATCCGGACCTCGTGATCAGGACCAGCGGCGAGAAGCGACTCAGCAACTTTCTCCTGTGGCAGACGGCCTATTCCGAGTTCGTTTTCTTGGACACGCTTTGGCCGGATTTCGGTGAGTTGCAATTGACTGACGCCATCCGGCAATATCAGGCGCGGGACCGCCGCTTCGGCGGGCGCAATACTTCGGCGGGTGAATGACCACAGTGAGCGCAAGAAAATCGTCTCTCTGGCCCCGCATTGTTACGTCATTGGTCCTCATTCCCTCTGCGTTGGCAGCGGTCTATGCAGGTGGTTGGGTGCTGGCGATCTGGGCGATGGCAGCCAGCATCGCCATGTCCCGCGAATGGATCATGATCGTTCACAAGGAACGTCAGCCGGGGTGGCGCCTGGCGCTCCACGCTGCAGCGATCGTTATGTCGCAAACACTACTCGTGGCAGGCCATGCAAACTTCGCAATGGCCGCGGTGTTCATTTTGGCGCTGGTGGGTAATGTCTATGCGCAGAGACTGGGCGAACGCTCGATCTGGACAGTCATGGGCATCGTCTTCATCGCTTTGCCAAGCCTCGCATTTTCGGAACTGCGCATGCTCACACCCTTTGGCCTGGAAACGGTCGTCTGGCTGTTGTGCATCGTCTGGGCAACCGACAGTGCGGCCTATCTCGCCGGCTCGGCCTTTGGCGGCCCCAAACTCGCGCCGCAGATTTCACCAAACAAGACCTGGGCGGGCGCGGTATCCGGCCTTGCAGCAGGAATCATCGCCGGCATTCTGCTCACGCAGCTGTCGGGTTTCGTGGCGCGCGAACCCTACGTCCTGGCATGCGCCGGCGTATCGTTCCTGACGCAGTGCGGGGATCTCGCGGAATCTTTCCTGAAACGGACATTCGGTGTGAAGGATGCCTCGGACCTCATTCCCGGCCATGGCGGCGCGCTGGACAGGCTTGACGGCATGATCGTCGCCACGAGCGGCGTCGCCATTCTCGCTGCAATCATTGGACATTCCCCGATCGTCTGGGCCGCGCCGTGAGCGAACGCGCGCCCAAGTCCGTCAGCATCCTCGGATCGACAGGCTCGGTTGGCACGAACACAGTCGAACTCATCGAAAGCCACAACAACGCATCACCCGGGACCTACAGGGTTGTCGCGCTGGCTGCCAACGAGAATGTCGCAAGCCTCGCCGGGCAGGCGAGGCGCCTGCAGCCCTCATTCGTCGCGATCGGAAATCCGGAGAAGTATGCTGAACTGAAGTCCGCGCTCGCCGGAACCCGGATCGAAGTCGCCGCAGGCGCTGACGCCGTCGTGGAAGCAGCACGTCGCGACGCGGACTGGATCATGGCCAGCATCATGGGTGCCGCTGGCCTCAAGCCCACGCTGGCGGCGGTTGAACGCGGGCGCACGGTCGCGCTCGCAAACAAGGAATGCCTGGTCTCTGCCGGCCGCCTGTTCATGTCGGAAGTCAGGCGCTGCGGCACGACGCTGCTGCCGGTGGACTCCGAGCACAACGCCGTGTTCCAGGTGTTCACGCCACGTCACGCGGCATCGATCGAGCGGGTTGTCCTCACGGCATCCGGCGGCCCCTTCCGGACCTGGACCCGGGAGCAGATGCGCGGCGTAACCCCTGCGCAGGCCTGCAAGCACCCGAACTACTCGATGGGTGCCAAGATCTCGGTCGATTCCGCGACGTTGATGAACAAGGGTCTGGAACTGATCGAGGCGCATCACCTGTTCGGCACGCCGCCCGAAAAGCTCGGCGTCGTCGTTCACCCCCAGCAGGCGGTTCACTGCCTTGTGACCTACGCCGACGGATCGGTCCTGGCGCAGCTCGCAAGCCCCGACATGCGCACGCCCATTGCCTATGCGCTGGGCTATCCCGACAGAATCAAGGCGCCGACGCGACGCCTGGACCTGACCGAATTGGGCCAGTTGACATTCGAGGCGCCCGACCTCGAGCGTTTCCCCTGCCTCAAACTGGCACAGGACGCGATGGCTGCAGGGCAGGGGGCCACGACCGTGCTTAACGCCGCCAACGAAATCGCTGTCGCTGCATTTCTGGCAGGAAACATGGGTTTTGAGGGTATATCGCGGGTCGTTGACCAAACGCTGCAGCACTTTTCCGCCAGTTCGGCAGAGCCTGAATCACTGGAAGCCGTTATGGCGCTAGATTCGCAAGCAAGGCAACACGCCAAACGTGCATTGAAAAGTTAGCCGCGCTTCGACACAACCAGATTATCAACAGGGCTCACACGGATGCTTGAACTCATTACCAGTTTCGCCTTGGGCGGCCTTGGGTTTCTGTTCGTCATCTCGCTCGTCGTCTTCGTCCATGAACTCGGCCACTTCCTGGCCGGCCGCTATTTCGGCGTGAAGGTGGAGACGTTTTCGATTGGATTTGGCAAGGAACTGATCGGCTTTACCGACCGCTATGGAACACGCTGGAAGTTTGCAGCGCTCCCGCTGGGCGGATACGTCAAGTTCTGGGGCGATGAGGGTGCAGCCAGCACGCCTGACCAGGAAAAGCTGAAGCAGATGCCGGAGACTGATCGCTCCAGGTCGTTTCACCACAAGACGTGGTGGCAGAAGTCCATCATTTCTGTCGCGGGTCCGCTGGCCAATTTCATTCTGGCGCTTGTCATCCTGACAGGGTTTTTCCTTGTCTACGGGTCTAACTCATCGTCGCCGATCATCGGTAACGTGAAGGCCGGTTATCCCGCCCAGCTCGCCGGCCTTAAGCCGGGTGACCGCGTTGTGAGCATCGACGATCAGGAAATCAGCGACTTTTCGGCGATCGTGAAGATCGTGTCGGTCGCCAATGGTCGTCCGCTGAAGTTCGTGGTCGAGCGCGCTGGCGCACGTGAACTCGTTGTCGTTACGCCGGCCATGATCTCCAAGCCCGACAGTTTCGGTGCTCCGATCAGGGATCCGGGTGTCGGCATTAGCCCCGTCATTCCAGGCGAAATCGAAACTGTCTCGAGCGGATCGCCAGCGGCAGCCGCCGGTTTGAAGGTCAATGACATCATCGTCGGGGTCAACGGGAAGGGCATCTCCACGTTTGCCGATATTGCAGGCGCCGTCACGGCGTCTGGCGGCCAGCCGATGAAACTGATCGTCGCGCGATCGACGCCATCCCCTTCAAAGCCGTGGAATCGCGAGCAGGTGGAAATCACGCTGACGCCTTCGCCTGCTTTGGCATCGGCCGCGTCCTCTGCAGATCAGCAGGTATTGCAGGTCGCCGGATTCTCCGTTTACGCGAAGGGCTCGCCGGAACCTTACGTGCATGTAACATTTGGTGTTCTTCAGTCCGTT
>JBILMZ010000262.1:0-4228 GCA_044375275.1 Micropepsaceae bacterium | reverse complement strand
AAGAGAAGAAAAACAGCTCAAAGTCATAGTCCAACGACCAAGACCTCTACGCCGCCCTCATTCCCCTTCCCGGTATAATCAATTGTCAAATCGCAGCGCCAATGAACCGAACTGGGAGACCCAGAAAGATCCAGACGAAACAACGCCGCCGGTTGCCGTGTAACCAACACCCGGCGGCGTCGAGGAGCGCGGATATAGTGAGGGCATTTCCGATTGTCAAACGTCATTTGAGACAATTCGTGCTTTTCCACATAACGTCAGATTGCCACACGCCCTGGAACAGGGCTCGCAACAGCCAAATCGCGGAAAATCAAAGGCTTTTCGGGATCGCGCTTAGCCCGCCTGGGCGATGTATTCACGCATGGAAGACCGATCGAGCTCCGCATCTTCGATACGCCGCTTCACGATATCGCCAATCGAGACGATTCCGACGAGGCGCCCGCCTTCGACAACGGGCACATGCCTGAAGCGCCCGGACGTCATCATCTCCATCAGGTCATGGGCCGAGTCTGTCAGACGGCACGTGGTCACCTGCCGGGTCATGATCTCGTCGATCGTTCTGTCCAGCGCGCGCGCGCCATGCAGCGAGAGGACCTGAACGATGTCCCGTTCGGAGACGACACCCACGACTTCCTGGGCGGCCCCCACGACAACTGCAGCACCGATTTTCCGCGACGCGAGCAGGTCACAGACCTGCTGCACGGTCGCCGTCGGCTGCACCGTATCAACCTTGGCACCCTTGTGCTTGAGAATGGCAGCAACAGTCATGTCTTCCTCCCTTTGCAGGTGGCGGGCCTTGAACCCAGCAGGCGCGTCGCGATTAACGCCGGAAGACGGCACCAGCGAGCCAGAGGCCCCGGTTACAGACGCAAATCATGCGCCCGAAACCGTAAATGCGCAATCAGTGAAATGTCCGGCCTTGCTCGTATCCAGTCAGGTCACGCACTTCAATCATCCGTACACTGAGCGCCAGCACAAGGTCAGGAATTACAAGAGTTTCCTGCCAATTAATGATTGAGAAAACGGACGAAAGCCGGGCACGACCAACCGCACGAAGGGAAACCGTGCCAAAAAAAACTGCTGCCGCACGGGCGTACAAGTTGTATTGTGCGCCGCAACAAGGTCAGCGCGGGCATTCTGGACATGAGCACTGAAACGAAGCCGGCAGCATCAGGACAAAAACCACTGACCGTCCCCGACATCAGCGCACGAAAGGGCAAGACGCCCATCGTCTGCCTGACGGCTTACTCGACCCCGCAGGCTGAATCGGTCGACGCCCACTGCGACCTCGTCCTGGTCGGCGACAGCGTCGCGATGGTGGTCCACGGATTGCCGTCAACCGTGGGCGCAACGCTTGAAATGATGATCATGCACGGCGCGGCCGTCCGGCGCGGACTGAAGCAGGCCCTGATGGTCGTGGACATGCCCTTTGGCAGCTACGAGGAAAGCCCCGCGCAGGCATTCAGGAACTGCGCGCGTGTCATGGCCGAAACCGGCTGTGCAGCCGTGAAGATCGAGGGCGGCATCAGGATGCGTGACACCATCGCCTTCCTGACAGAACGCGGGATTCCCGTGATGGCCCATGTCGGACTTACACCCCAGTCCGTGAACGTCTTTGGAGGTTTCCGCCTGCAGGGCAAGAGCGACGACGCTGCCCGGGTTGAAGCGGACGCCGCGGCTGTTGCGGAGGCGGGAGCCTTCTCGCTGGTGCTGGAAAAAATTCCTTCCGCGCTCGCCACGCGCATCACCCGCCAGACCCCGATCCCCACGATCGGAATCGGCGCCTCGCCCGACTGCGATGGCCAGATCCTGGTCATCGATGACATCCTGGGCACCTTCACGGGCTTCAGGCCGAAATTCGTAAAGCGCTATGCCGACCTGGGCGTCGCCACGTCGGACGCGGTCGCCGCCTATGCCGCTGAAGTCAGGGCCCGGACGTTCCCCGGTCCCGACCATGTTTTCCATGACAAGGACGCCACGAAATGACCCCCCGCAAGCTCACGACGGTGACCACGGTCACAGAGCTCCGCGCCGTGACCGCGCAGTGGAAGGCCGAGCGGCTCAAGTCCACGCTCGTGCCCACCATGGGTGCCCTTCACAAGGGACACCTTGAGATCGTCCGCATGGCACGCACGCTGACCGAACGCACCATTGTCTCGATCTTCGTGAATCCCATACAGTTCAACAATCCCAGCGACCTGGCGAACTACCCGCGCACGCTGAAAGCCGACAGCGCGCTCCTTGAAGAGGGCGGCGTCGACCTCCTCTTTGCGCCCACGCAGACGGAAATGTACCCGGATGGATTTGCGACCAAGATTGCCGTCGCGAGGGTGAGTGAAGGCCTCTGCGGCGCCTTCCGGCCGGGCCACTTTGAAGGTGTCGCAACAGTTGTCGCGAAGCTGTTCAACCAGAGCCAGGCGGACTTCGCGGTTCTTGGCGAAAAGGACTACCAGCAGCTTCACGTGGTCAGGCGCATGACGCGGGACCTCGACATTCCGGTCGGCATCGTTGCCCATCCAACGGTGCGGGAAACCGACGGCCTGGCGATGTCATCCAGGAACGCCCGGCTGACCGCCGACGAACGGCAGGTGGCCCCTGAATTGTTCCGGCAGCTGACCAGCGCTGCAGATGCCTTCCGGCAAGGCCGGCCGCCACAGGACATCTACGCGTCCGCCCGCGCGGCCATCCTCGCCGCAGGCTTTTCCGCCGTCGAATATTTCGAACTGCGGGCCGAGCAGGACCTGATGCCGTTGCAGGCCCTCAGCGAGCCCGCCAGGCTGCTGGTGGCGGCCAATCTGGGCCGCGTACGCCTGATCGACAACGTGCCGGTCTACAAGACTTGAGGGACAGCTACCGTGTGCGGACGCTTCACCCAGCAGTTCTCCTACAGCGACCTGCATGCCTACTTCGAATTTTTCGGTCAGCCGCTCGGCAACCTCCAGCCCCGCTACAGCATCTGCCCGACGCAGGACATCATCGTTGCGACAGCGTCTCCCCGCGGAGGCCACAGCCTGAGCCGCATGAGATGGGGTTTGGTGCCGTCCTGGTGGAAAAAGTCGCTGAAGGAACTGCCGTCCACCTTCAACGCGCGCGCCGAGACAGTATCCGAGAAGCCAACGTTTCGTGCCGCCTACAGGGCGAGGCGCTGCGTGATCCCGGCCTCCGGAACATATGAATGGCAGGACGTTCCCGGCGGCAAGCAACCCTGGTACTTCACATCAGCGACAGGACCGCTCTTTCTGGTGGCGGGCCTCTGGGAAGAAGCCCCGCATCCGGACGACCGTTCAAAGACGATCACGTCGGCCACCATGGTCATCACGGATGCAAACGCCTTTGTCTCGAGGTACCACGACCGCATGCCCGTCCTCCTGGACAGGGACACGATGGCCGGATGGTTGTCAGGCGAACTGGGTGACGAACTTCTGAAGCCGGCAGCGGAGGGGCTGATCAACGCGCACCCTGTGTCAAGGCGCGTCAACAATGCCCGCGTCGCCGACGAACCCGCGCTCATCGAGCCCGTCATTGTCCAGGGCACGTTGCTGGACTAGATGTTTCCCACTTCGCACACATAGCGTCGCTTGAGCGTCTCGGCACATCGACGGGAACTTTCGGTCGCAGCCTCTGCCTGGTGGTAGCAGGCGACGATCATGATCTTGTCGACATGCACGCCATCCGTCGCGAGCGGCGCATACAACCCTTCCACATAGGCATACTGCCGCTCACGATACTCCGCGCGTGCAATTGACCGCGAGAGACGCTCATGCTGCAGGCAGTGGTTCCAGACATGGTGCCACTTGCGCTGGAAATAGGCATCGAGCACTTCGTCCGTGAAGCGGCCCGTCATCGGCATCAGCTGGGCGTCCAGCTCCGATCCCATGTATCTCACGAAAAAGCGAAGACCCGACGCGACTTCCACCACATCCAGGAATGCCAGGCTGCGCAACACGGTCTTCAGGTCGCGCATGGAGAAATCTTCGCGCGAGGGAAATCGATTCTGCCCGCGCTTGGCATGCCAGAGCGCAGCCACTTCGTTCAGTTCGGGGGTTTCAAAAACCTCCGAGCTCTCGACGATGATGGGCAGCCTGTCCTGGACAAGTCCCGCTGGCTGCAGATCTGCTTTGCCGGTGCTGTTCATGAAAGCACTTTACGCCTGATCCCTGTCACTCACTTTAAGGATTCAATTCAAATGCAACAGAACGGGATTGTCACAAGTCCGGAAACGCATTTT
>JBILMZ010000261.1:0-4248 GCA_044375275.1 Micropepsaceae bacterium | reverse complement strand
TCTCTCCGCGTCGTTCGCGGCGGCTCCTGGCTCATCGGTCCGTGGCTCGGCCGCTCGGCGTTCCGCGTCGGGGTCACCGCGGCGATCCGGAACATCAATCTGGGGTTCCGTGTTTCGAGAACCAATTAGTTCTTGGGTCTAGAACTCTTTACATCTTTGGGGGCGAGGCGTGGTCGGCGCATCCGATGAAACGATGCAGTGCATCGTTTCAAACAACGAGCGGGGCTTAAGCCCCCGGTGCCGGGTTGAGGCAGGCGAACCCTGTGAAAGACAGCGCGAACGCCGACAAGAATGCGCCAGCTGGTACGCCCCACAACGAACAAAGCGCCGAGAATTTCTCTGGTGTCAGGCACCAGGCCACCATGGCTCAGATGTGAGCGACTTGTTTCGGACGATAAGCGCGGCAGAGGGCGCGCGCCGGACCATCCTGAAACCCAACCTGCAAAAGAGGGGAAGCGCCTCAATACCTCCGACGAATCTTTCTCTCGTGTCACACTACGGACGCCACAAAACACGGTTTTCAGCCAAATTCGTGGCAAACACGGCCGAAGCAGAAGCTGATTTCGGTTTGTACCCGTGCTAAATCTCAGCTCAGAGGTGCAGCATGACCGGTGGGGCCGGCATGGCGGGTCGACCCTGTAAGGGGAAGCCTGGAACAGGGAAAAGTAAAGTGCGCGGACTGCAAGTCATGGCCCTTGGGGCAAGCCGGTTGCTGCTCGCCTTGGGCGTGGCGCTTGCTGCGCCGGCCGAGGCCGCGGCGCCTGTCCCTGTGCCTGTGAAGATCGCTCGTGCCCAGCTGGCCGCCGACGCCGGCCAGATCATCGTCTCTGGCACGATCACCTACAAGCGGGAGCAGGTCCTCAGCTTCAAGACCGGCGGCGTGGTCCATCGCTACGCCGTCGATGCCGGCGATACGGTCAAGAAGGGCGCCCCCCTCGTCAGCGCAGACCCCTCCGACACGGCCGGCCGCAGGGCCGAAGCCGAGGCGGCCTTCGCCGCCGCAAAGGCCAATCTCGAGCGCATCACCATGCTGCAAGCCAGCGGCGCCGAGTCAGTGGCACGCCTCGACGAAGCCCGCACCACCTTCCAGCGCGCAACTTCGGCCCTCGCCTCCGCCCGCTTCGACGAGAGCCGCGCCGCCCTCGTTGCTCCCAGCGACGGCATTGTCCTCGTGCGCCATGCCGAGGTCGGCCAGCAGATGGCACCCGGCGCCCCCGTCATCACGCTGGGCGACACCACATCGGGCATGATCATGCGCGCACCGCTCTCCGACCGTCAGGTCGTTCGTGTGCGTACCGGCGACAAGGCCAGCCTGCGCATCGCCGGCGACACGCTGAACGCCATCGGCGAGGTCACCCGCATCGGCGCCAAGGCCAGTCCGCTGACCGGCGCCTTCGACGTCGAGATAACGCTCGCCAGCGTTCCCGAGAGCCTGCGCAGCGGCCTCGTGGCCGAAGCCACCCTGACGCCCTCCGTTGGGGATGCCAGCGAGAAACTCGTCGCCGTGCCGTCGATCGCGCTCATAGAGGGGCAGGGCGACGCCGCCTATGTCTTCGTTATCTCTCCCGATCGCAAGGCAAGCCGCGTCGCGGTGACCATCGCCGGCTTCAGCGGCGACAGCGTCCTCGTGAAAAGCGGCCTCAAGCCCGGCGACGAGGTTGCAACATCCGGCGCTGCCTATCTGCGCAACGGGCAGCCCGTGACGGTCGAGGGGGGAAGCCCGCCAAAGCCGGCCATGCGCAAGTGAGCGGCTTTACCTCCTTTTTCGTCCGCAACTGGCAGTTCACGCTGGTCATCTTCCTGATGCTGGCCATCATCGGCGTAAGCTCCGTGCGCCAGATCCCGCGCGCCGAGGACCCGAGCTTCCCCATCCCCATCGTCATCGTCCGCGCCATCCTGCCGGGCGCGGCGGCAGCTGACATGGAGAAGCTGGTCGCCGATCCGCTCGAGCAGGTCATCGACGCCCTCGAGGACGTCAAACGCATCGACACCACGCTGCGCGACGGCGTCGCCGTGATCGTGACGGAGTTCGAGTGGACGACCGACCCCGACAAGAAATTCGACGAGGTCTCGCGCGAACTCAACGCCCTTCGACCCCAGTTGCCCGCCAATCTGTTGTCGCTGCGCATCGAGAAGATCCGGACATCGCTCACCAACATCGTGCAGGTCGCCTTTCTCAGCGACACGGCCGGCCTGCGTTCCCTGGAAGACACCGCCCGCGACCTCAGCGACATTATCGGGCGCATCCCGGGCATCCGCGAGTCCGAGGTTTGGGGCGCGCCCCCCACCGAGGTTCGCATTTCGGTGGACATGGGCAAGCTTGCCGAGCGGCGGGTCCCCATCTCGACGGTCGCCAACGTCCTGCGCGCGGAGGCTGTCGATGCGCCACCCGGTGCCATCCATTCCGGCGCCCGCCGATTCAACGTCAAGGCAACAGGCGCCTTCGACTCGCTTGAGGAGATAAGGGACACCGTCATCGCCACCGTCGACGGACGCGCCCTCCGGGTGCGCGACATCGCCGACGTCGACTGGGCCTATGCCGAACTCAGGCACGAGACCCGCTTCAACGGCAAGCGTGCCGTCTTCCTGACCGCCAACATGATGGACAACCAGGACGTCTTCACGGTCCGCGATCGCATCTTCAAGGCCATCGACGCCTTCGAGGCCGACCTCCCCCAGGGCGTGACGATCGAACGTGCCTTCGACCAGTCGAAGAACGTGGCCCACAGGCTCAACACATTGGCTCGTGACTTCTCGATCGCCTTCGCCCTCGTGCTCGTGACGCTGCTGCCGCTCGGCTGGCGCGCCTCCTTCGTGGTCATGATCTCGATCCCCCTGTCGCTCGCCATCGGCGTGACGCTGCTGCTCTACACGGGCTTCACGATCAACCAGCTCTCGATCTCGGGCTTCATCCTGGCCCTGGGCCTTCTGGTGGATGACTCCATTGTGGTGACCGAGAACATCGCCCGCCACTTGCGAGAGGGCAAGTCACGGCTGCAGGCCGCATTGGCCGGCACAAGCCAGATCGGCATCGCCGTGGTCGGTTGCACGGCAACACTGATGCTGGCCTTCCTGCCGCTGCTCTTCCTGGCCGAAGGCGCCGGCAAGTTCACGCGCTCGCTGCCGGTGGCCGTGCTCTACACTGTTGGTGCCTCGCTGCTCGTCTCGCTGACCATCATTCCCTTCCTCGCAAGCCGCATGTTGTCCCGCCACGAGCATCCCGAAGGCAACTTCGTCCTGCGCGTGCTCATGGCCGGCATCCATGGCATCTACCGCCCCATTCTCCACTTCACGCTGCTCGCGCCGCGTCTTGTCATTGCCGTCGCCATGATCGGCTTCGCCGTGTCCCTGCTTTTGATTCCGCGTCTGGGATTTAGCCTCTTTCCGCCTTCTGAAACGCCGCAGTTTGTCGTTGACATCGAGACACCCGATGGCACGGCATTGAGCGAGACGGACGGCATCGTCCGCCGGGTTGAGGAGATCCTGCAGGCCCGCGACGAGGTGGTCTGGGTCATGGGGAACGTCGGCCGCTCGAACCCGCGCATCTTCTACAACGTGATCCCCGAAGACTTCAGGAGCAACTACGGCCAGGTCTTCGTGCAGCTGGAAGAATGGGACCCGCGCAAGACCCCGGCCGTGCTCGACAGCCTGCGGAAGCAGTTCAGCGTCATACCGGGTGCCCAGATCAACCTGCGTGTCTTCGAAAATGGCCCGCCCATTGCCGCCCCGATTGCCGTGCGCATCAGCGGCAAGGATCTGGCGACGCTCAAGGATATAGCGGGCAAGGTCACCGGGATCATCGAGACAACCCCCGGCATACGCAACGTCACGAACCCCGTTCGCCTCGATCGCACCGATCTCGACCTCGGCGTCGACGCCCGCAAGGCCGCGATCCTGGGCGTCCCGGCCGGAGCCATCGACCAGACCGTTCGCATCGCACTCTCGGGGGACACAGTGGGCGCCTATCGCCAGGACGACGGCGACGAGTTCCCGATCGTCCTGCGCCTGCCCATGGATACGCGCCAGGAGATCGACGCTCTCCAGCGCATCTACGTACCCACCGCATCGGGAGCAGGGGTGCCGCTGGCGCTTCTGACAAACCCGAGATTCGAAGGCGGACCGCCGCGCATCGACCGCTATCAGCGCGAGCGCACCGTCACCATCACGGCGTTTTCAGCCACGGGCTTCCTGACATCCAATGTCACGTCCGAAGTCTTTTCGCGGCTGGGCAGGGAGCTGGCCCTTCCC
>JBILMZ010000260.1:0-4260 GCA_044375275.1 Micropepsaceae bacterium | reverse complement strand
TTCGGGCACAGGGCCGGCGCCCATCCACACCGTCCTGACGTCCGGCCACAATTGCGGAAGCGCAACGTGGTCCGGAACATCCACAAGCGAGAACAACGTGCTGCGCAAGGGCACGTGGCCGGGAGGCGCGATGGTGTAGCGCAGCTGCTCGGTGAAGGGTCGTCCCGAGGACATATTTCCATCGCGCCACACGCGCACGCGTCGACCCGCATAGCTGGCGATTGCGCGGATGACATTCGCGCCCACCCGCGCAAAGGGCGAGGGCGCAATTCCGCCGCGAATGTCGTCCACGCGCACCATGTTGACCGACAAATGACGAATGACGGCCGCCGTCAGAACGGGAAACGTGGATACCCCGGAAAGCACGTAGATACCTGCTGCAATTGCCTGCTCGTTGAATCCGTCGACGCCGGCCACAAAGTCCGATCCGTCCGCGAGGTCGAGGTAAGGCACCCGCAGTTTCAGGCACGCCTGAATGATGCTGTATCGCCCTTCACGGTAAGCCTGGAACGGCCCACTGGCATCCACGATCAGGTCCGGCGCCAGGGATGACACCTGCGCAGCGACATCGCCATCGCGATCGAAGGTCGCCGGTATCAGTTCGGCTCTAGCGTGCCTGCGCGTTCCGCAGAAGGCCGATGCACTTGCGAGCGACCTGCCCGCAACAATCATGGTCAGACGCGGCTCGTCTTCAAGAAGTTCGACGATGCGGCCGCCAAAGATGCCGTATCCTCCCACGATGAGAATTCGAAGGCTCCCGCTCATCCTACGCCAGAATCCACAGCATCAGGGGCATGGTGACGAGGGCCGCGACCGTTTGAACCGTCGTTATTCCTGCCATCAGCGGAGCGTCGCCACCCATCTGCCGGGCGAGGATGAAGGACGAGGGGGCTCCGGGTACTGCGGCGCAGATCAGCGCTGCTGTTGCGGCGGGTCCTTTCATTCCCAACGCGACGGCGATGGCAGCGAGGAACAGTGGCATGACGGCAAGCTTGAGAATGCCGGCGGCAATGACTGGCGACGGTCTCGCTCTCAGGTCACCAAAATCAAGGCTTGCGCCCACGGCAAGCAATCCAAGGGGAAGGGCTGCCTTGCCGACGAGGTCAATGCTTGTCATCGCAACCTGCGGGAGGCCGATGCCCAGCATCTGCGCCGCGATGCCGGCGAGGCACGCAAGGATCAGCGGGTTCTGCAGCAGCTGCGATGCAATCATGCGCGGGTTGATGGCCCTGTCCGATGCATGGCGAATGAGGACGATCACGCAGAGCGTGTTCGCGAGCGGGACCATGACCGCGACGGCGACCGCGACAAGGGCCAGTCCTGGCTGTCCGAGGACGGCCGCGATGGCGCCGAGGGCCACGTAGGAGTTCCATCGCACAGCACCCTGGAAAAGGCTTGTGAAGGCTGGGCCGTCCAGGCCAAGGAGCGGGCGGAACAGGTACACGAAGACTGCCATTGCCAGCATCGATGCGGCGAGCGCCACGGCCAGCAGGCCGACAGGTGCCGAACTGAAGTCTGCAAAGGCAATCGCGCTGAAGAGGAAGCAGGGAAAAAGCACGAAGTAGGTCAGGCGCTCGACCGCGCGCCAGCCAGCGTCATCCAGGAGCTTCAGGGAGCGCAGGGCTGTGCCAAGCGCGATGATGGCAAATACCGGGATGAGACCCGTGATCATGTCGGTCATCTGCGTTCTGCTGCAATGTCCTCGAGTTTGCGTTGCGCCGGTTCCGGCAGGAACCAGGTGGGGATGATGCAAAGGGGCGCCAGCAACGCCAATGTCGCGATGGCAGGGCCATGCGAGCCAAAGAAGATGAAGAGTTCACGTTCGACGAGCAGGCCGAGGAGGCCACCGAACAGGGCCGCCATCATGCGGATGGACGCTGCAAGGCTGCGATGGGACGTCGGGAAGAGTTCTGCGCCCAGCGACGTCATGAGCACGTTTGCTGCCAGGATGGAAAAGAGCCCTGTTGTCCATGTCAGCACCAGCCAGATCCCTGCGGCCCAGCTGTAAAACAGGGCGAAGCTGATGCCCGCGGCCACGACGGTCACCGCAATGATCATGCGGCGGCCGAACCTGTCACTCAACGCGCCCGCTGTCGTGGTGCCCAGGATCGAGACCAGGCCTGCGCCGAGGGTCAGCGCGCTGACCTGCCATGGCGCCCATTCATGCGTGCCCTGCAGGTAGGCCGAAGCCATAGGAACCGTGGCACCGACGGCGAGGCCGAACAGGGCGCAGAGGCAGACAAGGAGACCGAGCCTGCCCGGATAGTTTCGCATGAGGCTCGCGAAGGGGCGGACCTTCTCATTCGGATCGCGCTCCTGGAAGCGTCGCGTTTCGGGCAGGGCGCGTCTCGCCCATACCAGCCAGAGCAGGGGAATGGCACCGAAGGCGTAGATCGCGCGCCATCCGAAGGGCAGCAGTTCCACAAAGGCAAACACCAGTGCGGCTGCACCGCCGCCGAGCGCCTCAAGAGCGCCCAGTTGGCCTGCTGCCCAGCCGCGGGTGCGTTCGGAGAACTCCTCCGCGATCACCACCATGCAGAGGATTTCCTCCGTGTATATGAATGTGCGGGCGAGGGTTTGGGCTATAATGAATTCAGGCAGCGACTGGGCGAAGGCTGTCCAGACCGTCGTCACGGCAGCGCCGGCCAGCGTGATCATCAGCAGCTTGCGACGACCGATGCGGTCCGCGAGCCAGGCCAGTGCGAGGGCGGGAATGATTCCGAGCCTGAACAGCACGATGACAAGGCCGATGTCGGATTCGGGGATGGTGAAGGTCTGCTGGATCTGCCGGACGGCAAAGCCATAGATGTTCACATCATACCCGGCGATGAAGTAAGCGGCGCCCACCAGCACCAGCAGGCGGCGCTGGTCGGAGGGTATTGGCTCAGGCGTGCGTATGTAGATGCGCTTGAAAATCTGACTCAGCATCAGGCTGACCTCCTCATGCCATCGAGCACGCCCTGCAGAATGAAGCCCGCAGCCATCTTGTCCACAACATCCTTGCGCTTCGCCCGTGACACATCAGCTTCCAGCAGCGTCCGGGTGACGGCCGTGGTCGACAGCCTTTCATCCCAGAACAGGATGGGGATCGGCCGGACGCCCAGGAAGTTCCGGCCGAAGGTGCGGGCGCTTTGTGCCGAAGGTCCCTCGGTTCCGTTCATGTTGAGGGGGAGGCCGATCACAAGGCCGCCGATGCCGTTCTTGTCGATAATGGTGATGAGAGCCTGTGCATCTGCCGTGAATTTGGTCCGCGGGAGGGTCACCAGCGGTGTGGCAATCATCCGCAATATGTCGGAAATCGCGAGACCGATGGTCTTCTCGCCGAGATCAAGTCCCAGCAACCGGTCACCGGTCTTGAGGCTTTCCGCCAATTCGGCGGGTGTTTTGACTATCACGCCCGTGTCGCGCCCGTGCCTTGCAAGGTTCAGGCAGGGTTGGTAGCAAAGCGGCCGTTTCGCCACAACACATTGATGTCATGTCCGTAGATAAAGACACAGTCCGGCGGGTCGCGCGGCTTGCGCGCATCGCTTTCCCAGAAGAGCGCCTCGAACCCATGGCAGGCGAGCTCAACCGCATCCTCGCGTGGGTCGAGCAACTCAACGCGGTGGACACGTCGGCGGTCGAGCCGATGACGAGCGTCGTGAAGGTGTCGCTCAAGCTGCGCGAAGACGAGGTGTCCGACGGCAATCGCGCGGACGCTGTGGTGCGCAACGCCCCGCTGGGCGAGGACAATTACTTTGCCGTGCCAAAGGTGGTCGAATGAGCAAGCTCACTGACCTGACGATCGCCGAAGCCCGCGACGGGCTGAAGAAGAAGACGTTCTCGGCAACCGAACTGACGGATTCGCACATCAAGGCCGTGGAGAAGGCCCGGGCGCTGAATGCGTTCGTGACCGAAACACCGGAGATCGCTCGCGCTGCAGCGGCGGAAAGTGACAAGCGCATTGCTGCCGGAACGGCGCGTCCGCTGGACGGTATTCCGCTCGGCATCAAGGACCTGTTCTGCACGAAGGACGTGCTGACGACGGCGGGATCGCACATCCTCGATGGTTTCAAGCCGGCCTATGAGTCTACCGTAACGTCCAACCTGTTCAAGGACGGCGCGGTCATGCTCGGCAAGCTGAACATGGACGAGTTTGCCATGGGGTCGTCGAACGAGACGAGCTACTATGGCCCCGTCATCAATCCCTGGCGGCGGAAAGGTTCCGACACCAAACTCGTACCCGGCGGATCTTCGGGTGGTTCGTCTGCCTCGATCGCG
>JBILMZ010000074.1:0-14173 GCA_044375275.1 Micropepsaceae bacterium | reverse complement strand
TCCTCGTCAAGTTCATCGGCAAACTCCTCCAGCCCGCATTCGTCTTTGTCCCGGCTTGAACCGTTTTACGTTTGAAGTCTCAAGCTATGGTTAATTCAGAAGTGACAGTCTTCAAGATGTGATGAATTTGTTCCTGAAGCCCCGGCCAATCAGCTCGCCTGTGCGAGCGCGGATGCAAAGATCTGCGTCTCCGGCAGCACCGCGAGGGCGCCAAAGGCGATCGCAATGCCATAGGGAATGACAGACCCACCGCGGGTGAATTTCAGGAACCAGTCCATGGAGATCCCCATCAGCGAAATGCGACGGGCGACAAGCAGGACCATCGCCAGCACGCCACCGGCAATGACGACCATGAACAGGTAGCTGCCCATGTCCGGCAGGCCGATGAAGAGCGAGACGGCGGCAAAGAACTTGGCGTCCCCTCCCCCGATGAAGTTGAAGGCAAACAGCACCATGCCCACGAGCAGTGCCGCAAAACCGATCGCCAGGTGCAGCCCGACGGACGTCAAGTCGCTGCCGCTGCAGATCGCAGCCACCGGAAAGAGCCCGACCAGCACGATCGAAATCCAGTTGGGAATTGTCAGGGTCGCAGCGTCATAAACGGCTGCGAGCGTAATGACGGCACCAACCGCCATGAGAAGGAAAAGCATGATCATTGCCGGCCACTCCAGTCTTGGACACTGACTGAAACTAGGCACGGCGGCGTTACTTCCACATTAAGCACCGCCCAAAAACAAGAATGCCAGCCACGGTTTCCCGTAACTGGCATTGGCATTCAAAGCGTTGCACCGAAGGGGAGCCAGGGCTCCCCTCCGGCACGACACGCTTAGAGGGCAGTGTCGACGGCTGTGAACGTCGTGTCGAGCTTACCGCCCACCGCCGTCACAGCACCGATGATGGCAACCGAAATGAGGGCGGCAATCAAGCCGTACTCAATGGCGGTCGCACCAGATTCGTCATTCATAAAACGCGTAAAAAAGCGGCTCATTGAGGCCTCCTTCAATTGACACCACTACACCAGTTTACCCAGTCGGGTTTGTCCCGCTCTCGTAAACAAGGCGATCCTATCTGGAAGGGCTTAACAGGAGGTTACTTCAACGCGCAGATCGCGCATGATTGCCGGAATAGCCCGACTATGCCTGATCATGTTTAAGAAAGACCTAACGCAGATCCTAAAGGTGGATTGGTTGCCGGCGCACGGCGCTCCAATCAGATGGTCTGCCAAAAAAAAAGGGCCCGGCGTATCCGGGCCCTCGTGGGTTGCAGCGCCCCTACTGGCTGAGGCGCAGGTTCGAAAGATCAGTCGCAACTGCAGTGAACACACTCTCAAGCTCGGAGGAAGACGGCGATTCAAAGTACAGCGACGCATCGGTCGCGCAGTTGCGCATCAGGTTCCTGGCACGCGCGGAGTTCTCCTGCAGAAGGATCGAGTATATGCGTATGCCCGCATCCTTCATGCGCTGGCAAACCAGCGCCGTTCTCGTGTCCTGTGCCGTTTCGGACGCTGCCGCGTTTGTTGTTCCCAGCTGGTTGCGTAAGAGATAGTTATACGCCGTGTAGGTCGACCTGTGGAAAGTGCTGTTGCTCTCCGTCGTGTTGAGGCCGTCCGTCATGAGAACCATCGCCTTCTGCCAGTCTGGATCATCATACGCAAGTCCCTCCGTGTACGGCGGTTCGGGAGAGAGCGTGCGCCAGCCCCATGCAGCGCCGATGGCGATGTGTGTGTATCCAGTCGCCACCATGCCATTGACGTAGCTCAGAAGCGTGAGCTTGTTGCTCGTCAGCGGCAGGATTCTCTGCATGTTGCAGTCCGTGTTCGGGTTGTTGAGCGCCCTGCCGGCGTACTTCGCAGAATTCCTCAGGCGCGTTTCCTGGTTACCCGTAACTCCATCCGCCGTATAAGTCGTGTATCCGCTGTAGGCTGATGAATCCGGCCCGTCGGGCTCGAAATAGGGCACCCACCGTGTGTTGGGAAGTGCAGCATCTGGCGGCGTATCAAGCTCTTCCAGACCACCCGGCCGCGCCTCAAGACATCCGCCCCAGCTCCTGTTGCTCATCGATGCCCAGACCGAGAACGCATACCGGTTGTTGTTGAAATTCAGCCGGGCAGTACTGGACTGCCCGTTGATGTCCATCCAGCCATTGTTCAGGAACTGGGCCGTATCCACTCTCACCGTCTGCGAGAAGGGGATAAGTGACATCTTGAGCTTCTCGTTCACTGTCTCCTGCCCGAAGAGAATATTGATGAGTGTCGTGGTCGCCGTCCTGAGCGATGTGATCTTGCTGCCCGACATGGAGCCCGTGTTGTCGAGTGCAAGCGCGATTTCCAGCCCCTTTGATTCACGGGTCACTTCGATCTCCACGGAGACGTCCATGTAGCCAATGCCGATAAGGCTCATGAAAGCCGTTTCGACTTTTGCCGCACCAGCGACACGTATGACGTTTTCATCTTCTTCTGACTGTGTGACCGAGAGCGCCGTCACGGTACCCAGTTTGGCATCAGGGTAGTTCGCATAGAAGTATTTCTGAGCAAGCTCAGTCATTGCCGACTCTGAAAGACCAACGGTACCACCCACCGCCAGGCCCGCAGCGTCCAGAGCCTCTCCAAGCCTCTGCCGTACAACCACAGCACGGCTGAGGTCGACACCGCACCCGATGGCGAGAATTGAGGGGACAAGGGACAGCCCAAAGATGATCGCTACCTGTCCGGATTTCTCCGTAGCAAACGCCCGGGCCGCTTGAACAAACCGTTGCATCAGGTTTTGAGCCATGTGCACACCTCTTTCACCAGTCGTACCATTCAACGCCGCTCTTCAGGATATGTGTCGGAGTTCTTGCTCCCCTCACCTATCTGTAAGCAGCCACGGAGGATGCCTTAGCCGCATTAAAAATAGTGAAAGGTTACACACCGCACTTTAATCGGATTTTCTCAAATGCAACGCGACTGATCCGCCGTATCGCATGCTTTGTAAGGTTCAGGGATCCTTAATCGCTTTCGGGCATGGTCACACGAAATGTACAAGCAACTCTGGAGTCAATGATGACCACCCGGCACATGACCAGGATGACATCCCTTGCCCTCGCATTCGCACTGTCTTGCGGACCTGCCATCGCTGATGAAGAAGGAAAGTCGGCAATTCGCACCCTCAAGGTGGAGTACGACAAGGCAACGGCGGTTCACCTCGACGAAAGCGTCAAGACGGTTGTGGTCGGCAACGCATCTATCGCAGAAGCACTTCTGGTCAATGACCGCCTGATCTATGTGCAAGGGCGCATTTTCGGCAACACCAACCTCATTGCGCTGGATGCGAATGGCACGGAAATACTTCATGCTCTCGTAACAGTGGGCGCGCCGGACAACGCCCAGGTGACCCTGTACCGGGGCAATGCCCAGTTCAACCTCGCCTGCTCTCCCCGCTGCGAGCGCACGGTTACCATGGGCGACGCGGATGTTGACGCTCAAGCGTCCAGCAGCAACAACAAGATGACAGTCGCCAAGACCGGCAGCGACATGTCAACCCAGCGCTAGCAATCAGCCTCTGCCATTTCACGGGGGGTCCTGCTTCTGGCAGGGCCCCTTTTTTTGTTTCTGGATCAGCGGGTCAATCTGAGGTTCGACAGAGCCATGGCGATTTCCTCGAATGCCTGCATGAGCTTTGTCGGATCTGAAGCATCGAAGTAGTTCGCGGGGCTCGAAGCACACTCCCTGATCATGTTTTTTGTCGGTACATCCGTGATTTCAAACGCGACCGTATACACCTCGACACCATCAGCCTTGATGTTCGCGCAGAGTTGCTTGGTGAGCGTGTCGGCGGCCGGACGACTGCTTCCGTTGTGCAGCGGCCCTGTCGACGTGAGCGAAACGGTGTTCGCGCCATCAGTCATGAGAACCAGCGCACGCCGCGGTGCGGGGTCGGCATCGGTTGGCGTGGCTTCTACAAACGGAATCCGGGGCGTCAGCACATGCCAGCCCACCGACAGCCCTGCCGGAATATAGGTATTCTCCGAAGCAACAAAGCTCGCGATCGACGCCAGCAGTGTGGCTTGCTGGTTCGTCAACAGCACGAGAGGCCTGCCACAGGTGATGTTCATGAGGCCAGGCAACATCGTCGAGAAACTCTCGTCCGAAGCATTAAGAGGCGGCTTCCTTGACCCGACGCAGCCATTCCACTTCTGATTTGTGCATTGCTGCTTCGGAACGGTTTTTGTCGTGCAGTTCGTGCCTTTGGTCTTCGTGCAGGCGTAACTGATCGTGTCATAGACGGTGCATGGCTGAGGCGCCCCATCCACCATGCAGGTTCCTGGGCGTGGATTCACCTGCTTCGAACAGGTGCTTTGGTACTGCTCCGACCCGGTACAAGTCGTAACGTTGCTGTTGACTGTCGTGCAGGTAGTGGAATCCGCAGGAACGCTGACACCGGGAATACTGCGGTTCTGCATGCCAATGTGTACATATCGGGCGAATGGAACAATGCCGATTTTGACGGTGGGGCTGACGAGCAACTTTTTCACCAGGTCGGTCGCAGCCGTTTTCAGCGTCGCAAGCTTGTTGCCAGCCATCGAGCCTGTCGTATCCAGCACGAGCACAGCATCAAGGCTCTGGGCTTCCCGTATCACCTCGGCTTCAGTTGCGATATTGACATACCCAATACCGGCGAGCTGCATGAAGGCCGTTGAAACCTTGGCGGTTCCGGTGACTTTGATTGCCCCCCCACCATCGCCGACCTTGGCAACGGAAAGGGACGTCACGGTGCCAAGTTCATCGCCCGGATAATTTGCATAAAAGTACTTTTGCGCCATTTCGGTCATCTGGGCGTCTGTAAGGCCTGCCGTGCCGGCAACTGCGAGCCCGGCCGCATCAAGCGCCTCACCCAGCCGCATCTTCACAACCAGCGCACGACTGACATCCACACCGCAACCAATCGCAAGCAGGATAGGTATCAGCGTAAGCCCAAATGTGATGGCCACTTGACCTCGAGCATCCGCAAGAAGACGGACAATTCCGGCACGGATTCTGGAGCGATACCAAGACTGCATGACGGTCACATCCCGCTCTTTGGCTTGACCGCATACGGCAAGCCCCTTGTGGCGATACCGCAGAATATGCCGTCACTTCGCTTTTTACTCAAATAACATGTTGTGAATTATGGGGACAGGGTTTCTATCCGGTAAACGGCACGACTGTGCGTTAAGCTGATTCTAACCAGCATCTCATTCCGCAGTTCTGTATGGGCGACTGCAGTACTATTACTAACGTGCGGTCGGGATACTGCCATCAGTTCGAACCGCCAGCGTTCGCGTCATGCGGAGGTAAGCCATGAAGAAGAGCCAAGGAACCAGAAGCTTTCTGAGGCGGTTCGCCCGCAAGACAGGCGGCACCACCGCGATTGAATTCGCGATTGTGGCCCTCCCCTTTTTCTCTCTTATGTTTGCTGTATTCGATGTGTCGCTGGTGTATTTCTCAACTTCGGCGCTTGAAAATGCGGTCTCGTCGGCGGCCCGGTCGATCCGAACGGGCCAGGCGCAGGTGGCAAACATGACAGAAGCGCAGTTTCGCGAGATGGTTTGCGAACGCATCACGCCTCTTCTGTCCTGCGAAGACAGCTTGATGCTGGACGTGCGGACGTTTGACAACTTTGGAGGCATCGCAACGCCGCCTGCGCTTGATGAGGACGGCAACTTTTCTGGAAACACGCAGTTCCAGACTGGCACGGCAGGCAGCGTTGTTGTTGTGCGAGCCTTCTACGCGTGGCCAATGTTGACACCTTCCGGAATGGTATATTCGAACATGACGGGACATGCCCGCCTGCTGTCAGCATCAACAGCATTCCGTAACGAACCCTTCTGAGATCGGGGAAACCAACCATGATACAGTTCCTGCAACGGTTTCGGAAAGCCAGGGCCGGTCTCGCGGCCATCGAGTTTGCATTCATCCTGCCAGTAATGGTGATCATGTTTCTGGGAACGGTAGAAGTGTCGAACTACGTGACGACCGCGCGCCGTGTCTCGTCACTTGCATCGACAGCCGCCGACCTTGTCGCCCAGGAAAGTTCGATTTCTGATGACGACATAGACGATGTCTTTGGCGCGATCTCGATCATAATCGCGCCTCTGGACCCCGCGATTGCAAGAATTGCAATCACGTCAGTCGTTGCTGACGCGAACGGGACAACGTACCGCGTAGCTTGGAGTGAAGCCAGAAACCGCGCACCGCGTGCGGTAGGATCCGTTCTCAGTGCAGCTGAGTTCCCGCCTGGCCTTATCGCCGCTTTTCAGGGTTCGATCATGGTGGAAGTTTGGTACGGCTATGACCCGATGTTTGCAGACTTCCTGCCGCGCAAGGACATAACAGACACATTCTACCTGAAACCACGTCGCTCGCTGACAGTCACGCGACTTTAGAACCGTCAAGCTTACGCACTCTTTACCTCTGGCGTTTAGCGTCGCGGGATCACTTCACGTCCTCGCGCCGTTGGCCGGAGCAAGAAAAGCAAAATGACACCCGCGCAGTCGTCGCCCATCACACAAGCTGAAACCAACTTTCCGTTTGCAAACAGCTTGCAGCTCGAAGCGGGCGAACTTGATGCCCTCAACGACGGCCTCAAGCGTCATGTCGTGGCCTGGCGCTCGGCCCATGAGTCTGCCGTGTCACACCTGACCCTAGTACTTGCGCGCATGGATTCGATTCTGGAACGCATCGAACGCAATAAAGCGTAAGAGTTTCGGGGCCATTTTGATTTCGGTTCCGGGCGATCTGAAACCGGCCGCCGCGACAGCATTTCCTCCACACCTCTGTTTCTCTCCCCTAAACTGATGGAACGAATCATCAGCTTGCGCGGGCGGTCGTCCGCTCCCGGGGGGAATAGTGCGCACGCTTTCATGGATAAGCCGGGCATTTGCGGTTGCCGCCGCAATCGCAGCGGCAGCAATGATAATTGGCGGCAGCTACTTCGTTGGCTTTGTCAGCGAGGTCCAGCGCGGCCTTAACGATCCTGAATCCGCCAGTCGCCAGGCGCTGGAGAAGATTGCCTCGATCGAACAGATCCTGGGCTATCAGGGATACCTCAGGGCCTATCGTTCGTTCCGGCTCACAGGTGACATCACATCACGCGAACAGATGTCCCAGCGCGCCATGGAGGCTTCGCGAGGCCTTGACGCCCTGCGCAAACTCTACGCGCAGACGCCCGCCGCAGATCGCACGCTTCAGGACCTTGCTGGCGTGATCGAGGAATTCGCGCGCGTTGCACGCAGCGCCCCCGACCTCGGCCCTGCCCTGCGCGGATCGGCGTCGATGGATGCGCTGGAGACACTTCCGCAGGTACCACAGCTGGAGGCGACTTACCTCACGCTGCGTACGGCTTTGGAACGGCTCCGCTCCCAGACCCAGTCACACCAGATGGGAAGCATTGCGTGGGCGCTGACCTGGAGCCAGATGCTGATCATCTGCGCATTCGCAGCCGTCATATGCGGCCTGATGGCGACCGCTGGACTGTTGCAGTTGGGAATCACACAGCCTCTAAAATCTCTGGCGGGCAGCCTTGATGCCGTTGGCAACGGCCACGTGAACCAGCCGGTTTGGGGAACAGACCGTACCGATGAAATTGGAACGATGGCCAGGGCAGGCGAAAAACTCCGCAAGAGCCTGACTGAAACCGAAACGCTGAAGACGCTTGCTGAAAAGGGAGAAGTGCACCTTCGCCTCGAAGGCGACGCCTCGATCCTGCTCGGAAAGGTCGTCTCTGGCGTCGAAAGCGCAGCAGAAGCGTTGAAGAATGCAGCTGCAGAACTCACGGCCTCACAAACAGTGCAGCAGCGGGCATTCGAACAGTCCGCGCAGAAGTTTGACGAATTCGGACCAAGGTTCAACGAACTCGCTTCAACAGTAGGCCAGGTCGCCCGGGACGTATTGTCCGGCGCCGCCACGGATCTCCGCACGTCAATGTCCAAGATCGTCACCATGGCTGACGAGCGTACGGCACGCCTGTCGGACGTTGCAGGCCAGTTTGAGCAGAACGGCAGGCAACTCTCCGAAGCCGTGGATCTGGTCAAGGTGAAGACCGGAACCGCCATTGATGGCTTGACGAACTCCATCACGGCCTTTCGCAAGGCCGCAGACGGCGCGCAGTCCATTCAGGGAGCCTTCTTCACGGCTTGCGACCGCATTTCTTCCGATGCAGCGGCAACCACCGACAACGTCAGGACACTTGCAGAGCGCCTGAACACCGTCGTCGAAACCGTGGATGGCCAGTTGCAGGGCAAGCTGGCCGCGCTCGGCAATCTCGAACAGGGCATCGAGAGAACTCTGGGAACCATTGAAGGACGCGCCCGGGAAACGACTGAAGCCATCGCCGCAGCTGCCGCAGCCATGGAGACAAGGACGGCGCGCACGGAGGAACGGACCGAGCAGTCCATCGGCGAGTTCGAAGACATCGTCAAGCTGTTCAAGGACGAACACGCCGAGACCATCAAGTCCTTCGATCACCAGGCCTTCGCTTCGATGCTGGAGCAGCTGAACCAGGTCGCAACGCGCCTGCAGGAACGCCTCGATCAGGGTAATGGAACGGCCACACATATCGAGGCCCTCACGCGCGCGCTCGCCCGCAAGATCGACCTGTCGCTTGGAAACCTGAATACGCAGGCCACAAGTTTTGCTGAAGCTTTCAATGCAACAGCTGCCGCTGTCGAAAAGAGGACAGCAGTCGCCGAGCAGTCAGTTGGACGCTCGCTGGATGACTTCAGGGAAGTCATCGACATCTTCCGCACGGGCGCCAGCGCGGCAAGCGCGTCACCGGTGCAGGCCACGGTAACGCAGGAGTCATTCGAACCGTTTGCGCGCCAGATCGAAGCCTTGCGCAACGACATTCGCGAACTGGCCCTCCGGATGACCGAGGAGCGCATCCTGATGACGGCAGAGATGCCGGCATCATCCCTCCCCACTGAAAGTCATCTGGCTCCCTCAAGGCCGCAGCGTTCCCTCGCAGATGTACCGGCAGACGAGATCCTGAACCGGCTGAAGGAACTCGCCGACGAGATGTCCTCGGGAGGCACCGCAACGACACCACCTGGAACACTTACGGAAGCCCTTGAAGCCTTTGCCCGCAGCATGCGGCCGCTCTACGAAGCGAAGGATCCCGTTGCGGGCCTGAACCAGATGGTGCCGGAGCTGGTCCGTCACGCCCAGAACATCGACGACAGCGCCCGCGAAGTCGTGCACGCCGCAGCCCTCCGCAATGAACTGGGGGCGATCACCTCGGAACTTCGTGCCTTGACACAGGCAGCCCAGACCCCTGCCCCTCATACTGGCGATGATCTGCGCGAAACCGCACTCCACCTCGGCGCACGCGCAGAGTCTCTCTTCTCCTACCTGAACCAGATGCACCCGGATGACTTTGCGCAGCCACGTCCGGCCGCAGCCAGCCGCACAACGACCATGGCGTCTTCATCCGTGGATACGACGAGCCTCGAGCAGACTGTCGACGACCTCGAGAAGCTCGCACTCATCATCAATACCCTGGAACAGCGAACGACTGGCCTGTCCGATCTGGCCGTAGCCAGCAACATGGATCTCCAGACCGGGGCCGCCAGCCCCACGGAAGAAGCTCACTTGCCTTCGGGACGGCAAGGCGAACAGGCGATCGCCGCTGTCTACGAGTCCATTGAACGGCTGAACAACATCGCGGCGGCCCTGGCACGCGCAGGGGATGCAGAACGCTTGCGGTCAGCCGCTGGCTGAACACTAGCCAGCAACAAAAGACACACAAGCGGGACGCCAGCGCGTTCCGCTTTTTTTTCGACTTTTTGATGGAGTTTGCTGAAAATAGGCGGGGGCGTGGATGCTGGGTACATCCACGCCCGAATCCCATTGGCACTGGGGGGTGCCGTTTGGCCGCCTGTTTGCCGGAGAGCCGGATGAATGGGGGACGACTCGGCCGGCGGGGGACTCGTGACCGGCCTGGGGAAGCCGGTTTACTGATTGTCAAAGGATAAGCGGCATTTCTTAACAAAACCCTAATAGTGGCAGCCGTCGTAACTTTCACGCAAAGCGGGTAAACACGCGGGCAACCATCTGCGCAGGACACGCGCGAGCGCAGCGCCGCTCGTCACACGACGGCGTTCGTCGGGATTCAGATCAATTGAAGCGCGTTCAACTGCGCAGGCGGATCAGCCCTTCCTGCGCGACGGAAGCGACCAGCTTGCCATCACGCGAGAACATCATGCCGCGATTGAAGCCGCGCCCGCCGGCAGCACTCGGACTGTCATGCGAATAGAGGATCCAGTCATCGACGCGGAAGGGATGATGGAACCACATCGCATGGTCGAGACTCGCTGACTGGAGGCGCCCCGAGAACCAGCTCACGCCATGCGGAATGAGGCATGTGTCGAGCAATGTCATGTCCGACGCATAGGCCAGCACGCATTGATGCATCGACAGGTCGTCCGGCATCACGCCCTTCGCCTTGATCCAGACATCCTGGTAGGGCGGCGCCTTCTTCGGGTTGATGAGATCTTCCTCGTCATCGACAGGACGAACATCAATGGGACCCGGCTTGGTGAAGTGTTCGCGTATGGCCTCGGGCAACTGGTGCGACAGTCGCTTGCGGCGAACCTCTTCGGGCTCAAGCGTCTCGGGCGCAGGCACTTTCGGCATGTCGAACTGGTGCTCGAGCCCCTGCTCCGGCACCTGGAAGGAGGCAGCAAGGTTGAAGATCTGCTCCCCATGCTGGATGGCTACAACGCGGCGGGTCGTGAAGCTCTTTCCGTCCCGCGAACGGTCGACCTCATAGAGGATCGGCACCTTCGGATCGCCCGGACGGATGAAGTAAGCATGCAACGAGTGGCAGATTCTTCCTTCAACTGTTCGTGATGCAGCCACCAGCGCCTGCCCCAGAACCTGCCCGCCAAACACCCTCTGCCAGCGATCTTTTGGGCTGATACCGCGGAAAATGTTGACTTCGATCTGCTCCAGATCGAGCAACTCCAGCACCTCTTGGATCGTCCCCTGCATTTGGTCCTGCTGCTGCCTGTTTGTCGAAATTAGGTCAAATTCATGCTCTCAAAGTGTTACGGGCTGATTGCGAAGGCGCGCAAGTGCGCGAATTCGCCCGTTCCATCAAGGGGCTGAAATGGATTTCGAGAGATACGTCACGGCGGCATTTGACTACGCCGTCTGGTTCACCAACTCGGTCATAGGGACCGTCTCAGGCTCCGTCTTCGGGGGCTGGATGGCCGTGGCCGGCTTTGTGGGCTTCATCGTGGTCATGTTCATCCTGACCAGCCTTGCCTCTCCAAGGCGGTAGCCTGGACCTTCACCTGTCCAGCCTCTGTCCCGCCAGCTTGAGCTTCAGGAACACAGCAATGGCGGCGTTCTGGGCGTCACGGTTGGACTTCTTCTGGAAACCGTGCCCTTCGTCCTTGGCCAGCACGTACCAGGCCTCCGCCCCGTTGCTCCGGATGGCCGCCAGCATCTGGCTGGCTTCGGTGGCTGGAACCCGCGGGTCATTGGCACCCTGGATAATGAGCATCGGACGTTTGATCCGGCTGACATTGGTCAGGGGCGATATCCGTTGCAGGAACTCGCGCATCTTGACGTCCCGCTCGTCACCATACTCGACCCGCCGCAAGTCCCGCCGATAGCCACTGGTGTTGTTGAGGAATGTGACGAAGTTCGAAATGCCCACGATGCTGACACCGGCGATCAGCCTCGTGTTGTACTCGATCATGGAAGCATAGGACATGAACCCGCCATAGGACCCGCCATAGACGCCGACGCGCCGGGGCTCGAAGGAAGGCTGTCGCGCAATCCAGTCCAGCGTCGCGCCGATGTCGCGCACCGAGTCCATTCGCTTCGGACCATTGTCGAGTTCCACGAAGTACTTTCCGTACCCCGTCGAACCCCGCACATTGGGGGCCACGACCGCAATCTTCAGTTCCTGAACGAGATACTGGATGAAAGCGTTGAAGTTCGGACGGAACTGCGACTCCGGACCACCATGCACATAGATCAGCACGGGTGTCTTGGTCGTCACGCCGGTCGGCCGGTAGACGAAGGCTGAAATCTGTCGGGGCTTGCCATCAACCGTATCAAACGTATCGTAGGATACCAGCTCCGGAGCCACGAACTGCGACTTGTCGAGCCCCCCTACTTCGCTGTCTGTCCACTGAACAGGCGATCGTTTGCCCAAGTCCCAGACAAAGACATCCCTTCCAGCGGCTCCGTTTAGCGTAAGGCCAAGCCGCCGGCTGTCGGGACTGAAGCGGAACTCCTCCACTTCACCAGGCGCAAGCCGGGGGCCAGGAGACTTGCGTCCCTGCTTCGTATCCATGAGGAACAGGCGTGAGTAACCCTTGTCATTCACGCTGAATGCGATCGTACGTCCGTTGGGCGAGATCTCGAGGCTGTCTGCGTCGAGATCGATGTCTTCGGTCAGGACCTCCTCGTCATCGGTGCGCAGGTCATAGCGCACGACCCGGCGGAACTCGCTGTCTTCATCCGAAATGTAGAAGAGCGACTTGCCGTCCGGACCATACTTGGGTGAACCACGATAGATCTTCACGGGAGACGGTCGCACCTGCACCTTGCGCCCGTTGGTCAGGTCAAGGAGCCAGATCTCCTGCTCGCTCACCGAGATATCGCGCGTCACGACAAGCGTCAGCCCATCCGGAGAAAAGTCGCCGGCCGACCAGCTTCCATCTTCCTCAAGCACGACCCGCGCAGTCTTGGGATCGTTCGCATCTGCGACCAGGATCCGGTAGCGCGGGGAGTCCGAAGCCACGCTCGTCCACGCCAGCCACTTGCCATCGCGGGAGAACACGGCATCCGTATTGCGCGAGCGGCCGTCGCTCACACGCACGGTCTGTCCGTTGCGTTCGTTCAGCAGGAACAGCTGGAACAGTTCATTGCCGCCCGTGTCCCGGCTGAACAGGATGGAGTTTTGCGGCCAGCGACCGGGCCGGTACATTGCGAAGTTCACGGGCTCGTCGTGAAAGCTGACCTGCCGCCGCATGCCCAGTGGTGCCTCCACGCGATGCAACTGGTTCGTTTCGCCAAAGCGCGTCTGGATCAGAAGCCCCCGCCCATCCGGCGAGAAGTCCATCAGGCTCGCACCGCGCGAAGCCTGGTAGAGGCGCAAGCGATCGCGCATGGCCGCCGGAATCTCGGGAATGTTCTCCAGGACAAGATTGCCACGCTCCACGCGCCGGGGCTCTGGCGCCGCCAAAGAAGAGGCGACGGAGAGGGTCATGGAAACAGCCGCAAGCACGGCGGCAACTCGCTTCATCACGTTGGGGATCCCGGTATCTGGAGTGAGGACCCACTCTACCGAATCTCAATTGCATGCGTCGACAGTCCAGCATAATTAATGTTCCCAGTTTGTTGCCGATTTTCCGCCAGAACACGGGCTGCTCCATGACCGCAATTGAATCCAGGGTAAGCTTGAACACCGACACTGCCCGTGCCAACCGGGAAGGACACCTCAAGCTTCTGGCCGAAGTCCGCGCCATTGAAGCCAGGATCCGCGCCAACTCGGCAAAGTCCGGCAAGAAGTTCGAAGAGCGCGGACAGCTGCTGCCACGCGACCGCGTGGACCTGCTGCTAGACCGCGGCACGCCCTTCCTCGAACTGTCAACGCTCGTGGGCCTCGGCATGCACGACGACGACGGCGCCGCAAACGCCAGCGGCGGCGGCGTCATCACGGGTATCGGATTCATTTCCGGCGCACGCTGCGTCATCAGCGCAAGCGACGCGGGTATCAAGGGCGGTGCCGCCACGCCAATGGGCGTCGACAAGACACTGCGCGCACAAGCCATCGCCATCGAGAACAGGCTGCCTTATGTGCAGCTCGTTGAAAGCGCCGGCGCGAACCTTCTGCGCCAGGCCGAGATGTTCGTGCGCGGCGGCCGGTCCTTCGCCAATCTCGCCAAGCTTTCGAAGGCCGGCATTCCCGTCGTTGCAGTCGTGCACGGCTCGTCGACCGCAGGCGGCGCCTACCAGCCTGGCCTCAGCGACTATGTCGTCGTGGTACGCAACCGCTCCAAGATCTTCCTCGCAGGCCCGCCATTGCTGAAGGCCGCAACAGGAGAGATCGCAACCGACGAGGAACTCGGCGGCGCCGAACTCCACTACAGCACCTCCGGTCTCGCCGAATACATGGCCGAGGATGATCGTGATGGCATC
>JBILMZ010000181.1:0-7142 GCA_044375275.1 Micropepsaceae bacterium | reverse complement strand
GCCCGTCCGATGCCGCCATAGACAACGAGTTCGTCGGGGTTCTCGGCCACCGCCGGGTCGAGGTTGTTCATCAGCATGCGCAAGGCGGCTTCGGTCTGCCAGCTTTTGGCCGAGCGCTCGGTGCCATGGGGGCTGCGGACGGTCCGGGCGTTCTTGCGTCTGTCGATCTGGGTCATTTGGGTCCCCTATTGAAATCAGGGCGGGAGAATGGCCGCAGGACGGCACTGGATCAAACGCCAAGGGCATCGCCCAAGCACTTCATGCACGCAAATCTGGAGGCCCCAATCTGGAGCCCCCCGAATCGGCTTTACGCGGAAGTAAGGCGCAGGGGGTGAATTCCGCCCACCAAAGGTTGAATTGAGCGCCGCGTTCAATAAAAGGGCGAGCGTTAACGGTATTTTTCGTGGTTTTGAGGCATCATCGGGAGGATTGAACACAATTCTTGGGCGAAATGCACAGCCAAGGCGTTGACTTTATGGTTACCGGACAAGTTTGGCAGTGTAGCTTTCCTCTCAAGGCTGAAAACAGGGGTTGACGCGTGACCACGCACACCAACGAACTACAAAATGTAGAAATTGCAAAGACCTTGATGTCCATATCTGGACCGATTTTTGCTGCAGTGCAGAAAGACGTCGCGAGCGAGGGGCTCATCGTCCATGCAAGCCGCAGTGGCGACTGGGCGAGGCTCCGGAACGAGATCCTGACACGTCTTTCGTCGGAAGGCGTGACGGACGTCAAGGTACAATTCCACAACCCTTCCAAGCTGGCCCGCGCCAAAAGCCTGCAGGCTTTCGTCTCTTCGGTGAGCGATGGTCGCATCGTCTATGACCCGACGGGTGCGCTGGCACGTGGTCGTGCGCTGGTGGAGACGAGTGATGCGCTGCGGGCGTCTTTGGGTTCCCGCGCCAAGTCCTTCTTCTATGCGCCGATGCTGCGGTCGCTGGTGGTTGTCCTGCGCAAGCCCAACGTCAAGGCGGGCGAGACACTCGCGGTTGCCGACATGGCAAAAATCGAGGCGAGCGTTGTCCAGGCCGTAAAGAGCGCGTTTTCTGCGCTTGAGGGTGCGGCTCCGTCGGTGCGCGTCGGTTTTTCCACGCCCAAGGCGCTTCTCGTGCCTGTCGACCGCATGTCCGTCGAAGGACTGATCGAGCGGATCGCCCATTCGGCCAAGACTTTCTGGAAGCCTGCTGCGGTCGCTGCCGTCTTCGGTTTTGGCGCCGTTGCGCCAGCAGCCGCTCAGGATCCGGCTGTCTCCGAACCCAATTTCAAGCTCAAGGGCTCCTTCGGCGAAGTCATCGATGACTTTTCGTGGAATGTTGAAGGCGCCTTCACGGCCCCGCTCGGAGAGCGCTTCGGGTTTGCGATCGATGCCGGGGTCGGTCAGCAGGACGATAGCGAAGTGTGGGGAACGGGTGGACATCTTTTCGCCCGCGATCCGGAATCCTATCTGATCGGGCTGTTCGCGGCTTATGCGGAAGGCAATGAGTTCGACATTGACGTCACGCGCGTCGGCGGCGAGTTTGAACTCTATCTGGACGACGTGACCATTGGTGGCCACGCTGGCTACCAGTTCAGCTCATCCCTCGGCGACAAGGCCGTCGGCGGCATTGATTTCAAGTGGTATGCAGACCAGAACTTTGCCATCACGGCAGGCGCCTTCGGGGACGAAGACGCAACGTTTGGCCGCGGCCGCCTCGAGTGGCAGCCGGGCTTTGCGGCGCTGCCAGGCCTCGCCTTCAACGTTGATGGCGTCATTGGCGAAGACGACTATCACAGCGTCATGGGTGGCCTGACGTACTACTTCGGCACGCCGGTCACGCTGAAGGATCGCCACCGTCGCCAGGACCCTGACTCTGCGTTGTTCGGGCTCTTTCAGACAATCCAAGCAGAGCAGGAAAGACTGCAGGCACAATACGGGCAGCAATAGCCTCCAAGCTAACGCCAAGCGGCCAAGTCGCCTTCACAGAAATCGAATTCCGAGCGGAGGCCCAAAAGGCCTCCGTTTTTCATTGTCTGGGAGCGTTCTGGACCTCACCGCAAATGCGATTTAGGCGGGCGGGTTCCCTCCCTCAGGGAAACCGGGAGGTTTCCAAAGCGGCTATGGCAACCCTGCAACTATTTCGTGCAATTGCAAAAACCGACAATTTTGGCGGTTTTTTCTACTTCTGGTACCTATTCTTACAGGTATGCAATGTTGCGAACACGCCACTGTTAATACAGAAACGTTCCGTATTGCTTTTTGGAGAAAACCAAACCCCTCAAATCGTCTTTGAAGCGATTCGCCTCTCATTCATATTCGGGTCGACACGTATTTTTACTCGTTGGGATCTGGGAGAGGGACGCATGGAACTGGGGAAACCGACTTGGCAGGCCAAGGCCGCTGAAAGCCTCCGCGCTGTTGCAGCGCCGATATTCGCGGCAACTTTTGTCAACGGCAACAAGGGCGGGATCATCACGGTCCATGTGTCCTCCGTCGCCCAGAAAAAGAGCGTTGAAAGTTCGATCCGGTCAGCCCTGGGCATGCCGGTTCGCGTTCGCTTTCACTCTGCCGCGAGCCTGACGGCGCCGCGCAGCCTCGAAAAGCTGGTTCGCCGCTTCAAGTGCGACGAGATCATCTATGACCCGACGGAAGCCATGACCCGCGCCAAGGCGCTCGTGGATGGTGCGGCTTCGGTTCGCGCGTCGCTCGGCAGCAAGCTTGCCGGCGTTTTCTATGCGCCGCGCCTTCGCACCCTCTATGTCGCGCTGAGCTCCAAGGCTCTGGCCGTTGGTGAAAAGGTCAAGATCGCCGAACTCGCTGACATCGAGCGCAATATCCTGAGCGCGCTGCGCTCGGCCTTTGCCGGACAGGCCACGGACTGCCCTGCGGTTCGCGTTGGCTTTGGCATTCCACGCACGGAACTCGTCCCTGTCGACCAGATGTCGGTCACGAGCTTTGGACGCCGCCTCGCCCAGGCCGTGAGCCGCTACTGGAAGCCGGCCGCCATTGCCGCGATGCTGGGCTTTGGCTCTGCTGGAACGGCTGCCGCGCGGGAGCCTGCCGTTTCAGCCCCGAACCTCAAGGTCGTGGCGACGGCTGGTGAAACCAGCTCGGACTCTGCATGGGTTATCGGTGGCGGACTGACGCTGCCGCTCGGACAGGAATGGGGCCTGCAGGTTGAAGGTGGCGCTGCTGGCGTTGGCGACGACAACATCTACGGCACCGCGGCACATATTTTCACGCGTGACCCGGACAAGTACCTGCTGGGCCTCTTTGCGGCCTACGCCTCCGAAGACCAATTCGACCTCGAAGCCACACGCGTTGGCGCCGAAGCGGAAATCTATCTCGACCAGGTCAGCATCCTCGCCAAGGCTGGCTACCAGTTCAGCGACACGGTCACCGAAGGCTTCGTGGGCGATATCGAACTGAAGTGGTACCTGTCGGACAACTTTGCGGTATCAGGCGGCGCCGGGTTCCAGGAAGACAACACGATGGCCCAAGGCAGCATCGAGTGGATGCCGGGCTTCGGCGCCCTGCCCGGCCTTGCGTTCCGCATGGATGGTGCTGTTGGCGAAGACGACTATCACAGCGTCCTGGGCGGCATTACCTACTACTTCGGTACGGATGCCAGCCTGAAGGATCGCCATCGCAAGCAGGATCCGGAACTCGAGCTCATCAAGCTGTTCCGCGCCGTCGAGCAGGAGCGCGAGAAGCTTTGCAATCTCTATGGACAGTGCTCGCCGGTGGTTCCGCCGAACTGACCTCACACCGGATTGGTGACCAGAACAGGGGCAGCATCGCAAGGTGCTGCCCCGATTTCGTTCCGGGGCATGGAATCAATTACTATTCGCCTCCACCATTGATCGGGGTCGCAAGTGTCTCTTGCCGGGAAGACTGTGTTGCTTGCGTGGGAACTGGGCGAAGGCCTGGGTCACCTCCCGCCGCTGAAGGCGATTGCCCTCGCGCTCCAGCCCCTGGGTGTGAAGCCCGTATTCGCCCTGCGCGAGACACACCATGCCGGGCCTGCGTTGCGTGACTTCAATGCGCCGGTCTTCGTGGCGCCGCACTGGTCCAAACCCGCCGCGCCGCCTTTCAAGACGGGAAGCTTCGCCGACATCCTTGGTGCCAACGGCTATACGACGAGTGAGCGCGCTGCCAGCCTGATAGGCGCGTGGGACCGGCTCATCGACCATGTGAAGCCGGATGCCATCGTCTGCGAGCATGCCCCCAGCGCCATGCTCAGTGCCTTCGGGCGTATTCCGGTGGCCTTCGTCGGCAACGGATTTGCTGTGCCTCCGGCAGACGAGGCGCAGTTCCCGCCCTACACGCCGGGCGTTGGCTCGCCGGAGGGACAGGATGTCGTGCTGGAGGCCATCTCCGTTGCCCTGCGCCGTCTGGGGCGGCCGGCGCCAGCCACACTTACTGCGCCATTCAGGGGTGACTTTCGCGGGGTCTACTCCTTTCCGTTGATCGACAGCTATCGCGCCGTCAGGCGGGAGCGCGTCCTGGGACCGATCGAACCGCAGCCTCCCCTCGCCCCGCTACCTGAGCGGCCGCGGCTGTTTGTTTACTCGGCCCTTGATTTCGCCCGCATCGATGCGCTGTTCCAGTGCCTCATGGATATCGGGCCGGAGGCCAGCGTGTATCTGCGCGGCAATCTGGGGCCCCGGGCTGCCATCCTGCGCAGTCGCGGCGTCGAAGTGTTCGACAAGCCGCAGCCTTTCGCGGAGATCATGCCGCGCGCGAGCGTGGTGTTCTCCCACGCGGGGTCGGGGTTCACGAACGCTGCGCTCGCCAGTGGCCGGCCGCACATCACGTTTCCCCGCCACTTCGAAGCCAAGGCCAGTGCGATGGGGCTTGAGCAGGCGGGATGCGGGATAAGGCTCAACACGCTGGATGTGGAAAGCTTCCGCGCGGCCTATCGTCGGGCCCAGATGGATGAGGCCATGCGCGACGCGGCGCAGCGCGTGGGCCAGGATGCACAGGATTTCATTGCCTCGGCACGCGCCCATGATGTGACGATCGAAGCGGTGAAGCGCCTGCTTGGCGGCTGAAGCCGCGCTGCTTGCGTCCCAAAAAGAAAATGCCCGCGGCTTTCGCCACGGGCAGTGCATTTGCTTTTTGTTTTTCTTTTTCTTGATCGAGCTACCAGACTACGCGGAGCCCGGCTTCGGCCCCGTGACTATCGTTCCCAGAAGCAAACAAACCGTTATAGCCAACATAGATTCTTGCTTCGTCGCTGACAGGCGCTTCGACGCTGGCGCCGGCGACGACACTGTCCTCGTCGGGCGTGGCGGCAGTGGATGTTCCTGCGAAGATCACATTCGTCCCGCCTCCACCGATTGTCGGAGACGTCACGCCGAAGGCAACGGCGCGATCTGTTTCAAACTCGTGCGCCCAACCTGCTCCCATCGTCAGACGCGCGCCGCGCCGGCCGGCTGCGATGTCGAACGTTCCCCTGGCGCCAAGAACGCTGCGCATCGCATCCTGGTCGACAGCTTCAACGGTCATGGGCAGGAGAGACGCCCCCGCCAGTGGCGTTTCCGTATAGCCATCCTGGTCCAGGCGCGCTGCATCTCCGCGCAGATACGGTGTCAGCGTGAAACTCTTGCCGAGCTTCCAGTCGAAGCCGAGCTCGACGCTTCCCAGCCACTGGGTCGCTTCGACGCCCCGCGCGACGACGGTGCCGTCCGTGCCGTTGCTGGTGCGCGTGAAGTCGTTCGAGGTGTATCCGTAACCTGCCGCGGCTGTCAGGTAGAGGGGCATCGATTTGGGACTGAAGTGCGCATGTATCGCGCCCAGGTATTCGTCAGCACGTCCTTCATTGTCGGTAAACAATGTCTCGGTCGTGAAGCGACTGTGCCCTGTCGAAAGCGTCACGCCAAGGTCTAGGCTGTCGGTGACGGCCGTGTCCACGCCTGCCGAGAGCCCCCAACGGCGAGACTTGATGCCGTCGTCCCACTTGCCACGATCGCCATAGCCGGAAATGTAGGCGCGCATGCTGCCGGTCGGACTGATGTAGCCGCCACTATTGTCCGCGACGTCGACCGGTGTGTTCAGCGCCACGCTGACGGGGGATCCGGCACGACCGAAGCGGTTCTGGATGCGATCCAGGAATCCGTAGGCGCCCTGGAATGCGACTGACTGGGAAACGGCGGCGATGTTGTTGCCTTGGCCGTCGTCGATCTGAACCAGCGCAATGTTGTCGACATACTGGAGGCTGGGGTCGTGCCTGACGCCAAACGCAAGCGTCGTGCTGCCTCCGGAAACTGCCGTGATGTTCTCGTAAGAAAGGAACCCACCGGAACTGGCGGCGTTGACTGAATTGCGCAACAGATTCGTTCCGAGGCTGACGGCAAACTGGTTATCCACGCCTCCGGAGCTATTGTTGTGATCGTATGTCAGCCTGTACACGCCGCCGTCCAGGTCGATGGCTTGTGAAAGCACACCAGTGCCCGAGACGCCACCCGCTCCGAGAGTGACACAGCCCGCGCCAATGCAGCCAGACACAGCCGACCATGTGCCATCAGACGAAAGGACGTTTGAGGCCGCATAGGAGGGACCTGCGGTCCAGCCTGTCAGGTTGCCTGCTTCGAAGCTTCCATTGTTGACGAGGGGGGCCGCCATAGCGGACGCCGAAGCTACGGCCATTGCGACCGACGACAAAAGAACTACCCGAGAGGCTGTGCACGTCATAGATTTTCTCCACCGGCGGCTCCTTGTTTTTTCGAATCAGCCGCAACCCGTGAATCGAGGTTTTTGCCGGTTAGGAATGAAGTCAACGCGCGGGGAGAAACTCTCCGGTGAACGTGTCTCCCGGCACACGAAAATCCCGCTGCAGGGTTGCACGAAGGCTCAGGGCCAACCTGTGCTAGGGAGTGTTATCCCCAGACGCTGCGAATGCGGCTTTGCTGGAAGTGCGCCAGAATCACAAAGCTGGAGGCGGCGGCGAAGAAGCACCAGACCGAAACGAACACCTCCTGCATGAATACATAGGTGACGAGGGCGCCGATGCAGATGATGGCCCCCAGCACGGCAATGGCCCTGTGCGAGGACACGATGAGGCCCAGGACCGCCGCGCTCAGATAGACCAGGCCGGCAAGTTCGGGTGACTCCACGTCCGTGCGGTACAGGATGTGGCTGCCGCTGATGTAGCCTTCGT
>JBILMZ010000172.1:0-7552 GCA_044375275.1 Micropepsaceae bacterium | reverse complement strand
CGTTGCGCAGTGTCATCAGCTGCACCAGGAAGAAGGATGCGACCGCCACGCCCACGAGAAAGCTTGCCTGCATGATCTGCCGGCGCTTGCGGTCTGGCTCGACCAACCAGGCGGCGACGGGCGCATAAACCGGCCAGATCACGAGGGCAAAGGCCAGAAAGACCTGCGTAAACAGCCAGGGCCAGGCCCCCGCATCGCCGTGTTCGAGCGCAAGCCATAGACCACCCTCTGCCGCCTGCTGGGCTGCGAACAGCAAGGGTATGCAAGCGAGTGGCAACTCGGCCGGCGTGCGTGTGCTGCGCACGGCAACGACGCCAATGGCGCCAACCATGCCTGCGGTGACGAGGCTTGCCGTTGCGGAAAAGCACATATGCTGATTGCTCCACTTCAACTTCACCTACTACAAATTGCCGCATAGCGCAAAAAATTCGGTCACGGTGACAGGATCGGGCTCTCCCTGAAGGGGTGACAGTTGCCCCTTCCATCCCATCCGGATCGCCTCACCTGCTCCTGCCTGCGCAGCGAGAAGGCAATGCGGGCAGTTCCTGAGCATGTTTGTGCCTGCGCTTGCGGCACGCGGTGCCACCCCCGCCACGTGCGCCCAATCTGATCCAATGCGTGCAGCGGCCTGTCCAATATTTGGGCATTCAAACCCAATTACCCGCGTTAGCGTCTGCAAAACAACTTTTGCATTTTGTTAGGGGGACATGATGGCAACCGTACCTGCACAAGCCACAATTGGCTTGCTGGATCCACTCATTCAAACACCGGTTGCCGTGTTCGAGCTGCTTTCGGCAGCGCATGCCAACACGCTGATTTTCTCCGTTTTCGCGTGCCTGGCGGCACTCGAGCTCTTCAGAAGCAGCACGGGCCTCGTCCTTTATTTCGCGCGCTTTGCCTTTGCGATCACGGTCCTCGCCATCATCGCCACGGTTCAATATGGCGATTTCCTTGCAGCGCCTGCAAAGGCTGCGCTTTCGATCATCATGGCCAACCAGCCCCCTGAAGGCCAGCAGACTGCCTTCATCACGACGCTGAGCCTTGTTACCGCCGGCGCGGCCTATCATGCAGGCAAGGCCAATGTGCGGGCCTCGCGCGCGCCCTATCGATCCACGCCTCACCAGGCGCGCGCTTCAGCCAAACGCGGCGTGAAAGCGGGCGACAAGCCCGGGCGCCTCGTCGACCTGTCGCTCGCCGACCGCCTGCTTGTTCGCAAGATGAATACCAGCCGCCCGATCGAAGCCGCGCGCACGCCCAAGCGGATGCAAACCTATCAGGCCGCGCGCAACTGGAGTTGAGAATTTCCCGGAAACTGCCACTGGAGAGGTAACTGACATGAAACGACTAATGGCCTTCATCCTGTCATCGCTGCTGCTGCCCGCAGCGGCTTATGCGCAGGCCACCGTGCCCGAGCCCGTGCTGCCGACGCACGCGGTCAAACTTCAACTCAACAGTGGCGACACGTCCTGGATGCTCATGTCCACGGCGCTGGTGCTGCTCATGACCATTCCGGGCCTCGCCCTCTTCTATGCCGGCATGGTGCGCAAGAAGAACATCCTTGCGACTGCCGCGCAGAGCTTTGCGATCACGGCGGTGATCACCGTGCTCTGGGCCATCATCGGCTACTCGCTCAGCTTCACGAATGGCGGCGCCAATCACGCCTTTGTCGGCGGGCTCGACCGTCTCTTCCTGCACGGGCTGACGCCGGGCGTTGCCCATTCGCTGGCGCCCACCATTCCTGAGTCCGTCTTCATGACGTTCCAGATGACCTTTGCCATCATCACCCCGGCCCTCATCTGCGGCGCGTTTGCCGACCGCATGAAGTTCTCGGCGCTGCTGGCCTTCATGACGCTCTGGCTGCTTCTCGTCTACGCGCCGGTCGCGCACTGGGTCTGGGGTGGCGGCTTCCTGGGTTCGATGGGCGTGCTCGACTTTGCGGGCGGTACCGTCGTTCACTTCAACGCCGGTATTGCAGGCCTCGTCTGCACACTGGTCCTGGGACACCGCACGGGCTACGGCTCTGAAGAAATGTCGCCGCACAACCTGCTCTACGCGCTCATGGGGGCATCGCTGCTGTGGGTGGGCTGGTTCGGCTTCAACGCCGGTTCCGCCGTTGCCGCCAATGACCTCGCGGGCATTGCCATGATGAACACGCAGATCGCCGCGGCTGCCGCCACGGTCTCCTGGATGTTCGTCGAGTGGGCCTTCGCGAAGAAGCCGAGCGTGCTCGGCCTTCTGTCCGGAGCCGTGGCGGGCCTTGTCGCCATCACACCTGCCGCCGGCTTCGTGGCCGCTGATGGCGCGCTGATGATCGGCCTCATCGCGGGCGTCGTCTGCTACATCGGCGCCGTCTGGCTGAAGAAGCTGTTTGGTTATGACGACTCGCTGGATGCCTTTGGCATTCACGGGATTGGTGGCGCGGTCGGCGCCGTGCTCACCGGTGTCTTCGCGACATCGAGCATCAACAGCCTTGGAAAGGGCCTGATCGATGGCAACCCGGACCAGATCTACCTGCAGCTTCTCGGCCTTGGATATGCAGGCCTCTACTGCGCGGTCGTCACGTTCATCATCCTGATGTTCGTCGGTGCCACGCTGGGCCTGCGCGTCTCGCCGGAAGAAGAAATGGAAGGCCTCGATCTGACGCAACACGGGGAACGCGTGCACTGAGTTCCTCCGGGGTGGCACCGATTTGGGGCGGTGCCACTCCACCCTTGTCTCCCAAGTCGTGGAAAGGACAGTACAATGAAGTCAAGAATGATGGGGTTGGCCGGGCTTGTGCTTGGTGCAACAGCAAGCCTTGGGGCAACGGCCCAGGCCGAGAGTGAATCTTCCTGGGGACCGTTCACTGCAAATATCGGTGTCACCTCAGACTATCGCTTTCGCGGGCAAAGTCAGACGCAAAACGAGCCGGCCGTGTTCGGCGGCATCGACTATGTTGGCGACAACGGCTTCTTCGCTGGCGTGTGGGCGTCGAATGTCGACTTCAACGATGCGGCCGAAACCTATCTCGAAGTGGACCTTTACGGCGGCTACACATTTCCCATCGATGAGAAGACGACCGGCACGGTGAAGGTCGTGTATTACGCCTATCCGCTGGCGGACTATCCGTCCGGCGCCAATGAGAACGACTACGTCGAGTTCATTGCCGCCATCGGCCATGATTTCGGCGGCGCCACCGGCTCGGTCGAATTCGCCTGGAGCCCGGACTATTTCCTCGAGTCCGGCGAAAGTGCGGCACTCGCGGGCAGCCTGTCGGTGCCGCTCGCGGACACATTCCTGTTCTTTGACGGCGGCGTGTCAGCCAGCGGGCGCCTCGGCTACCAGTGGATCGACGACAACGTCAATTTCGGAACACGTGACTACACGTTCTACGACATTGGCCTGTCGGCAAAGGTCTCGAATGTCACGTTCGATGTGCGCTACATCGATACGGATCTTGACGATGCAGAGTGCTTTGGTGGCACGGATCTCTGCGAAGGCGGCGTCGTGGGCACCATGACGATCGCATTTCCGTGAAGCATCCGGGTCGGGGCGTCAGCGCGGCACCCCGACCCGTCCTTTGTTTGCTTGATCTTGTGATTGCTTGATCTTGCCCGCGTGAAGCGCCATCTATCGGCCCACACTCCGGGGGCCCTCGCGTGACCAGCATCAAATTCTCTTCGCTGCCGGAAGCCAGCTTTGAAACGGCGCTGCGTGTCATTGCGGGGCGTGGAACGGGCCCGGCCGAGACATTCGTGCTCCTCAGTGACGGCGACAGGCGGATCTGCATTGAAATCCATCCCGATGGCCCGCAGGCTTGTCCGTTTCGCGAGGCCGTGATCTGGAAGGACATGGCCGTCATCGGCCTCGGCAGCGCGCTTTATGTCGTCGGCTTGAAGGACCTGCACCCTCGCGTGCATGACTTTGCCGGCTACTTCGGCTCGCTGGTCAGCACTGACGCGTATTGCCTCGCGGCTTCCGACGAAGGAGTCTTGCGCCTGTCGGAGGATGGAACCGTGCTATGGCACCAGCGCGGGCTCGCAGCCGACGGCGTGCTCATTTCGGATGTGACCGACGGTGTCATTCAGGGTCAGGGGCAATGGGATGCGCCGGACGGGGAATGGTCCCCGTTCCGGCTCGATTTTGCCACCGGTCGCGTCGTGCCCGCCTGAGGCGTCAGGCCGTGAGCAGGCGCAGGGCTTCGCGGTATTTCTCGGATGTCTTCTGCAGCACATCGTCCGGCAAGCGCGGCGCGGGCGCTTTCTTGTTCCAGGGCTGCGTTTCCAGCCAGTCGCGCACGAATTGCTTGTCGAAGGAGGGCGGGCTGATGCCGGCGCGATAGGATGATGCAGGCCAGAAGCGCGAGGAGTCCGGTGTCAGGACCTCATCGATCAGCACGACTTCGCCGCGCTCGTCGGTGCCGAACTCGAACTTCGTGTCGGCGATGATGATGCCCTTGGTCGCAGCGTATTCTGCTGCCTCTCGATAGAGGCGCAGCGATATCGCGCGCACCTGTTCGGCGTAGTGCTTGCCGATGACCTGCACGGCTTCCTCGAAGGGAATGTTTTCGTCGTGCTCGCCGGCGGGTGCCTTGGTGGCCGGCGTGAAGATGGGTTCGGGCAAGACGCTCGCCTGCTGAAGGCCTGTCGGCAGACGGATGCCGCAGATCGTGCCCGACGCCTGGTATTCCTTCCAGCCGGAGCCCACGACGTAGCCGCGCACGACGGCTTCAATCATGAGGGGCTTCAGGCGGCGCACGACCATGGCGCGGCCTTCGACCTGGTCGCGCTCGGCGGGTGACACGACGCTGGCGGGGTCGATGCCTGTCAGATGGTTGGGCACGATGTGGCCCAGGCGCTGGAACCAGAAATTCGACAACGACGTCAGCACCTGGCCCTTGAGCGGAATGGGATCTGGAAGGATGACGTCGAAGGCGGACAGGCGGTCGGTCTGCACGACGAGCAGGCGCTCATCGTCGATCGCGTAAAGGTCCCTCACCTTGCCCCGGTGCAGGAACTGCAGGGACTTGATGTCGGAGTACAGCATGGGCTTCATGTCAGGAGTGTTCCAGCCACGGGTGGCGGATCGCCATCTCGAGGATGAGGAGACCCGCATTGGGATTGGTTTCGGTGTGCAGCATCGATGTGCCGTGCACACGATAGCGGCAGAGCATTTCGGGCACAAATGTGCATTCGAGCCCGAGCTCCACGAACTTGCACCAGAAATCGTAGTCTTCCCAGCCATTTGCGCCGAGCTGGCTGTAGCCGCCGACTTTTTCCCAAGCTGATTTTGAGACCAGGGCCATCGCGTCGACGTAGTTGCGGGGCTTGAAGCGTTCCTTGTCCCAGAAGTCGGCCTCGCCCACGCCGGTCCGGTCACCGAAGATTTCGAGCTGCGTGTAGGCGCCGGCCGTGCCTGATGCGTCCATGGCCTGCATGCAGCGCTCGATGGCGCGCGGATAGATCATATTGTCGGCGTCCATCACGAAGACGCGGTCCGCGCGCGCGAGACCGAAGGCCGTGTTGCGCGCGTAGGAGAGCCCCATGTTCTCGAGATGGGCGACGACGCGAAAGCCAGTAAACTTGCGGGCGTTGGTCTCGAGCCACTTGAGCACGCGCATGAGGCTGTCGTCCGTCGAGAAGTCATCGACGACCACAAGCTCCATGTTGCCTTGCGTCTGGGCTGCGATGGAGTCGAGGCAATCCTCGATGAAGCGGCCATAGTTGTAGAGCGTCACAATGACGGAGACTTCGGGCGGGCCCGCCGGTTCGCTTTCGCTGACGATGTTCAGGGGGCGCGAGAAGAGGTTCATGCTGTCCCTCCTGCTCCAAGAAGTTCCAGGGCGGCGCTGCGGGCGGTCGACAGCGTGGTGAAGTCGGCGTGCGCGCGGGCGCGGATCTCTTCGGCCTTGGCCTGGCCTTCCGGCGTGCGCACGAGCCACTCGACCAGATGCGGCAAGTGGCGCGGGGCTTCCTCGAGATAGTGGATGCCGGGCTTGTAAAGCGGGTGCGGAAAACAGGGTTCGGTGACGACGAGCGTGCGGTTCCAGAAGGCCTGCATGAGGCGCCACCATTCGAAGTAGGTGTACTCGTCGCGGTGGATGTTCAGGAGGATTTTCGAGCGCTGCAGCAATGCGGCGGTCACTTCCGGAGATGCGGTCGGGCTCGCCTCGCCTGTCAGCGGGCGGGTCATGCGGGTCGCGTAGATGAACGTGTTCAGCTTTGCGAGTTTCGGGGCGAAGGCAGCGAGGTGCTTCTCGCGCTTGGGCGATGTGGATCCCAGGAAGAGGAGATCGATGGGTCGCGCTGCGAAGGCGGACTGCGTCACGTCGAAGGTGCGGACCTCCGGGGACAGGCTGTCGAGGGCGCGTGACGTCGGCAATGCAACGGGGGCTGCGAATGGGGCGAAGGTGATGGCATGGCCGGGCTGAACGCAGATCGCCTTCACCCCACCCCTTCGGAGGATCGCGGCGGTCTGCTGGTTCATGTCGGCCACGGCTTTCGCGCGCAGCAGGTAGACGAGCGAGCGGGCGAACCATTGTGTCTGGATCTGTTCGGTCGAGAACAGGACGGCGCGGGAGACGAAATCGTCGGTGGCCCATTTGCGGCCGTCGCCGAGGACGAAGAATTCGTGCGGGGCGACCACGATGTGGTGCGTCGTGCCGGCCAGCGGGGTGTCCTTCTCGCTCAGGCGGCGGGCTTCGACGCCGGCTTCCCTGAGGCCGCACATGATCACGTCGGCGATCTCGGTCATGAAGAAGTTGCCGAGGCTGGAGACGTAGACGGCGGCCTTGTAACGGCCGGGGTTGTCGAGGGCGGGCGTGGAAGGTGTCGCGGGCTTTTCCAGCAGCACCTCGCGCCAGAGACGGGCGATCGTGCCGAGGCTGGTGCAGTTGAAACCGGCCTGGATGCCATAGCGCATGTAGTGGTGCAGCGGGTCGAGGCCGGACTTTGCGACGTCCGGATAGCGGGCAACGTAGGCCTCGCGGTCGAAGAGGCCGGTCTTCAGCAGGAACTGGGCGACTGCAGTGGCGATGGCGTCAGTGTCGCCCCGGTGCGAGCGCGGATCGGCCGGCATGTTGCCCTTGGGGTCCATGGGATCCTTGGGAGGCTGGCCGGGGCGCTGGAACCAGTTCACGCTTGTTCTTGTCCTGACGCTAGAAGGGGCTTTCGATGTCTTTCAATCGCGGAAGCCCGAGGTCCTTGGGTGAGAGATGTGCCTGATCAACCCTTACCGGCCAGTTGATGGCCAGGTCCGGGTCGGCCCAGAAGATGCCCGCGTCGGACTCCGGCGCGTAGAAGTCATCCACCTTGTACATGACCTGCGTGCCAGGTTCGAGCGTGCAGAATCCGTGGGCGAAGCCGCGGGGGATCAACAACTGATTGCCTGCGGCGGCGCTGAGCTCGACGGCGACGTGCTGGCCGAAGGTCGCCGACGCGCGGCGGATATCGACGGCGACGTCGAGGATGGCGCCTTTCAGGACCATGACGAGCTTGGCCTGCGCGTGGGGGGGCTTCTGGAAGTGCAGGCCCCGGATCGTTCCCACTTCGGCCGAGAGGGACATGTTGTCCTG
>JBILMZ010000070.1:0-14753 GCA_044375275.1 Micropepsaceae bacterium | reverse complement strand
TGCCCTTGAACAGGGCGCGCATGCCATCCAGCTTCTTGCCGAGTTCTTCCTCGGCGGCGATCAGGTCCCGGGTTTCGTAGTCGCGGTAGACGACGTCCACGGGGCTGTCTTCGTACCAGACCTCGCCGTCCTTCATGCGCAGTTCGGACGGATCGGCGTGCATGATCTTGATACCGAGGCGCTTGGAATAGTGCTCGGCGAGAACGGCCTGCTCGTTGATGCCGTCTTCGGCGTATTTGGGCTCGACGAAGCAGAGGCGGCACTCGTTGCGACCGAGGCTGCGGGCATGGTCGATCAGGACCTGGATGAAAAGGTCGCGCTGGTCGCGCGGCAACTCTATGTTCAGGGCGGGATCGTGGGCGAGGAGGGTTGGTACCACGTCGCGCATGACGAGACGCTCGGTCAGGGGCGAGTAGCTGATGCCACCGACGCCGGAGAGGTTTGCCTCCATGAAGTGCAGCGTGTCCTGCCAGCCGCCCGCGGTGAAGTCGCACACGGCGTCCAGCCTGCCATAGACCGCATTGTTGCGGTCGTGGGCCGGTGTCCACATTTCCTTCAGCCAGGCTTCCTCAATCTCGGTGATGGCAATGATGCGCCGGATCTTCTCATTGTTGAGATAGAGGGACGGGAGCCGCTTCAGGGCCTCCGTCAGGCGCTGGCAGACATACTGGACATAGCCGAGCTGTTCGCTCATCGCGAGCAGGGGGCGCAGCATGACGGGGATCGGTTCCATCTTGCCGTCGCGCTCGTAGGTGAGTTCGTTTGCGAGGGCGTCGTCCCGCAGGCGCTTCGATATGGTCGCGAAGGTGAGATCGCTCACGTGGCCTGATGCGCGGCGGATTCGGCTGTCCAGCGTGGCGCCCGAAAGGCCTGCGGTTTCGGCCGGACTCAGCAGAGATGGCATGCGGTTCCCCTTTGCCGCGAGCGGGTGCGCCGGCGGCTGATTCCCGGTTGTGTGTTTCGGGGTACCGGATAGCATGGCGGCCGTGCCAATTCGACCACCTTTCAGGGTGAGCGTTTAGGCTAGAGTGGTATGCCGAACCCGAGGAGCCCTGCCATGTTTCGCGTCATCATGTGGATATTCCTGCTGCTTCTGGTGGCCATTGGCGTGTGGGGCTATTTCTTCCTCGTGGCGGCAGGGGTGTTCCTCGATATCCCCGAGAAGTCCGTCGGGCAGTGCAGCCAGGTGACAGGCGGCGGCATTGCCGGCGTCGAGGACCTGGCCATCGACAGCGAGACCGGTACGGCTTTCCTTTCGGGTTATGACCGCTGGACGAACATGAAGCAGCCCGGCGTGAGGGGGGCGATCTGGACCTATGCGCCGGGCGCCACAGACCAGTTGCCGGTCGATGCGACGCGGGATGCGCTGCCACAGGGTTTCCAGCCGCATGGCATCAGCCTTCATCGTGAGCCCGACGGACGCAAGGTCCTGTTCGTGATCAATCATGCAGGGGGTCGGCATACGGTCGAAATCTTCGATGTGAACGGCGCCGCGCTGGTGCATCGACGGACCGTGACGGGAGCTTCCATGGTGTCCCCGAATGATATCGTGGGAACGGGCACTGACAGCTTCTACGTGACCAATGACCATGCCAACCCGACGGGATGGATGCGCACGGTGGAGGATTTCGGGCGCCTGCGCCTCACGACCGTCCAGTATTTCGATGGCAAAGGCTTCACCACATCCATTGAAGGCCTGGGTGGGTCCAACGGGATCAACATCAGTGCCGATGGCCGCACGCTTTATGTGGCGGCAGCCTCCGAACGGGCCGTGCATGTCTATGATCGAGATCCCGCCACCGGCATGCTCGCGCATCGGACCGTCGTTGATGTCCCTGGATTTGCCGACAATATCGACGTGCTCGCCAATGGAGACCTGCTGCTGGGCGTGCATACGAAGATCTTTGAACTTTTGGCGCACTTCCGGGACGGGTCAAAGCTGTCGCCGAGCCATGTGATGCTGTTGCGGGCGGATGGCAAGGGCGGGTTCGTGCCGGAGACCATCTATTACAACAAAGGCCAGGAGATTTCGGGCGCAAGCGTCGCAGCTGCAGCCAGGGGGCGCCTGCTGATCGGCCCGATCTTCCAGAGCAAGATCCTTGATTGCCCCTGGGGCGGGTAAAGGCGGCCCGGGATTCAATCACGGGGACGGCTTCACATCTTCGTTGGCTGCTTGCACTGCAGGCTGCCTGTGACATGATCCTCATCGGGGGGGACTTGTCATGTCTGGATATGGGCCAACGCGCGATGACGACCGGATCGATACGCTCGACATCCTGAGGGGGCTGGGTGTGCTGGGTATACTCGCCGTGAATGCGACGTCCTTTGCCTTTCCGCCCGAGGCCTACATCAATCCGGTGAACACCCCCTTTCCGCTTGAAGGGTGGTCGGCCGAGGTCTGGCGTGTCGTGCATGTCTTCTTCGAGCAGAAGTTCATCACGCTGTTCTCCATGCTGTTTGGCGTATCCCTTTTTCTCGTTGGCGGCGAAAGGGGGGACCCGGAACGTTCGACACTCCTTCGCTGGCGCCTCTTCTGGCTGGCGATGATCGGGATCGTCCATGGCGCCTTCATCTGGTACGGGGACATTCTCCTCGCGTATGCGGTCGCAGGGTTCGTCGTCTCGTTCTGCCGGTCCTGGTCCGCGCGTGCGCTGTTGGGTGCAGGCGTGCTGCTTTATCTGGCGGGAGCGGTCTTCGAGATCTCGCTCGCAGCGATGAACTTCCTGCCTCCGGCAGAGCTCGAGAAGGTCAGAACCGACATGGGCTGGAACCTTTCGCCAGTCGAAATGCAGGCCGCGATCGCTGCATTCGGAGGAAGCTTTGATGACAGCCTGAGCGCCAATTTCACCAACTGGCTCGATATGCTCTGGCTGCTCCTTTACCCGAAGACCTATGGCCTCATGATGATCGGGCTTGCCCTTTTCAAGGTTGGCTACCTGCGTGGCGAAGCGCCTGCCTGGGTGCACGCCATCCTGGTCTTGCTGGGCAGCGCCATACTTGCCCTCACGAACCAGCAGGCTGTTGCTTCCCTCGCTGGCAATTTTCAGCTGGCCGAGTTCATGGGCCTGGGTCGAACCGCCTCCGCGTTCGGTACCCTATTTGTGACGCTGGGCTATGCCTCGGCGCTCATGCTGCTGCATCGGGCGCTCGGAAGCCAGATGCTCTGGCCACTGGCCGCTACGGGACGCATGGCATTCACGAACTACCTGACGCAGTCGCTGATCATGACGGCCATTTTCTTCGGAGGACGTGGCCTCGGGCTCTTTGGACAACTCGACCGCCCGGAGATTGCCGTGATCGTGGTCCTGATCTGGGTGTTGCAGCTGGCCTGGTCTCCACGGTGGCTTTCGGCGTTCAGCATGGGGCCGATGGAGTGGCTGTGGCGCTGCCTGACCTATGGGCGCCTCTTGCCCAATCGGCGCCGCGCGGCCTGACCGGGCGGCGTCAATCTGCGGTTTAGGGCGTGGCCGTCCGATTCATGCCATTGTGCGGCCCTCAAAACGGGATTCGCCCAGGACCATGTATCGCGCACTGCTATCGACGAGCGGATTTACACTGATCAGCCGGGTGACGGGTTTCATCCGCGACCTGATCATGGCGTCGGTGCTTGCGCCGGGTGCGCTCTCGGATGCGTTCTTCGTTGCCTTCCGCCTGCCGAACCACTTCAGGACGATCTTTGCCGAAGGCGCTTACAACGCCGCGTTCGTTCCGATGTATTCCGGGCTGCAGGGTTCGGATGCCGCACGGGCGGAGTCGTTTTCGCGCGTGATGCTCGGGTGGCAGCTTGCCATCCAGCTGGTGCTGCTGGCGGTTGCGTTCGTGGCCATGCCCTGGATCGTCCTTGCGCTGGCGCCGGGGTTTGCTGACGACCCGGCGCAGGTCGAGCTCGCGAGTGCCCTGACACGCATCACCTTCGGCTACCTGCTGTGCGTGACGGTCGTGACGCATCTGGGTGGCGTCCTCAATGCGCGCAACAGTTTCTGGGCGGCGGCCGCGGCGCCGGTGCTGTTGAACATCTGCATGGGACTTGCGCTGCTGAGTGTTGTCTTCTTCCCGACCGCGGCGCACGCGGCGGCGTGGGGCGTATTGGGCGGTGGCGTGGCGGAGTTGCTGTTGCTCCTGTTTGCGGCACGGCGCGCCGGGGCTTCGATCCTGCCCGCGATGCCGCGCCTGACCGAGGACGTGAAGACGTTCTTTGCGCGGTTCATTCCCGCAACATTCGGGGCGGCGGGCGTGCAGCTTGCAATGTTCGCGGACACGATCTTCGCCAGCTTCCTGAGCGCGGGGTCCTATACGTCGTTGTATTACGCCGACCGCATCAACCAGTTGCCCATGGGCGTGATCGCCATTGCGCTGGGAACGGTCCTGCTGCCGCAAGTGTCCCGGTCCGTGAGCAAGGGCGATGCGCCCGCGACGCACCGTGCGTTCAATCGCGCGACCGAGGTGGGCCTGCTGCTGACGCTCCCTTGCACCGCGGCCTTCCTGGTCATTCCGGACGTGATCATGACGGGGCTTTTCGCGCGCGGGGCCTTCGATATCGATGCGGCTCATGCGGCGGCGGCCGTGCTGCTGGCCTATGCAGTGGGGCTGCCGGCGTTCGTTATGCTTCGCACCGTCACGCCGCTGTTCCATGCGCGCGGGGATACGCGAACGCCGGTCGTGGCGACTGGTGTGTCGATCGGCGTGAACCTGGCGTTGAAGGCGCTGTTCGTGATGGTCATCGGCATGGGTGTCGAGGGACTGGCGCTCGCGACGGCGCTGGGGACCTGGGTCAACCTGCTGGTGCTGGGCGGCTATGGCTGGCAGCGAAGCTATTTCGATTTCAGTGGTGGATTGCCGGCGCAGGCCGGGCGGATGACGCTGGCGGCCGTCTATGCGGGTATCGTCGTGCTGTATGTCGCGCCGGGTTTCGATGCGATGCTGCCGGCGAGCATGATGCTGCGCGCCGAAGCCTACATGGTGCTGCTGGGGCTCGCAGGCCTGGCCACCTATGGCATCGGCCTGCTTGCTGCGGGCTGGCGGCGGTAGGCTGCTGTCGCATCGCGCGGACAGGTTCAGCGTGCTGCGCATTGCGGTTCCCGTCGCACTGGAATGTGCGGCAGTGCACCGAGCCGAAAAGATCCATTGAGAGTGACAACGGCTCGTTGATAGGATTCGCGACCACGAGTGCGTCATGTGTCGCGCTCGCCAGACTCAACACGGCATGGGCAGGTCATGGCGAAATCCTACCAGAGCGATGTGGCGATCGTCGGGGGTGGCATTGCGGGCGTCACGTGCGCGCTGCAGCTGCTCGACATGGGAAAGTCGGTGACGATCTATGAGCGCGAGGGCGTGGCACGGCTGGGCGGGTCTGCGCTCGAGGCCTTTGGCGGCATGTTCTTTGTCGACAGTCCCGAGCAGCGAAGGATGAAGATCGCCGACAGTCCGGAGAAGGCGCTGGCGGACTGGAAGAGCTTTGCCGAATTCGACAAGGGCACGATCTGGCCGCAACTCTGGGCGAAGCACCTCGTCGAACGCTCGACGCCAGACGGGCACGATTTCCTGAAGCGGTTCGGCATTCGCTGGCTGCCCGTTGTGATGTGGGTGGAGCGTGGATACAAGCTGCCGGGCAATGCCGTCCCGCGCTTCCACCTGACCTGGGGCACGAGCCATCATCTCATCACGACACTGATCAAGGCGCTGCGCGGCCATGTGAATGCCAGCCGCCTCAGCATTCGCTGCGGTCACAAGGTCACGCGCTTTGACTGGCATGCGGGCCGCATCGTCAGCTGCAGTGGCATGACTGACGAAGGGGAAGAGTTTCGCGGATCAGCGGACGCGGTCGTTGTTGCGGCCGGCGGTATTGGCGGGTCCATCGACCAGGTGCGCAAGCACTGGAGCGCCGTTGATGGCGTGACGCTGCCGCGCGAGATCCTGCTGGGCACGCACCCTTCTGCCGACGGTCTTGCCGTCGATGCGGCCGGCAAGGCGGGCGCGCAGGTCAGGAATGTCGGGCGCATGTGGAACTATGCGGCGGGCATCCGTCATCCGCGCGGGCAATGGACCGATCATGGCGTCAGCCTCATCCCGCCCAAGTCGGCGCTGTGGTGCGATGCGCACGGGCGACGGCTGATGCCGCCGCTTGTTTCCGGCTTTGATACGTTCGATCTCGTGCAGCGTGTCGCCACGGCGCCTGCGGGCTTCACCTGGCAGGTGCTGAACAGGCGGATCGCGATGACGGAGCTGGCGGCGTCGGGTGCAGACTGGAACCCGGCGCTGCGGGACCGGCGCTTCTTCCGGTTCGTGCTGGACATGGTGATGGGCAACAAGTGGCTCGTGAATGACCTGACGCAGAACTGTCCGGATGTCGTGGTGGCCTCCACCGTGGGGGAACTGGTCGGGAAGATGAAGGCCTTGAGGCCTGACTCGAAGATCGAGGCAGGAGCCTTTGAGGCCGAGCTCCAGCGCTTTGATGCGACGGCAGGCAATCCGGCGGCGGACGAGCAGCGACGCATGATCGAGACGCTGCGTGGCTATCGGGCGGATCGCATGCGGCTCGTGAAACCGCAGCGGATCCTCGATCCGAAAGGCGGGCCGCTCATCGCAATTTGCGAGCGGGTGGTCACGCGCAAGTCGCTGGGCGGGATCGTGACCGACCTGCGCAGCCGGGCCCTCAACGAAAAGGATCAGCCGATACCCGGGCTATTTGCCATCGGAGAGTCGGCCGGTTTTGGAGGAGGCGGAAGCCACGGCATGAGGGGGCTGGAGGGCACGTTCCTGCTGTCGAGCGTGATCACGGCGCGGCGGGCGGCCGAGGCCATCGCCAAGGGATAAGCGATTGGCGCAGGGCGGCCAGTCCGATATCGTCCATCCAAACCAGAAGCAAAACCACAATCAGGGTTGAGGAACATGAACGTCAGCGAAGCGATCTTGCGTGAACTTGTCGAGCAGGGTGTGGATGCCTGTTTCGGGAATCCGGGTACGTCCGAGATGCATCTTGTGGCGAGCTTTGACCGCGTGGGCGGCATGCGGCCGATCCTCGGCCTGTTCGAGGGTGTCTGCACCGGAGCGGCCGATGGCTATGCGCGCATGGCGGGCAAGCCGGCGGCGACGCTGCTTCACCTGGGGCCTGGTGTCGGCAACGGCTTTGCGAACCTGCACAATGCCAAGCGCGCGCACTCGCGCATGATCAACCTCGTGGGCGATCACGCGACCTATCACCGCCAGTATGACGCGCCGCTGCAGAGCGATATCCACTCGGTCGCCAGGCCCGTGTCGGACTGGATCGGTGATCCCGTCTCGGCCGAGGATGCGCTTGCCAAGACGCGGCAGGCCGTGGACATCGCGATGCGGCCCAATGGGGGCATGAGCACACTCATCGTTCCTGCCGACATTGCGTGGTCGGACATGCCGGCGGTGGCGCCCAAGCCCGCGAAGGCTGATCGCGGGGGCAAGCCCGTGGACCAGAAGCTGATCCGCGAGGCGGCAGCGGCCCTGCGCTCGGGCGAACCGACGCTGCTTCTCATTGGTGGCCATGCGGGTCTCGAGAAGCCGTTGCGGATCGCGGCGGCGATTGCGGAGAAGACGGGCGCGAAGCTGTTCACGGACACGTTCATGTCGCGCATCTCGCGTGGGCGTGGGCGTCCCCGGACGGATCGTGTCCCCTATCTGGGTGAGATGGCGGCACCGATGCTGTCGCAGTTCCGGCAGTGCATCGTGATTGGCACCAACGCACCGGTGGCATTCTTCGCCTATCCCAACAAGCCTTCGACGTTCCTGCCGCCGGAGTGCAAGGTTCATTCGCCGTGGCTGCCGGAGAACGACCTGTCGGATGTGCTGGCGGCGCTTGCTGAAGAGGTTGGTGCGCCCAAGGCGCCAACGCTCGTGGATGGCCCCATCGCCCCACCGCCGGGGCCGGGCAAGGTGTCCGTCGAGAGCATCGGGTCGCTGCTCGCGTCGCTGATGCCGGAGGGTGCGATCGTCTCGGACGAAGGAAATACCAGTGGCCTGTGGCCCTACATGGCGACGCAGGCTGCCGCGCCGCATGACTGGCTGATGCTGACGGGTGGCGCGATCGGGCAGGGCATTCCGCTGGCGACGGGCGCAGCTGTTGCCTGTCTCGGACGGCCGGTGATCAACCTGCAATCTGATGGCAGTGCGATGTATACGATCCAGGGGCTCTGGACGCAGGCGCGCGAGAACCTGCATGTCATCACGCTGCTGCTGAACAACAAGTCCTATGCGATCCTCAACATGGAACTGGATCGCGTGGGGGCGACGGCACAGAGCGAGCGTTCGCGTTCCCTGCTGTCGCTGGAGCGACCGCTGATGGACTTCACCGCGATGGGGCGATCGATGGGCGTGAACGCCGTGCGCGCGGAAGACAACGAGACACTCGTGAGGGAATTCAAGCGGGCGCTCGCCGAACCGGGGCCGCATCTCATCGAAGTGATGCTGTAAGCGGCGCAGTGATGAAATTTTGCTGAGCTGAGAGAAGGGGAGCGGCAGGTGCCGTTGGGGGCGAGCACCTGCCGCATTCAACGCCTAGGCGATGGGTTTGACGGGAACGCTTGGGTAGGGGGGCATCCCGTCTCTAGGCGCGAAGAGAATCACTTCTCGTAAGTAACTGTATCAGCCGATCCGGATCGGAATAGTGCCGGAAGAGAAAAATTGAACGACTCGTTGCGAGTTGTTGATGTTGTACACAGCCGCGTTGATCTGTTTACGAATGTCGACTAGGCGGTTTATGGCGTCCCCGTTATGTGGCTCGGTATGAGGATAGAGGGCCATAATCCTTTTGTTTCAATCAGATGATCACGTTTCCTCATAGGCTGTCTAAGCCTCAGGGGTGGCAGGTGGCTGGTGGGTTCTGCTGCTGAGTGAGTCTTTCAACTTTTCCGTGCTCGAATTCTGGCGTGCACGCTGCAGTATCCGGCAGCACGTTGACGCGACCCCGCCATCGCGCCAATGCTGTCGACCATGGATATTCTTCATTCTGTCTCTCCGGGCCATGCGGCCTCACCGGCTGCGTCCCTGCATCCTGCCCGCTTTCGACACGTGGGTGTGGTGGCGGTGGCTGCGGCGCTGATCACGATCGTCGGCGTCTCCGTGGCCCCCATCGTGACGTTTGTCCTGATGATCAGCGCCTTCGGCTTGCCGCACGTGATCTATGAGTTGCGCTATTGCGACGAGCGCTTCAGTTCACGGACGTCGCGGTCGCTGCTGGCGATGCTGGGCGTCCTGCTCGGCCTGATTGCGCTGGGGCGCGTGGGGAACGGAATGCACTGGATCCCGTCCAGCATTTTCGTGCCGATGGAGCTGGGGCTTGGGGCTGCCCTCGCACTCATCGCCGCCTATCACATGCGGCAGCACAAGTGGCTGGGTGCCCTGATCGGGATCGTCTTCACGATTGGCGCTACCTATTTTCCGCTCGAGACGTTCCTGATCTGGGCGTGGTTGCATAACCTGACACCGGTCGGCTTTGTCGCCGAAGCCACGCGTGGTGAGGAGCGCCTGAAGTGGATGGCGGTTCTCTTCGTACCCTTTGTCGTGTTGCCGGGACTGGTGGCGACCGGTGTCTTCCATCAGATGATCGGGCAGCTGATCTCTGCCCCCGGGCTCTACACGAGTTCGATCTTCGGGGCGGGTGACATTCCCCTGATGTCGTTCCTGCCGCCGCAGTCCTATGACCTGAACCTGTTTTCAGCGGCCGTCGTGGCGCAAGCGATGCACTACGTTGCGGTCATCGTGCTGTTGCCACGCCTGCAGCAGGCGCAAGGTCGTGCGGAGCCGGCGCATACGCTGGTCGCGTGGCCCGACTGGCGCAGTTTTGCCTTTCTGGTGGCCGTCATCGCAGCGGTAGCCTTCGGCATCTACGCGGTCAGCTACACGGATGCCAAGGCGGGCTATGCCGTGGCCGCGGCGATCCATGCCTGGATCGAATTGCCGATCCTGCTGATGGCGCTGGGGCAGGGCTTCACGTCATCACGTACATGATTTCGCCGGCCGCCCAGGACATGGCGTTGACCAGAAGCGAGAGCAACAGCGCATCGTCCCAGCGTCGCGTCGCCAGCATCCTGTAAACCGGCGCTTCCGCCAGAAAGACGGCAGCTTCGAGGACGGGCGTCGTCATGGCGCCGAGCAGGGGCTGAACGTCGTAGAAGACCGCCCACAGGATCGGATGCGTCAGCGCACTGCCGATGATCGCGCTGAGGGCGCAGCCGGAGGGAGATGTCCGAAAGAGCCTGCCCAGGAGCAGCGCAACAGGCGCCTCGATGAGCAGCGTGAGGGCGAAGGCCTCGATCTGGGTCAAATGGGTTCCTCTGGAGACCGGTTCCGCGAAGACACAAAAAAGGGGCTGACGGATGCTCCGTCAGCCCCATCTCTGGACCGTGATTTATCAGAAGCCGAAGCGTGCGGCAGCCGATACTTCGTGCTTGTCCTCACCGTCGCGTCCGATGTCTTGCTGAACGCGAACGTAGAAGTTGGTGTCAGCGCTGACCTGGCTGGAGATGCCGAGTCCGATGGTTGCCCAGTCGGATCCCAGATCCGGTCCCGGTGCCGTGAACGTGACAGCCGGTGCGCCAGCGAATGCCGCCGAGACAGACAGCGGATCGTCCATGAACTCGTGGTTCCAAACCACGCGGAGCAACGGAATGATCGAGTTCTTCGAAGGATCAAGATTGAGGGCGAACTCGCCACCGATCTGGCTCTTCAGGGACTCAATCGAGCGGGATCCGATCGTCGCGCCGAGCGGACCCGCGCCGGTTTCCGCGTAGCCGTCAACATCGAGGCTTACGAAATACAGCCCGCCGATGGCGCCGACGGTCAGGAAACCATCGTCCACCAGGTTGTAGCCCAGGGTGGTGCCGATCTGGATCTGCGACGCATCCGTTTCTCCGGAGGCAAGCCCGAACGTTCCAAGGCCGAGCAACAGCGTGCGCTCCGTTTCAAAGCTGTGCCATGCGCCCGAAGCGTACAGGTCAGCGTAGAGCCTGCCCTGGTTGAAGCTTGCGAAGGCTGACAGCGCGAGGCCGTCACTGCTTGTGCTTCCACCCAGTCCGTAGTTCTGGTTGACGTTTGACGAAAGGTAGCTGACTGCAAGGCCGGTAACGAGACCGTTGCCGTCGCTATGATCAAAGCCAACCGTCAGGGCTGATGCGTCTGCTGCGTCTGTCCCGATGCCGCCAGCCTGGTCGATATCGAACAGGGCCACATCGCCCGCAAAGAACAGGCCGTAGCCGTTTTCGAGGTTGATGCTGGCTGGTCCTGCAGCCGTGGCTGCAACAGCGGCAGTTGCTGCTGCTGCCAGTGCCTCGGGCGAGGGCGTCGCTGAAGCCAGCTGTGACCTTGTCAGGTCAACACGGGCTGTCTCCAGGCCGTCCGCGCCGCCGAGCAGGTCGTGCGTGCGACGTCCGAACTGGTTCTTCAGAAGGTCGCCTGTCGTGAAGCCAACCGTGGTCTGCGCGTTTGCCCGGGTCGGGTTAAGCGCTTGCATGGCTGCCGTCAGCTGGCCAGGCGAGGATGCCAGTGCCTGCAGGCTGTTGAGGGCCGGGATCATGTCCGGATCGGTCGTCACGGCAGTATTGCTCAGCGCCTGGCAGATGGGCGTGTCCACGGGCCCCGTGGCGAAGCTGCAGATGTCACCTACCGTCACGCGCGCAAAGTTGGAGCCGTACGAAACGATCGGGAACAGTCCACCCGGCAGCAGGTCCTGAACTGACGTGAAGATTCCCGATACCGTGCCGGTTGTCGTGATGAAGTTGTAGCTCTGACCGATCAGCGGGTTGGGCCCGAAGGGCTGGAAGCTGACCGTGCCGGCCAGCGATGCGTTGCCGGTGACGGCAAGCACGTCGCTTGCACCGTTCGTCAGTTCGACCTCAAGCAGACCGGCAGGACCCTGAACATAGGAGCCGATGACGTTGAGGGTCGCAATCGAGTTGCCCGGCGCGACCCGGCCGCCCGAATTGACGAGCGCGGCGTCGATCGTTCCGGCGCCCATGACCTTTCCGCCGAGAACGAACAGGCTGGTGGTATCCAGCACGCCGTTGACCGTGAGCGTTCCGTTGTCCACGTAGGATGAGATCGTGGTGTTCAGTTGCGCTCCCGAACGAATGTTGAGGCCAGATGACGCTCCCCTTACATTCAACCTGTCGATGGTCACTGTGGTGCCGGTCAGGAATGTCGTCCCGGCGTTCCGCAGGTTGACTTCGAAGAAGCGGGTCGAATTCTGCAGGCCAGCAGTGCCATTCGTGTTGTCGGGCACGAAGTTGGTCGTTCCTGGTCCCGTCAGAGTGCCCGTGTTTACCGGGATGAGTGTTCCGGAAGACCAAAGAGCCGTTGTCATGGGTTCGCTGGATGGCGTGCCCGGGATGGTGCCCTCGCCGTCGGCCGTGGCCGCTGAAGCAGACGTTCCGGCAATCATCGCATCTACCGGAGGATTGGACGCAGGCGCTTCAGTGTCTCCGTCATTGACATTCAGGGTGCCAACCATTGGTTCACTGCCAGGAAGCGCCTCGTTGCCCGGCAAGCCCACAGTCCCTGGCAAGGGTTCGTTTGTGCCGCCGACCGGCGGGCAAGTTCCCAAAAACGCACAAGTAGCTGCGGGTGAAGGATTTGCGGTGATCGCACCGAAGTTTGGAGCAGCATCCGTCGAGCCCAAAGCAGGCGTTCCCGGAAGGCCGTTCACAAGTGCTCCGCCGGAAAGGACCATGTAAAGAGGATCGAGTTCCTGAACCCAACGTGACGCATCGGTCCATTCACCATTGCCGGCGGTGGTCTGAACATACTTATAGGGGTTGTTGACGACGATCTGGTCCCAGAACAGAAACAGCGGGTTGTAGCCAGCGGTTGTTCCGAAGTTCGAGAAGCCCGTGAACCGAACGAAGTTGTCGTCCGGATTTCCAATTGACTCGTAGAAGAACCTTGAGCCTTGGCTCAGGACGCCCAGTGACACGTTGCGTCCGAAGGCGTTGGTCGCCAGTGGCGAACCAGAGTCACCAGCGGCCGTGATGCCTTCACCGGCGACTGCTGCCCCCGGCAACACGTCGTGGTCCAGGCGGCAGTTGGGATTGGTTCCCGCGCAGAGGGGATCAGCTCCGGGGCCGTTGAAGAACGGTCGCGTAGCGCGTTGCGGATCGTCAAAGTCAGCCCAGTAGAGGTCCTGGTAGCCCAGACCAGGGGGTGCCAATATGTCTGCAGTCGCTCCTGGATAAACACCCTGGGCGATCGTCCGCTCGTCGGCAAGCAAGCCGAGCGAGTTGTTTACGAGCCTGCGGAAGAAGCTTTCCTCAGATGTGCCGGAAGTGCGGGTGCCGTCAAAACCGTTTCCAGATTGCCCGTAACCGCCGATCTGGATTGGTACAGGTCCTGTAACGCGCGAGAATAGAAGGGCCATGCCGTTTGCAGCATCCCTGCCCAGAAGTTCATTGGGGGTATCGAAGCCGGCGATGGCAACATCGGCCGGCAGGAAGGTGCCCGAACGCGCCGGGTTCGGCGCAGAGCCAAAGCGCGAACGTGGATCCCACCACACCATGACCGACGAGCCGTTCATGACCCGGGCATCGCCTGCGGGTACGGCAAAGTCCAGACCGAACAGGAACTCGCGAAGGTTTGTACGCCCCAAGGTCGGGTCAGTCGTGTAGCCAACCTGCGCCCGATTGCCCGGAGACGTCGGTGCGTCGTATCCGTCAGGCGTTACGCCATCAACGCAATGCGCCGCGAAGATCACGGTTCGGGGATTGATCAGAAGGCCTGTGCAGGATCCGCCGGAGTTGCCAGCTTCGTTTCGAATGCCCAATCCTACCCAGTAAGGCTGGGTATTCGTCGTATCGACGACGCTTGCGGGGGTGACCCCGTCGGGTGTCACAGCGGCATGAGCCGGCACCATTCCAACAATCGCTGAAGCTGCAACTGATCCAAGCAACGCAGCGCGCAACCAGTGCGCGCACCCCAATTTCCGCATATTTCCCCCCAAAAACCAAGCAAAAGTCCGATTCCCACATCGGAGCTTGGTTACGCGGGCTCAGGCTAGAACTCAGGGTTGAAATGTGTCAATCCTGTTAAGGCGACGATCTATTGCAATTCAGCATCAGTGCGTCTCGAAAATCGAGTAAACACTCTTTACAGGCGTAAAATGGCACTCCGTTTTCTCCAGAAATCAGGCCTTTTGTTGATGTCGGTGGCGTGGCTGTCGGGCGGGCGCCTGGCGAGTGCATCGGAGACCGTTCACCTCGACCCCAACGCAAAGCCGACGCCTCCTCCTGCGACGGCAAGTGCAGTCATTTCCGAAGAATCTTCTGATCGCGCCTGCACAGTGCGGCTGGTACCGAACGGTGTCCTGACAATGCCGCGGCCGTGCGCGCTTGATGACCGGATTGGTCGGGCACGGCTTTGGTCGAGAGACGCCGGCTCGATTTCCCTTCTCGAGGACAATGGGTTGCTGCTGTTTCGGTTCGAGGCACGGGGGCCTCGCGCCTATCGAACCCGGGATGCAAAGCCGCCGCAGCTGGTTCTTTCGCTTCTGCCGGAAACATCCCAGCCGATGGGTCAGTAGATCCGCGTTGCTGCCCATGATGGCGCGGCCTTCCTGTACTTTGCGTTCAGAGCGGCTGGAATTTCAGCGTGGTTGATGGTTTCCAGACGTCAGATCCGGACTTAACCGGCTCACCAATCGTGTATGGTGGAATGCCATGGCAAATCACCCTCATCCAATGCGTTCGGAGCAGGCCGGACTGACCAGCGCGCAGGAAGCTCGCGTCGTGGAAATTGCCACG
>JBILMZ010000069.1:0-14781 GCA_044375275.1 Micropepsaceae bacterium | reverse complement strand
GCGACGGAAAAAAGATCATGACCGAATACACCCCGGTTGAGGAAAAAGACGGCGTCGTCCAGGTCGCCGTGCTGTACTGGTCCGGCACCATCGACACGTCCAGCCTCGACTGACTGATCACACCAACAGGCTCACGCACATGAACGTATGGAATTTTGGCGACATTGCTGACGCCGTCGCAAAGGTGATCCCGCCGACGACGCCGGCCCTGATCCATGGCAACAGGACGATCCTCTGGCCCGAGTTCCACGCCCGCACAAACGCACTCGCGCGCGGCCTGATGGAACGTGGCCACAAGCCGGATGACAAGCTGGGCCTCCTGATCCGCAACCGGCCCGAATACATGGAAGGCACCTTCGCCGCCTTCAAGGGACGCTTCGTCCACGTCAACGTGAACTACCGCTACCGGGAAGACGAACTGCACTACATTTTTGACAACGCGGACGCGCGCATCGTCATCTATGGCAGCGAATTCGCGCCGCTCGTGGCGAACATCCGCAAGGGGTTGCCGGGCGTCACGACCTGGCTGCAGGTGAAAGTCGACGAGACGCCGGTGCCGGCCTTCGCCCATGACTACGAAGCCTTCATCGCCGCTCACGGCACGCAGGATCTCGGCATTACCCGGTCACCGGATGACCTGCTGTTCCTCTACACCGGCGGCACGACGGGCATGCCCAAAGGCGTGATGTGGCGTCACGGCGACTTGAGACAGGTCCAGCTCAATCCGAACCTGATGCCTGTGGTTCCAACAACGATTGCCGAGCACGCGGCTCTTGTTCAGCAACAGGGACCCGGCAATCGCTGCATTCCCGCCTGCCCGCAAATGCATGGCACGGGCCTGCTCACGTCCTTCGGCACACTCTGCATGGGCGGAACGGTCATCACGCTGGAAGGTCAGAACTTCGACCCCCTCGAGTTGTGGGACACGGTTGAACGCCACAAGACCATGACCATGGCCATCGTGGGCGATGCCTTTGCCAAACCCATGCTGCGCGCGCTCGACGACCATGAAGGCCGCTGGAACCTTTCATCCATGGTCTCCATCGTGTCGTCCGGCGTGATGTGGAGCCAGGAAGTCAAGCACGGCATGCTGCGCCACATCCCGCAGGTCACGCTGATGGACTCCTTCGGGTCATCCGAAGCGGTTGGCTTTGCAATGTCCGCCACCACGAAGGATGGCGAGGTCGCCACGGCAAAGTTCACGCTCGGCGCGGACGTCGCCGTCTTCACCCCCGACCACAAGCCGGTCAAGCCGGGCGCTGCCGAACCGGGCTACATCGCGCGCGGCGGCAACATTCCTCTCGGCTACTGGAAGGATCCCGAGAAGACCGCGAAGACCTTTCCGGTGATCAATGGTCGTCGCTGGTCCATTCCCGGCGACTTCTGCATGCTCCACGAGGACAATTCGATCACCCTGCTCGGCCGCGGCAGCGCCTGCATCAACACCGCTGGCGAAAAGGTCTATCCCGAGGAAGTCGAGGAAGCCCTGAAGCTGCATGACAGCGTGGAGGACGCGCTGGTCGTGGGCGTACCCGACGACAAGTGGGGTTCAGCCGTTACCGCCGTGATCGCGCTTGCACCCGGCGCAAGCTTTGACGAAGAAGCACTGCGCGCCCATGTGAGGGCAAAGCTCGCCGGATACAAGACACCCAAGCGCATCCTCACCGTCGAAGAGATGTTCCGCGCGTCAAACGGCAAGCCGGACTACAAGCAGGCCACCGCCTTCGCTCGCTCGACATTGAAGATCTGACCCATGAACCCGCTTCTCGAAACCGCCCAGCGCTTCACCGACGAAATCCTGGCCCCGAACGCGGCCGCGTGGGCGAAGAGCCAGGCGATGCAACCCGCAGCCCTCAGGCAGGCCGCAGCGCTCGGCCTTCTGGCGTTCCAAGCCCCGAAGGACTGGGGCGGCCACGCCTTCGACTTCTACGACAAGCTCGCCTTGCTGGTCATGATGTCCCGGCATTCCTACGATTTCGCCTTTAGCCTGACCAACACGGCCGGTGTCATCGCCCATCTCGCAGAGGTGCTGCCACGCCCCGTGGCGGAACGCTATGTCCCCGCAATGATCAGGGGCGAGCGATTTGGCGGAACGGCCCTGAGCGAGCCTGGCGCCGGCAGTGACTTCGCCGCCATCCGCACACGCGCCGTGCGCGACGGCAAGGGCTGGCGGCTCGACGGCGAAAAGGGCTGGATCACCAATGCGGCCTTCGGTGACGTTTTCGTGACATACGCGCAGACCGACCCGTCGCAGGGCTGGCGCGGCATTGGCAGCTTCCTTGTCGACGGCACGCGCGCGGGTTTCGAACGCACGCCACCTGAAGCCCTTGCCGGCGGAGGCGTCATCGGTGCCGGAGGTTTCCGCCTCACGAACTATCGCGTTGAAGAAGACGAAGTCATCGCGCCGCCCGGCCAGGCCTTCCGCCGCGCCATGTCCGGTGTAAACCAGGCACGGACTTATGTCGCCGCGATGTGCGTGGCGATGACGCAGGCCAGCCTTGACGTCGCCATCGCCTATGGGCGCGAGCGCCACGCCTTCGGATCGCCACTTGCCGCAAAACAGGGCTGGCGCTGGCAGGCCGCCGACATCGCGACCGACGTCGAAGCCGCCCGCCAGCTGGTCGCAACCGCCGCCAGCCAGATCGCGGCTGGCTCGGATGCAGCTCTTGCCTCGGCACATGCCAAGAAATTCAGCACGCGCATGGCCGTCCAGCGCATATCCGATGCGTGCCAGCTCATGGGTGCCGCTGGCTTGCGCGAGGACTATCCCTTCCTGCGCCACCTCGCGTCGGCGCGCGTGGCAAGCTATACGGACGGTTCGACGGAGATGCAGAATGAACGCATCGCCGCCATCCTGATCGGAAACACCTGATGCCCGGAAGTGCCCACTCGATCACGGCAGCCAGCGCGCTGCCGGTCACGAAGTACATGTCTGTCCAGGAAGTGATCGAGACGCTGCAGCCGGACCTGCCGGTCTACGCGCTTCATCCGCAGGGCTTCTCGCGCGTGGCGCGGACCTTCCTCGACGGCTTTCCGGGCGAGACCATGTACGCGGTGAAGGCGAACCACGCCCTGCCCGTGCTCGACATGGTGCATGCGGCCGGCATTCGCCGCTTCGACGTCGCATCCATGGCCGAAGTCCGCCTCGTCAGTGAACGCTTCCCGCAGGCCCGCAAGAATTTCATGTCCCCGGTCCGCATCCGTGGCACAGCAGGCGAATCCTTCAGGCTCCATGGCGTGCGAGACTTTGCGCTCGACAGCCGCGAGGAACTGCAGGCCGTCCTGTCCGAGACCGGTGCCGCCTCCGACCCGTCCATTGCAGCCACGCTCGTGCTCTACGTGCGCCTGCAGGTGCCAGCCGATGGGGCGCTCCTCGAACTCTCGAGCAAGTTTGGCGTAAGCGTCAGCGAGGCAGCCGGACTCATCAGGGAAATCGTGGCCGCCGGTGCGCAGCCCGCACTCACGTTTCATGTCGGATCGCAGTGCCTGTTCCCGAGCTCCTACAAGACCGCACTCAGTCGCTGCGGCGAGGTCATCGCCCAGTCAGGCGCACGGCTCGCTGCCATCGATGTCGGTGGCGGGTTTCCGGGCTACTACCAGAACGTGACTGTCCCGCCGATGGAGGAGTACTTCGAGACGATCCGCACGGGGCTGAAGGCGCTGAACCTGCCCCCCGACTGCGCGATCCTCTGCGAACCGGGCCGCGCCCTCGTGGCTGACGGCCTGTCGGTGATCACGCAGGTCTCCATGCGACGCGACCACACGCTCTACATCAACGACGGCATCTATGGCAGCCTGAACGAATACGCGCTGAAGAACTGGCCCGTGCGCTATCCGCTGCGTGTCTACACGACCGCACCCAATGGCCGTATCCGCGAGAAGAAGTCACGCCCCGCGGCCTTCAAGATCTTCGGCCCGACCTGCGACTCCCTTGATGTCCTGCACTACCTGCTCGACCTGCCGGACACGATCGCCTCAGGCGACTGGATCGAGTTCCAGAAGCTCGGGGCCTATTCGTGCGCGCTACGTACGGCGTTCAACGGATTCTATCCCGACACTTTCGTGCAGATTGAGCGCGAAACCATGCCGGATTAAGGATCCGTCAACCACGATTGGTGATCCAATTTTTATGTGTTTGCGCCAGAATTGGCAGTGATTTCAACTTCTGCCGACGACAAACGAGCACCCAATGCAGCCGACAGCATCCCGTTTCAGCCGCCTGGTTGAACTCGCCAAGGAGTCGTCCAGCGACAAGCGCCGCGAGTTGCTGCGCGAAGTTACGGATGTCTTCCTCGGTGCGGCACCAGAGTGCTCGGAAACCGAAAAGAGCTATTTCGGTGACATCATGGGAAAGGTGTCGACTGGCATGGACGTCGCCGTCCGCAAACAGCTGGCCATCCGTCTGGCCGACAATCCGGATGCGCCGCTCGCCCTGATGCAGCAGCTGGCCAGCGACGAGAACGAGATTGCCCGGGAAGTCCTCTCCCGCAGCCCCGTGCTGAAGGACGCCGACCTGATCTCGATCGCCGGAACCGGGGACCAGGACAAGCTTGGCGCGATCGCCCGTCGCCGCTCGGTGACCGAGCCTGTTTCCGACGCCATCGTGGAACACGGTGAGGACAAGGTCGTCTGCACACTCGTGTCGAATGCAGGCGCAAAGGTCTCGCGCCAGACGTTCAGTCGAGTCGTCGAGCGCAGCGAAACCAGCCCGCTGCTGCAGGCACCGCTCGTCAACCGCAATGACCTGCCCGTGGACATGCTCAACGACATGTTCACGTTCGTCAAAGCCGATCTCAGGACCAAGGTCCAGGAGAAGATCGCCGAGACACCGCCCGACGTGCTCGAGCAGGCGCTGAAGGACGCGCAGCGCGAGGTCATTGCCGACGTCAAGCAGGTGCGCGATGCCGACCGCAAGGCGATGGTCTATGTCGGCGAAATGGTCCAGCAGAGGAGGCTGAACGAAGCCCTGCTCGTCCAGCTGACCCGCACGAACCGCCCAACCGAACTCATCCACGCCTTCGCGCGCCTCGCCGAAGTCGACGCGAAGACCGTCCGCCGCCTTTTCAGGGCAGGCAACATCGAGGGCATCGCCATCATCTGCCGCGCCATGCGCTTCGAGCGCGGCACCTTCTCGACCATAGCCCTTTCCCTCTTGGGCAAAGAAGGCAATGCGACCAAGAACGTAAATGAGGTTCTCGAACTCTACGAGCAGGTCACGGCAGAAGCCGCCCAGCGCGTCATTCGTTTCTGGCGCATCCGCCGTGAAGTTGTGGAACAGTTCGGCAAATCCTGAGCTATTCGCATCAGAAGTTGCGCGGTCCGGCGCTGCCTGAGTTCATTCTGCAACACGTGAATCACTTCAGCCTGTGAATTGTCGAACGCGGCGTTGCCATGCTGCGCCCCTCCCCCATGCTGTCTCCACAAGACAAAAGTGATTCGCGCGCAACGACGCGCCAATGGTGGAGAATGCTATGTATCGTATCGGTCTGCTGGCAGCAGTGTCGTGCCTTGTCGCCCTTTCACCCGCCCTCGCCGACGGCGGGAACAACCCGCGCCTGACGGGTCTCGGCGAATTCGGCCTGACCTATCTCAACCTCGACGGCCCAAACAGCGACGACGTGAACGTCTATCAGGGATCAGGTTCCGCGCTCTGGACATGGCCGGACAAGTGGAACGTGCAGGGCGATTATTCGTTCGGCAGCTACCGGTTCGACGGCCCCAACACGTTCGACATGTTCAAGCTCGGCGGCGCCGCGTTCTGGAGGGATCCCTCCGATTTCGCACTGGGTGGTCAACTCCATTATCAATCCCTGGATGCGGGAGTTGAGAACGACGGCGTAGGTCTTTCGGCCTTCGGCGAAAAGTACTGGGACGAGGCAACCCTGTCCGGATTCATCGCTCACTCGAGCTTTGATGGCGCCGCGCTCGACATTGACGGCTGGCAGCTGGGTGCCCGGGGTACCTATTACGCCGATCCGCAACTGGCGTGGAAATTCGGCTTTGGCTACGGAAACTGGGATGATGGCGGGGATGACATCGACACCTGGGATTTCTCGGGTGAAGTCGAATATCTGGTTCCGGATCTCGCCGTCTCCCTTTTTGGCGGCCTGGGATTCGGCTCCTTGCACCCGGATTCAGTCGATGACACCGACACGTTCCGCATTGGCGCGGGCTTCCGGGTCCACTTCGGAACACAAGGCTCGCTCCGTGACCGGAACCGGGCAGAGCCCATCGTGGGCGCCCTGAAGACCGAATTTACCTACTGAACGGCTGATTTCCGCGCGGGCGGCCCTGAAAAGGAGCCGCCCGGCGTGATCCGTTTTCCCAGACCTCCCGTATCGCTTCCAGATAAATGAAGGCGATAGTATGGTCTGGACAAATCACAACTTTTCCAAAGGATTACGGCCAGTCTCCGTACAACGAGGGGGAATGTCGGATCTTCTATTGCGCATTGCCAATGACCGCAGCAGCGAAGCCTTCAATGCGCTCTTCAAGGATTATGGGCCCCGCATAAAGGCATTCATGATGCGCCAGGGGGCTAACCCTGCGCTGGCGGATGAACTTGCCCAGGAAACCCTGCTGACGGTCTGGAACAAGGCCGCGCTCTATTCGCGCGACCGGGGCAGCCCGACCAACTGGATTTTCACGATTGCCCGCAACCTGAGGATCGACCGGCTCCGCCGCGAAACGGTCTGGCAGGAGCTCACCGATCACCACGCCGAAACCCTGGAAGCCCCGACCGTCGCACCCGACGACGCAATGTCGCTGACCCAGCGTCAGCAGCGCGTCCAGAAGGCTCTGGCGACGCTTCCCGAAGAGCAGCGCGAAGTCCTTGTGCTCGCCTACGTGGACGCCCTGCCGCATTCCGAAATAGCCCGCAAGCTTTCCCTGCCCCTCGGGACCGTCAAGTCCCGCGTGCGTCTCGCCTACCAGAAAATCAGGTCGGCGCTGGAGGACCTGAAATGACATCAACCATCCACCACCACATTGATACAGCCACGCTGATGAGCTTCTCGGCCGGCACATTGAACGGCTCACTCGCAGCCGTGGTCGCCGCCCACGTTTCCACGTGCTCCCATTGCGCGCGGGAAGTCGCAGCGATGGACCTCGTCGGCGCGACGCTGCTCGTTGGCCTTCCGGTTCCGTTGCAGGCCGTCGCCGAAGATCACCCGCCAATGCCGCGCCCAACCCTGGGCAGCCCGGCACCCGCCGCAGCCGATGCTGCCGTCGACGAAGACAGCGCCGTCATACCTGCGCCAATCCGCAAGCGTTTCGGGATCTCGGGCAAGAACATCCGTTGGCACCGTCTGGCCCTCGGCGTCTGGCACTACCGCTTCAGCCAGGATGGCGAAAACGCGGGCGACCTCCGCCTGCTGAAGATCGCGCCAGGCTACCGCATGCTCGAGCATGGCCACGGCGGCACGGAACTGACGCTCGTCCTCGAAGGTGCATTCTCGGACTCCACCGGCGAATATCTTCCCGGCGATATCCAGGAAGTCGCGGACGAGATCGAGCACAGCCCGGTCGCTGACAGGGTGTCTGGCTGCATCTGCCTGATCGCCAGCGAGGAACGCGCACGCTTCCGCGGCGTTGTCGGCAAGGTCGTCCAGGCGTGGACGGGGCTGTGACGATGACGGCGCCACTCCCCTGGAAGGGCGCCTGGATCGTCGGCGGCAGCACGGGGATCGGCAAGGATCTCGCGCTTCTTCTGGCCGCAGGCGGTGTGAAGACAGCGATCTCGGCCCGTTCCGAGAAACCCCTTGCGGAAGCAGCAGCGCTCCACGCCAACCTCAAGGCTGTCGTGGCAGATGCGGCCAGCCAGGATATCCTCAAGCGCGCCTACGACACGATCGTGGAAGCCCAAGGCAGCCCGGACCTCGTGGTCCTGAATGCGGCCATCTGGGACCCGATGAATGTGGAAGATTATGGCGCGGCGCGCGCGATCACGTCGATGAACGTGAACTACGGCGGCGTCTGCAATGCCCTCGAGGTGATCCTGCCGGCCATGAAGCAGCGCCGCTCAGGCCACATCGCCATCGTCGCATCCGTCGCCGGTTACAGGGGGTTGAGCCGCGCACTCGCCTACGCGCCAACCAAGGCAGCGCTGATCAACCTTTCCGAAGCGCTGAACCTTGAGCTCGGGCCCTACAACGTCAAAGTCTCGGTGATCAATCCGGGCTTCGTCGACACGCCCATGACGGCACGCAACGACTTCCAGATGCCATTCATCGTGTCGAGCGAATTCGCTGCGCAGAAGATCGTGCAGGGCCTGGTGCGGGGACGCTTCGAGATCGCCTTCCCCTGGCAGCTTGTGTCGATCCTGAAGCTGGCGCGGATCCTGCCCTACTGGCTGTTCTTCCCGATCATGCGCCGCGCGCTCGGACTATAGCCTGCGTTCTGCGATCAGCAGGAAGTGGCCGATCGTAATTCCGAACTTCTTCATTGTCGCGCGATTGAACACGCGCCGCTCGTCGAGCCGGCGCACCTCGTCATCAAACACCACCGAGAACGCAATGCCGCCAATGGTGATGCGGAACCGGTAGACGATGTGCGCACCATTGGCGACGTTCTGACCTTCGATCGGACCGACGCACTGGTCACAAGTCGCAATGAACTTGCCGCCTTCATGATCCTTCAGCAGCCAGGTCCGCTGGTCGGGCGCGCCGTCGTCAAACCTGAACTCCTCATCCAGCACGAACGTGTCGCCGCGCCACGCGCCATTCATGCGCACGACGACATTGGAGCGGACATTCCCGAACCGGTCCATGAACACGCCCCAGGCATCAACAGGCCCCTCGAAAAAGGAACTGTAGGCAAAGGGTGGCAAGGTAAGGTGAACAGGATCGCGGGCGACGTAGTTCATGATGGCCTCCTCACACGATAGAGGCCGACATCGATCGTGCCACGCTCGAAGCCAGCCTCGCAATAACTCAGGTAATAGAGCCACATCCGCTTGAAGCGCTCGTCAAAGCCCTGCGCCTCGATCCGCGGCCACGCATCGAGAAACTGCACACGCCAAGCAGCCAGCGTCCGCGCATAGGACTTCCCGAAAGTCTCGACGGTTTCGAACGCGAGCCCCGCCGCGTCCGCGCGCTCCTTCATCTTGTCCACCGTGGGCAGCATGCCGCCCGGGAAGATGTAGCGCTGGATGAAGTCAGGCGTGCGCCTGTAGGTCTCGAAGAAGGCCGGCGCAATCGTGATGGCCTGCAGCACGCCAACACCACCCGGCGTCAGCCGGTCATGCAGCGTCTTGAAATAGCGCCCCCAGTTGCCCTCCCCGACAGCCTCGATCATCTCGATCGAAACCAGCCGGTCGAACTGACCCTGCGTGTCACGATAGTCCTCGAACACGACATCGACCTTCGGCGCAAGCCCGGCGCCTTCGACGGATTTGCGGGCGTGCTCCAGCTGCTCCTGCGAGATCGTGATCGCACGCATGCGCGCCGCCTGGGGCGCCGCTGCCAGGGCAAACGCACCCCAGCCACAGCCGATTTCGAGCAGGCTCTGCGACCCGTCGAGTTTCAGGGCATCAATGATGTGCGCGCACTTGCGGCGCTGCGAGTCCTCAAGCGTGCAGTCAGGGCTCTCATAGATGCCGCTCGAATAGAACCAGCTCTCGCCCAGCCACGTCTCATAGAACGCATTGCCGAGGTCATAGTGGGCCGAGATGTTCCGCCGGCTGCCGGCGCGCGAATTGAAGCGCAGCGCGTGGAAGATCTTGTCGAACGCACCGGTCTGCAGGATCCCGCGCCCCATGCGATCAATCGCATCTTCATTGCGGAAGTAGAAATCAAAGAGCGCGCCCAGGTCCTCGCAGTCGATATCCCCGGCCATGTAGCATTCTGCAAACCCGAGCAACCCGCGGCGCAGGCCCTGCGGAATGATGCGGTAGTTCTTCAGCGCGACACGGACTTCGTGTCCCGCATCCGGCTGGCCAAAGCTCTCGCTGGCACCCGAGGGCAGCGCAATCGTGAGGCGGCCGCTGATGGAACCTGAGAGCGCGCCACGCACGACGCGAAGGACCATGCCGTCAAGCGTGCGCTGGAGGCGCTGCTCGGCGCGACGCGGAAGGAACCATGATCGTGACTTGGTAACGCTGCTATCGTACATGCAAAGCGTCTTTCGACTGGGGTTTGATAACGGAGAATGAAAAAGTGGGAGACTCGAGCCGGTCCTGGACCTTCACGCCCTTGAGCCAGAGCCGCGCCGCCTCAAAGTGGATCGCGGCCGTAACCTTGAACGTCATCAGAGGATAGCGCAGCCACAGGGCCAGCAGGCGCCAGTCGGTGAGCTTGCGCTCCGCGCCGCGGAAATGGGTGGCCAGCGTGCGTCCGTCGGCTTCGACGAGATCGATGCCGATGAAGACTTCCTTGCCAGGCGCCACGATCCGGAAATCATACCGGCCGGTGGGCGTCGTGAAGGGAGAGACATACAGTTCCTTGTCGCAGGAATGAGCGTAGGTCCCCTGGCCGCGCGCGTCGGCCGGAATGACATACCACTTGCGCTCGAAGTGCGTGTTCGTCACCTCGTAGACAATTAGCTTAAGCTCACCCGCGCTGTCGTGGCAGAAATAGGTGCTGATCGGATTGAAGACATAGCCAAGGATCCGCGGATAGCAGAGCACGAGGATTTTCGCGCAAGCCTCGCCAAACCCCATGCCGGTCAGCAGCCCGCGCACATTGACAGCCGTGTCCGTGCACCCTTCGCCGCCATAGTCGCGGTCATGATAGCTGAACAGGTTGAACCGGTTCCGGGAGAACAGCCGCAGGCTCTTGTCCAGCAGCGGCAACTCATCAAGGTCGATCAGCAGCGAGAACAGGCGATAAGTGAACCTGTGCCCTTGCGGCCGCAGTCGCTGGTGCAACACCGTTCCCTCATAGGCCTTGCTCGAGAACTCCACCATGGACGTCAGGCTGCCCTGGCGACGGTCTGGGCCGAGGGCCCGAGAATGATCCGGCCTGACTCATGGGCCACCGACCAGGGCCGGCGCACACCACCGGCAGCCTCGGCCGCAGCAAGGCCCGACTGGATGCCATCCTCGTGGAAGCCAAAACCGAAATAGCTGCCGCAGAACCATACGTTGCGACGCCCCTGGATCTCCCAGAGCTGTCCACGCGCGGCATTGGCTTTCCCGTCAAACACCGGGTGAGCATAGTCGATGGACGCAATGATGTCCCGGGGCTCGGTGGAAGGATTGAGCGACACGAAGTAATCGCGCTTCGTCTCAAGGCTCTGCAGCTTGTTCATCCAGTAGGTCACGAACAGGTCGTCCCCGTTCTCGCCCGAGGACGACATGTAGTTCCAGCTCGACCAGACGCGCCTGCGAACCGGCATCAGGGCGGCATCACGATGCAGCACCGCCCGGTTCTGCGAATAGCGGAAGCTGCCCAGGATCTGGCGTTCCTGCGCATCGGCATCCGCGAGCATGCCAAGTGTTTCATCGGCATGCGAGGCCATCACGCAGGCATCGAAGCTTTGTGTGCGTCCATTGAAGGAAACTTCAACGCGCCCACCCGAGCGGGTCACCCGCTCAACACGGGCACCGAGCTCAACTCGGCCGCGGAAATTCTCGAGCACCTTGGCGACATAGGCACGGCTGCCACCCCTGACCGTGCGCCAGTAGGGACGGTTCACGAGCTGCAGCAACTGGTGATTGGCAAAGAAGCTGAAGAAGCTCGCGACCGGAAACTCCATGACCTTCGCCGTCGGCGTCGACCAGATGGCCGCGGCCATCGGCAGGATGTGACGCTCGACGAACCACTTCGAATAGCCATTGCGCTCCAGGAAGGCCCCCAGCGTCATGTCAGGCGGCACGCCACCATCGACAAGCGCATTCGCTTCACGGAAAAACCGGACGAGGTCCTTCACGAGACCCCAGTGCCGCGGGCGCAGCAGGTTGCTGGGCTGCCCAAAGAGGCCCGACAGGCCGTTGCCGGAATATTCATAGGCACCACCACCGACCGAGACCGCGAACCCCATGCTCGTGTCATAGGTCTCGACCTTCAGGTGGTCGAACAGGGCGACCAGGTTCGGATAGGCCGACACGTTATAGACGATGAAGCCCGTATCGACGGGAAACGAACCCTCCGGCTCGGTCACCGTCAGCGTGTTGCTGTGCCCGCCCGGCCGCTGTTCCTTTTCGAACAGGGTCACGTCATGGGTCTGCGACAGCAGCCACGCGGCCGACAGGCCCGAAATGCCGCTTCCGATGACGGCGATCGACTTGGAACTCATTCAAGGCCTCTCAGCGTATGGCTTGGTATACGCCGGATCATAGCCATTGGATCTCTAGGGGAAAGCGGAATTGGGTCGGAATTGGGCTCAGGCACTGGATTTGGGGTCAGACACCACGCGTGGTGTCTGACCCCAAATCCTTTATTCCTTTTTGCGATTCCGCCAGACGAGCACAATTGCGACCAGCGAGAGCGCGAGCACGATAACGCCGCCCAGGTTAACGACCGCCCACGTTCCCTTGAGGTGCAGAACGGTTGCGTACAGGTCATCGCGCAAAGCAACATTGTCTTGCTCGCCGGCAGACTCAAGTGCAGCGAGGATGCCCCCGGTGGCGGCGACGACTGAGGCGTCGCCAATGTTCGCAAGAGCGATGAAACCTGCGCCCAAGATTGCGAGCAGTGTCAGCAGGATCAGAAGGACTGTCGTTGACCCGCGCATGTTTCCCATCTGGTACCTGCGATACGCCATCTTTTAGGCATAAGTCCGAGATGCGGACAACGGCGACTTTCGGCGATCTCCGGCCTGGCGGACTCCAAGCGTGGTGTCTGACCCCAATTCCATCCAATGGTGCGCCTTGACCAGAGGGGGCGCTAAAGCCCCTTCGTCTTTCTGCGCTTGCCGCGCGCTATCAACTCGTGAGGGACCAAGATGGTTTTGATGACATGAGCACCGACCTCCATCACTGCGGAGCCGTCTTCAAACTCGGTGAGTCTGTACCCGCCCGCCCAATATGTCCGATTGGGTGCCTTCGATGGGTCCGAAGGGTCGATTAGATGACTGGAATCCTTTTCTGGCATTTCACATGCGACCTTATCTTCTGCTCCTGGATCTGGGCTGTGCGCGGTAAGAGTTTAAGAATTGGGGTCAAACATATCAACGCAATCCATTATGCCACCGTATAAAAATAGTGCCTACCCTCAAGCCACGCCGACCAAGCAAGCCCACAGCCACCCCTAATGATGCCGCTCCCGCGTAGCGGTAAAGCTGATCTTCGGGAACCGCTCGGCCACATACCGCAACTCCCACGCACTCTTCGCCATGAACACCGGCGACCCATCCCGGTCATCCGCCAGATTGCCCTGGTTGGCGTCCAGAAACTTCTTCAGTTCCACGGGATCCGCGCTCGTCACCCAGCGCGCGGTCTCGAACATCCCCTGCTCGAACGCCACTTCCAGCCCGTACTCCGCCGCAATGCGGCTCGCCAGCACTTCCAGCTGCAGCTGGCCCACCACGCCCACGAACCACTGTGAACCGATCTTGGGCTTGAACACCTGCGTCACGCCCTCTTCGGCGAGTGACTCCAGCGCCCGCTGCAGATGCTTGGCCTTCAGCGGATCCGTCAGCCGGACGCGCCTCACGATTTCCGGCGCGAAGTTCGGAATGCCGGTGAAGGTCAGGTCCTCGCCTTCCGTCAGCGTGTCACCCACGCGCAGCACGCCATGGTTCGGGATGCCGATGATGTCGCCCGGCCACGCTTCATCGACCGTCTGGCGCGACTGCGCAAAGAACAGGATCGGGTTGTGCACGCTCATCACCTTGCCGGTGCCCGACTGCTTGAGCTTCATGCCCCGCTTGAACTGCCCGGAACACACGCGCATGAACGCGACGCGGTCCCGGTGGTTCGGGTCCATGTTGGCCTGTACCTTGAAGACGAAGCCGGTGACCTTCGGCTCTTCCGGCTCGACCATGCGTCCGGTCGCGGCCTGCGCGCGCGGGCCCGGGGCCCACTGGCCCAGCCCCTCGATCAGTTCCTTCACGCCAAAATGCTTGAGCGCCGAGCCGAAGAAGATCGGGGTGATGTGCCCTTCGCGGAATGTCTTCAGGTCAAAGGCCGGATAGCCGCCGCGCGCCAGGTCCATCTCGTCCCGGAACTGCTTGAGCTCTTCCGCCCGCAGCACGCCTTCAAGCTTCGTCGGATCAAGCGCCTGCGCATCCTTGCCGAACGACAGGAACTTGTCGCTCTGGAAATGCATCGCGCCGCGGAAGTTGAGGCCCGATCCCGCAGGCCACATGGCTGGCGTGACATGCAATTGCAGCTGGTCCGCAATCTCGTCGATCAGCTCGAAGGGATCCCGCGCCTCGCGGTCCATCTTGTTCACGAACGTGATGATGGGGATGTCGCGCATGCGACAGACTTCGAAGAGCTTGCGCGTCTGGCTTTCAATGCCCTTTGCCGCGTCGATCACCATGATCGCGGAGTCCGCTGCCGTCAGCGTGCGATACGTGTCTTCCGAGAAGTCCTCGTGGCCCGGCGTATCCAGAAGATTGTAGACGAGGTTCTGGTATTCGAACGTCATCACCGCCGTGGTGACGGAGATGCCGCGCTCCTGTTCGATCTTCATCCAGTCCGAACGGGCGCGCCGCCGGTCACCCTTCGCCTTGACTTCGCCGGCCAGGTGAATGGCACCGCCCATGAGCAGCAAATGCTCGGTCAGCGTCGTCTTGCCGGCGTCCGGATGCGAGATGATGGCAAACGTGCGCCGACGCTGCGCGGCCTCGCGCGGCGTTTGGTCTGGACTGGTCTGCACGTCTGACATGGGCTTAGCC
>JBILMZ010000259.1:0-4372 GCA_044375275.1 Micropepsaceae bacterium | reverse complement strand
TCGTAGAGCACGCGGTCGATATCCCAGGGCATGGCGCCCTCGAGGATCAGCTTCTGCGCCTCGCGCTGGCGCTGGGCCAGCATGCGGTTGCCGACGAAGCCGGGACAGACGCCGACGAGGGCTGCGATCTTGCCGATCTTGCGGGCCATCTGCATCGAGGTCGCAATGACTTCCTTCGAGGATTTCTCACCGCGCACGAGTTCAAGAAGGCGCATGACGTTGGCGGGCGAGAAGAAGTGCCAGCCGATCACGCTTTCAGGCCGCGTCGTCGCCGAGGCGATCTCGTCGACGTTCAGGTAGGAGGTGTTCGTGGCGAGGATCGCGCCCTGCTTGACGATCTTGTCGAGCTTGCCGAACACTTCCTTCTTGATGTCCATGTTCTCGAACACGGCCTCGATGACGAGGTCGCGGTCAGCGAGATCTTCCAGCGCCAGCGTGCCCTTCAGCAGGCCCATGCGCTTTTCGACGTCTTCCGGCTTGAGGCGGCCGCGTTTGGCTGTGTTCTCGTAGTTCTTGCGGATCACCGCGATGCCGCGATCGAGCGCTTCCTGCTTCGTCTCCACGATCGTGACCGGGATGCCGACATTCAGGAAGTTCATGGCGATGCCGCCGCCCATGGTGCCGGCGCCGATGACGCCGACCTGCTTGACCGGAATGGTCTGCGTGTCATCCGGCACATCCGGCAGCTTCCAGACCGCGCGTTCGGCGAAAAACACATAACGCTGGGCGGCCGACTGGTTGCCGGTCATCAGGCCCATGAACAGCTTGCGTTCTTCCTTGAGGCCGTCCTCGAACGGCAGGTTCACCGCCGCCTCGATGCACTTGATGTTGGCTTCGGGGGCTTCGTAGCCGCGGAACTTCTTGGCGTTGGCCTTGCGGAAGGCGGCGAAGACTTCCGGCTTGCCGCGTGCGGCTTCCATCTTTTCGTTCAGGTCGCGGATGCGGCGGAGCGGACGCTTCTCGGCGACAACCTTGCGGGCGAAGGCGAGCGCACCCTCGCGCAGCTTGCCCTCCTCCACGAGTTCGTCGACGAGACCCATCTCGGCGCATTGCTTCGCGCCGACATGCTCGCCCGAGGTGACCATCTCGAGGGCGCGTTCGGCGCCCACGATGCGCGGCAGGCGCTGCGTGCCACCGGCGCCCGGCAGGAGGCCGAGCTTCACTTCCGGCAGGCCGCACTTGGCCGAGGGAACGGCGACGCGGTAGTGGCAGGTGAGTGCCACTTCGAGGCCGCCGCCGAGTGCCGTGCCGTGGATCGCAGCGATCACGGGGATCGTCGCGTTCTCGATGGCGCCCTGCGCGTCGAAGAGGCTGGCGCCCCTGGGCGGCTTGCCGAACTCGCTGATGTCGGCGCCGGCGATGAAGGTCTTGCCGTCGCAGATCAGGACGATCGCGCGCACGGCGGGGTTCACGACCGCCTGGCCGATGCCCTTGAAGATGCCGTCGCGCACGGGCGCGGACAGGGCATTGACGGGTGGCGAATTCAGGGTGAGGACGGCGATGTCACCGTCGATGGACAGGTCGGCTACTTCGTTGATTGCAGTCATACAATTGCCTTTGCTTCTGGATTCCGGTGCCGGGGGGCCGGGACGCCGCGGCACGATAGCGCGTGGGCGGCGTCTGTGTCATGAGTGCTCTTCAACATGCCCCCAGACTTGCCGGATCACCCTACGGAGCGCTCGGTGTCGCTGAACATCCTGCTGATTACCCTCGACCAGTTCCGGGCGGACAGCCTGTCCTGTGCCGGTCATCCGGTCGTGAAGACGCCCCATCTCGATGCGCTGGCCGCGCAGGGCGTGCGGTTCGCCCGGCACTACAGCCAGGCCGCGCCCTGCAGCCCGGGACGCGCGAGCCTTTATACGGGCCTGTACCAGTTCAACCACCGGGTAGTGGCCAATGGCACGCCGCTCGACCGGCGCTTCGACAACCTTGCCAAGGCCGCCCGCCGCGCCGGCTATGCACCGACGCTGTTCGGCTATACCGACCAGGCCGTGGACCCGCGCGAGACGACCGGCCCGGACGACCCGCGGCTGAGGAGCTATGAAGGCATGCTGCCGGGTTTCGAGGCCGGGTGCTTCTTCAATGCGACGGAGGCCGCGCCGTGGATCGAATGGGTGCGTGCGCAAGGCCATGACATTCCGGACCACTGGGAGGAAGCGCTGGCGACGGAGCCTCAGCGTCCGGCCAGTCTCAGCCAGTCGGCGTGGCTCACTGACCAGTTCCTGGCGTGGCATGGCCGGCAGGATCGTCCGTGGTTTGCGCATCTCAGCCAGTTCCGCCCTCACCCGCCTTTTGCGGCGGCCGGAGAATTCTCGACGCTCTACCATCCGGACGCCGTGCCGCTGCCGGTCAGTCCGGCCGAGACGCGCGACAGCCTGCACAACGGCCTCCTGGGCCATCCCCAGATGGCGGCGCCGAGGGGCGAGCGCGAGATCCGCCAGCTCCGTGCGCAGTATTACGGCATGGTGAGCGAAGCCGACGCACAGCTCGGGCGCGTGTGGGCGGCGCTCAAGGCGTCGGGCCAGTGGGACAACACGCTCATCATCGTCACGTCGGACCATGGCGAGATGCTGTGCGACCATGGGCTCATCCAGAAAGGCGGCTGGTTCGAGCAGAGCTATCACATCCTCGGCCTCATCCGTGATCCGCGCGCGGGTGGCGTGCGGGGCGCGGTGGTTGATGCCTTCACCGAGAATGTCGACGTTTTTCCGACGCTGTGCGACGCGATGGGCGTGCCGGTTCCCGCGCAGTGCGACGGGCTTCCGCTGACGCCCTTCCTCAAGGGCGAGACACCGCCCTGGTGGCGCGAGGCTGCCCACTGGGAGTTTGACTGGCGTGCGGCGTTCATCCCGAGCGGTCCGCATCCCTGGCCGTGGGACCGACGGCTTGAGTCCCAGTGCCTGTCGGTGCGACGCACGCGGGATGCCGGCTATGTGCATTTCGGGGACGGGTCGTGGCTGTGCTTCGACCTGGCGCGCGATCCGACATGGCGGACGCCGCTGACCGATCCCGCTGCCATCCTGCGCCACGCCCAGGGGCTGATGACCTGGCGTCAGCAGCACCAGGACCGGACGCATACGGGGTTTCTCGTCGAGCATGGCGGCATCGGACGCTGGCCCGACATGCCCGCCGGCTGGGGCTGACGCGTCAGGGAGGCTCCGGTTTGCTGGCAAAGCGGCGCTCATGGTCGAGGAGCCACCGCTTTCGTTCAAGCCCGCCGCCATAATGGACGAGCGACCCATCGGCGCCGACCAGCCTGTGGCAGGGCACGATGATCGAAACCGGGTTCTGGCCGTTGGCGTGTCCGACGGCGCGCGCGGCGCCGGCATGACCGATCGCGGTCGCCATCGCGCCGAAGCTGCGCGTCTCGCCGGCGGGGATGGTGCGCAGGGCTTTCCAGACCTTCTTCTGGAACGGCGTGCCGAAGTCGGCCACCGGTATCTCGTCGATTGCCTTGAGATCGCCTTCGAAATAGCGCTCGAGCGCTTCGCCGAAGGGCGAGCGTTCGTTGGTCTCGCGCCACACGGCCTCGGGGATATATTTGCGCAGCAGCGCCTCGCGCCGCTCCCTGCGGTCCTCGAACTCGATGTTGTACACGTGCCAGCCGTCATGGGTGAGGATCGAGACGCCCAGCGGCGTGCCGCGGCGCTCGAGGAACATGATGCGCGGCTTTCCTTCCGCGTCCCTGAGGATGGTGTCGTCCATTGTCATGAGCATAGTCCTGAAAAAGGCAGCGCACCACGCGCTGGTGAGTGCGGGTTTGGCTGCCGGGTGATGTGGGGTGTTTGGGGCGAGGCGTCGGGCCTGACGGATTTCGACGCTTGTCGTTTACAGCGCCGAACATCGCCGAAATCGCCGAGAACTAAAAGTGAACATATTGCCGCAGGGGGGAGAAGGAAGGGTTTCACGCGAAGAGGCGCGAAAAGCAGGGAATACGCGAAAAGGGGGATTGGGGGCGTGCCGGAGGGGGTGGTGCCAGGTTTCGGCGATCTTGTTGGCGCGCTGCGCGCGCCGAGCACCAGTCCCCCTCCCCACACACTTCGTCATGGCCGGTACGCGATGCCGCGCGACGCGGCCATGACGAGGTGTTGGATTTGTACTTTTCGCGTATTCCCTGCTTTTCGCGCCTCTTCGCGTGAAACCCTTTCTTTCGGCCTCAACAGATTGTCTCCCCCGCCGACACAATCAGTCCACGTTGAGCCAAATTGTCTCCTACGCCGCCGCAGGCCTCGGTGGACTTCCGTGCGCAGGTGAAGCCGGCGGATGCGGTGCTGTTCGTCACGCCGGAGCATAACCGCTCGGTGCCGGCGGCGCTGAAGAACGCGCTCGACATTGGGTCGCGTCCCTATGGGCAAAGTGTCTGGAACGGGAA
>JBILMZ010000258.1:0-4375 GCA_044375275.1 Micropepsaceae bacterium | reverse complement strand
CTTGTAGCGCACGAAGCGATAGATCTTGCCCATGTGCGAGACGGGCGCGCCATGCGTGAGGTGGCCGCCATGGCTGAGTTCCATCGCAAGGATCGTCGAGCCGGGCTCGATGAAGCCGAGATAGACGGCCTGGTTCATGGGCGAGCCGGACAGCGGCTGAAGGTTGGCGTGCTCGGCGCGGAAGAGCGCCTTGGCGCGGTCGCGGCCGAGGTTCTCCATCACGTCGACGTTCTCGGTGCCACCATAGTAGCGACGGCCAGGATAGCCTTCAGCGTATTTGTTCGTGAAGGCCGAGCCGAGCGCGGCGTAGACTTCCGGGAACGTGTAGTTCTCGGAGGGGATGAGCTCGATCCCTTCGCGCTGGCGGCGCTCCTCGTTGATGAGCGTCTCGTAGATCTGCGGATCGGTGGCTTTCAGGGCTGCGCGATGATCTTGCATTACATGCCTCCTTCAATTGCGGTTGACGCAAGCGGATGGCCCAGGCGCGCGGCTTCACCAAAACCCCGCCCCTTGCGCTTCCCCGTGGTGATTGCCCACGTGTACGCCAGTAACGCAAAGACGGCTTGCAGTCGGTCTTGGCCCGACGCAGTGGTCGCGCGGGCGGGGGCTTCAAGTCAAGGGACCATAGTTGCGCAGCGCGGGAAAATCCCTTGATAACCAAGGAACTAGGCCCCCTTTCCGTAACTGGCGACGTTTCCGGGGGACGCCCGCGACCCTGGCGCTTACAGCCCTTCGAAGAAGGTCAGGATCTCGTTCGTCGCGTTGATCTCGCGGCTTGTGGCGCCCAGCACCCAGTCGGCGATCATGCCGGTGCGGGCGCCGGGCCAGGTGTGACCGCCGCCTTCAATGAGGAACCGCTTGAGCGGCGCGCGCGAGCATTCGAAGACGGTCATCACGGCGACGGTCCTGTCGCTGGCGAAGGCATCGATGCGCTTGCTCTCCTTTTCGCCCGCGCAGCCGTTCATCGCGCGGAACGCGGCGATCGTGGCCTCGGTCCCGAGAACGCTGCCGAGATCCTTGCGCTGGGCCCGTTCGGCGATCCGCCCGCCGGCATAGGGCATGAACGTGTCATCAGTGCCGTGGATGAACAGCGCCGGCAGTCCGGAAGACTCGCACGTCCAGTCGACCGGGAGGTTGGCGACAACCGGTGCAATGCCGGCGATGCGTCCGCCAAGCCTGCAGCCGGCATACATCGACATCATCCCGCCATTCGAGGCGCCGGTCAGGAAGACGCGGTTGCGGTTGACGAGGCCTTCGGCGGCCAGCTGCGCGATGATCTGCTCGGTGAACTCGACGTCGTTGGTGATGGAGGCTGCCCGCTCGAGCAGGTCCGCCGACTTGCGCCCGTCGTTCCAGTTGTTGGACAGGCCCTGCGGGTAGACCACGATGAAATCACGGCTGACGGCGACGACGTCGAAGCGCGTATAGCCGCGCGCGCGCTCGGCGGTCTGCCCGCCGCCGTGATAGACGATCAGCAGCGGCAGCGGCCGGGTCACGCGCTCGGGCCTGACGAGTGTGTACTCGCGCGCCGTGCCATTGACGGAGAGCGTGCGCTTGCGCTCGTCGGCGTTTGCGCCGTGGCTGACGGTCACGAGCAGACACAACGCAGCGGCTGCAGCCAGGATCCTAGAACGGCGCATCGAGAGCCTCGCAGAGAAATTTCATCAGGGGTTTGGCGGCGCGCAAGGCTTCTTCCACTTCGTCGAGCAGGGCCGGCGATTGGGCCACTTTTGGCGTCGATGGCTTGATGGCGAAGAAGCTCTTGCGCTTGATGTCGTTGATGAATGGGTGAGCCGGGTCGAAGCCACGCGGCGGCCGGGCGAGCGCCTCTCCTTCCACGCCCGGGAAGACGTGACTGAACGCCTTGTCGTCGAGGACCTTCTTCCAGCCCTTCGGATCATCGGCGATCGCCTGGCGGATCTTCTGCAGCCCGTCAGGCTCGGCCATCCAGACGCCACCGCCGAAGAAGACCAACATCGGGTCGAAGTGCATGTAGAAGCCCGGCGCGTGCGCGTCGCGCCCCAGCGCGTGCCGGAAGTGCACACCGGCATTCGTCTTGTAGGGTGCCTTGTCCTTCGAGAAGCGCACGTCGCGATAGATGCGGAACATGGAGCCGCCATTCGGGCGCGGATCGACGACAACGTGTTTCGAGATCCGGCCCACGCGCGGGGCCATCGCCTCCATGAAGGACGACAGCGGCATCTGCACGCTCTCGCGGTAGCGCTGCTTGTTCTCCTCGAACCAGGGCTTCTCGTTGTTGGCCGCTAGCTCGCGGAAGAAGGCGAAGAAGTCTTTCGGCAGGCCCCTGAAAGCAGTCATGAAGTTGTCCCGGGTACGAAGCAGTGCCTGCATGATATCTCACTGCCGCCTGCAGGTAACCCTCCTCGCCGCCCCCTTTTGCTCACCTTGCCCATATCACTTTTTTGCGCAATCCCGCCCGTGAAACGCTGTCATGTTAGCGTCGCATTGGATTCCCATCTCAATGGCGGGTTGGACAACAAGGGAGACCCAAATGCCGAAAAACATGACGCTCTGGACGAAGCTCCAGGCGCTTGAAATTGACCAGGCTGGCAGTGCGTTCCGGTTCAGTGACCGGCTGGCGCGGGAGAATGGCTGGAGCCGTGCCTTCGCGCTCAAGGCCATCGAGGAGTATCGCCGGTTCATCTACCTGGCTGCGACGTCACCGATGCCGGTGACGCCTTCGGATATCGTGGACCAGGTCTGGCACTTGCACCTGACCTACTCGCGCTCCTACTGGGATGACCTGTGCGAGGGCGTGCTGGGGCGGCCGCTGCATCATGGGCCCACCAAGGGCGGCACGGCCGAGGATACACGATATCGGGGCCAGTATGACTACACGCTCGCGCAGTATCGCGAGGCCTTTTGCGAAGAGCCGCCGGCCGCCTTCTGGCCGCCGGAAGACGAGCGGTTCTCCGGCGCCTCGCACCAGCATTGGGTCGACCGGCGCACGCACTTCGTCCTGCCGCGCGCCCGCGTGATCCGCGCCGCGTGCGCGATGGCTGCGGGCCTGGGGCTTGCAGTGGTCGGCGTGACGGCGGCGGCCGCCGACGTTGCGCTGGATGACAAGATCGAGGAACTGCTCCTGCCGGGCGGCATTGCGGTGTTCGTGATTATCGTCGCGCTTGTGCTGGTGTCGTCGCTCAGTCGCCGCAAGCCGCGGCGCGGCAAGGCCGAGACCGGTGCTGCCTCGGGTGGCTATATCGCCGGATGCTCGACCACGAGCGGCGGCTCGAAGGGCGGCAAGGACGGCAATGGCGGCGAGAGTGGCGGTGATGGCGGCAGCGGCTGCGGAGGTGGTGGCTGCGGCGGCGGTGGAGACTGATTACCTCTCCCCCAAACGTCGCGGCAGCGACTTTGGGGGGAGTGGGTCTCGCTTTGCGAGACCCGAGGGGGGCGGTGCTGGTGGTGGCAGGGTTATGGGTTTTGCGAGGTGTGCGAGATTCGAGGAGCTACATTCTTCAACCTCAGCGCTGCCCCCCTCGGGTCTCGCAAAGCGAGACCCACTCCCCCGACGCTGGCGTCGGGGGAGACCGTTCAGGCGCCGCGCTGGATGTTGCGGCCGTAGAAGATTTCGCTGATCTCGTGATTGACGCGGCCGCGGATGAGTTTGGCTTCGCGGGACGTGAGGTCGGCCTCGCCGGCGCCGAAGAGATAGGTGTCGAGGTCCAGTTCCTTGAGCTTCATCTTCGTGTGGAAGATGCTCTCCTGGTAGACATTCACGTCGACCATGTCGTAGCGATCCTGGATGTCGCGCGAGATGAAGTTCTGGATCGAGTCGATCGAGTGGTCGATGAAGTGCTTCATGCCGCGCACGTTGCGCGTGAATCCGCGCACGCGGTAATCCATCACCACGATGTCGGATTCGAAGCTCTCGATCAGGAAGTTCAGCGCCTTGAGCGGCGAGATGCGACCGCAGGTGGACACGTCGATGTCGGCGCGGAAGGTACTGATCCCGGCATCCGGATGCGTCTCGGGATAGGTGTGGACGGTGATGTGGCTCTTGTCGAGGTGGCCGACGACAGACGCCTTTTTCGGCGTGCTGTGATCGTCATGGTCGCCCTCGGAAATCAGCATGGTGACGCTGGCGCCCTGAGGATCATAATCCTGCTTGGCCACGTTCAGGATGTGCGCGCCGATGATGCCGGCAACTTCGGTCAGGATCGCGGTCAGGCGCTTGGCGTTGTAGACCTCGTCGATGTACTCGATGTACTCGCGGTTTTCCGCCTTCGAGCGCGCGAAACAGATGTCGTAGATGTTGAACGACAGCGACTTCGTCAGGTTGTTGAACCCGTGAAGCTTCAGCTTCGGATTGCTGGTCTGCTTTACCTTCGCCACTGGCATCACTCCATCAGAT
>JBILMZ010000249.1:0-4685 GCA_044375275.1 Micropepsaceae bacterium | reverse complement strand
GGTCGCAGGCTCAACCGTTACGATCGGTGCGGCCACGAAACATTTCGATGTCGCCAACAGCCCCGAGATCCGCAAGGTCCTCCCGGCGCTCGCAAGCCTCGCCAGCCACATCGGCGACCCGGCCGTCCGCCACATGGGCACGATCGGCGGCTCGCTCGCCAACAACGATCCCTCCGCCGACTATCCCGCCGCCGTGCTGGCGCTGGGCGGCAGCGTGAAGACCACGTCGCGCACGATCGCCGCCGATGATTACTTCAAGGGCATGTTCGAAACGGCACTCGAGGAAGGCGAGATCATCACCGAAGTCTCCTTCCCCGTGCCCGAGAAGGCCGCCTACATGAAGTTCCCGAACCCCGCCTCGCGCTACGCCATGGTCGGCGTGTTCGTGGCGAAGCTTTCATCCGGCGTGCGCGTCGCCGTCACCGGCGCCGCCTCATCCGTGTTCCGCGAGAAGGCGATGGAAGCCGCGCTGACGAAGTCCTTCACGCCCGACGCCATTGCGGGCATCAAGGTGTCCCCATCAAACCTGAACAGCGACCTGCACGCCACGGCCGAGTACCGCGCCCATCTCGTAACGGTCATGGCCAAGCGCGCCGTCGCAACCGCGCTGGCCTGATCGGCCGCCTGGGCAACAAAAAAGGCCAGCCAGGATCTCTCCTGACTGGCCCTCATCATTCCGAAGAACAACGATTAGCCGGCAATCAGCTCATACTTCGTAACCGACTTGCCATCCGCGCTTTTGGTTTCCCACTTGTCGCCAACCTTGTGCACGTCAACCTTCACGCAGATCGGCTTCTGGTCTGCGGCGGGAGGAGGCGTCACTTGCGTGAAGCAAGCTTCCGGCGCTGTCGACCACGCCCATGTACCGGTGGTCTTCGTGCCGTCAGCATTGGTCGTTTCGAAGGTCTTGTCAGCCTTTACCTTGGTCTTGGAAACCTTGCCATCCGGCGCGGTGACGACAACCGTGTTGCCATAGTAGCCAGCAAAATTGTCAGCGAGCGCCGAGCCAGCCGAGAAAGCAACCAATGCGGTCGCGAGAAGAATACGCTTCATGATCTTACCCTTCGAGTGAGAGAGACATTTCCTTCCGCACTTCTATGAATGGCGGACCGGCGCAAAATGCATATTCCGCGCCCGAATTCCAGCCGTCTCGCCTACTTCGTGCCGCCAATCCACGGTTTGTTCGCCGCTTTCAATTCGCAAGCGAATTCAAACAGCTTCGTTACGCGCCCGGCGGGCGAGTTGGGCCTCACGCAGGGTGATGTACGCCGCTGCGGAAAAGATGATGACGCCGCCCAGAATGGTCATGATCTCCGGCACTTCGCCAAAAATGACGAACCCGTACATGACTGCCCACACAAGTTTTGTGGACTCTAGGGGAAGGATCGCCGTCATCTCCGCACGCCGGAACGCCTCGCCATAGAACCATGTCCCCAGCGTCGAGGTGACGGCGAGTGCAAGGCAAAGCAGCATGGCTTCAGCGCTGGGCCACACCCAGGTCGGCAGCGCTGCCGCGAAGGTAATGGGTGTGAAGAAGGCGACCGTGAAGAAGCCCTGCACGAAGGCACTTTCGGTCTTGCCAAGCTCCCGGATGATCAGCTGGCACGCAGACCAGAGCCCGACCGACACGAGGCAAAGCAACTGCCCCAGGGAAAAGGTTTCAAAGCCCGGGCGCACGACAAGCATCACGCCCAGGATCCCGACTGCCAGCGCCACGATCCGGCGCATCCGGATGGCTTCACCGAGGAACACGATGGCGATGACCGTCGTCATGATCGGTGCAGCGAACTCCAGCGACGCGGACTCCGACAGCGGCACCAGAGGCAACGCCACGAACCACAGGATCATGGACGCCGCGTGCAGGACACCGCGCCAGGCATGCAGGCCCAGACGCTTCGTCCGGATCGTGCCGAGCCCCATCCAGAAAAGGAGCGGCAACTGCAGCAGCAAGGCAAAGACCGAACGCAGGAACGAGACCTCGACCGCCGGAATGAGGTCAGCCGCCAGGCGAACGATGGCGTTGCCGCCCGAAAAGCAGAAAGTCGCCGCCAGGATGCAGGCCATGCCCACAGTAGGCCCGTGCGAAAGCCATGCTCGCGCTTCCCTCGGCTCAGTCTCTGCCTTAGTTTGCTCGCTATGCGACATCCACTGCCAAACTCGATACCCGAAACGCAGGCCCTTCTGGCACGCGGAGGGTACATCGCAGAACGTGACACAGCGACCGTTCTGTACCTCGCGCTGAAACTGCAGCGCCCGCTTTTCATCGAAGGCGAACCCGGCACCGGCAAGACCGAGATCGCAAAGGTCCTCTCCAGCACGCTGGGCATGCCGCTGATCCGGCTGCAATGCTATGAGGGCCTCGATGTTTCATCGGCGGTCTATGAATGGAACTTCGCGGCCCAGATGACGGCGATCCGCCTCGCGGAAAGTGCTGGCGGCAGCGCCACGCCCGTCGACCTCTACAGCGAGCGCTTCCTGATCCGCCGCCCGCTGCTGCAGGCCCTCCAGCCCCCCGAAGGCCAACGCTGTGTCTTGCTCATCGATGAACTCGACCGCGTCGATGAACCCTTCGAGGCCTACCTCCTCGAAGTGCTCTCCGAATTCCAGGTCACCGTTCCCGAGATCGGTGTGATCCGCGCGACGGAACCGCCCATCGTGATCATCACGTCAAACCGCACGCGCGAGGTCCACGACGCGATCAAGCGGCGCTGTCTCTACCACTGGGTGGACTACCCCGACATGGAACGCGAGCTCGGCATTGTCCGCGCAAAGGTACCAGGCATGCCGGAACAGTTGTCGCGCGAAGTCGTGCGGTTCGCCCAGTCCCTGCGCACGGCAGGCCTCTTCAAGCCACCCGGCATTGCCGAGACGCTGGACTGGGCCAATGCGCTCATCGCGCTGGATGCAGTAGCCCTGTCCCCGGAACTTACACGATCGACGCTGGGCGTGCTGCTGAAATACCAGGACGACATCGGCCGCATGAACGCCGGTGAGATTGCACGACGGGTCTCCGACGCCACTGCGGGGCCCTGATCCCATGCCGGCTTTGGTCGACAACATCGTTCATTTCGCCCGCCTGCTGCGGGAAGGCGGAATCACGGTGACACCAACATCCATCGAAACCGCTGTCAGGGCCGTCGGCTTCGCCGGCGTGGAAGACCGCAACGCCTTCCGTGCCGCCCTGTTCGCAAGTCTCGTCACCCGCGCCGGACAACGCGAACTGTTCGACCAGCTCTTCGTTTCATTCTGGAAGGACCCACAGCTTCTCGAAAAGTCGCTGGCGCTCCTGTTGCCGCAAATCGCGGTTCCGGCGCCACCCACCTCGCAGGCGGCCGGCGCACGGCGCGCCAATGACCTTCTGGGCAGCGACAAGGCGCAGGGCGAGGTCGAGATCCCCTCGCGCGTCGAAGTCGACGCCACCGAGACAACGTCCAGCTTCGAACTTCTTCGCCAGAAGGACTTCGAACAGATGAGCCTGGCCGAGGCGAGCGAAGCCCGGCGCGTGCTGGCGGCCCGCCTGTGGTCTCTGCCCGAGAGAAAATCGCGCCGCATGACCCCCAGCACCCACGCCGGCCAGCCCGACCTGCGCCGCACAATGCGCAAGGCCCTGCGCACGGGCGGAAACGTAAGCGGCATCCTGCAGCGTCGCCCGCGCACCATCGAGGCGCCCCTCGTCATCCTGTGTGACATCAGCGGTTCAATGAGCATGTATGCACGCATGTGCCTGCACATGTTCCATGGGCTGACAACCGACCGGCGCATCAGGCGGGCCCGCACGCACACATTCGTCTTCGGCACGCGCCTCACCAACATCACGCGCGCCCTCACCCACCGCGACACCGACGTGGCACTCGCCGAGGTGTCACGCCTCGCGCAGGACTGGGATGGCGGCACGAGGATCGGGGACGCCCTGCACGCCTTCAACTTTGACTGGGGCCGGCGCGTTCTGGGTCAGGGAGCGACTGTCCTGCTGGTGACCGACGGCCTTGAGCGCGAGAGCCTCGACCTGCTGGACGCCGAAACGGCACGTCTCTGCCGAACGGCCCGACGCGTCATTTGGCTAAACCCGCTGCTGCGCTATGATGCCTTTGCGCCGAAAGCCCAGGGCATCAGGATCTTGCTGCGCCACGTTCATGAATTGCGGCCGGTCCACAATCTGGCCACGCTCATGGATCTGGCAAGCGTCCTTCAGGCCAGGGGCAAACCCGACGAACTCGCAAGGATCAGGAAGCGCGTCGCATGACAACGAACCACGACAAGGTACTCGAAACGGCGCAGGCCTGGCTCGAGGGCGGACACGGCGTTGCACTGGCGACCGTCGTCAAGACATGGGGCTCCGCGCCCCGGCCCGCCGGCAGCCAGATCGTCGTCCGTGAGGACAGCACTTTCGTGGGATCGGTATCGGGCGGCTGCGTCGAGGGCGCGGTCATCGCCGAAGCCCTTGATGTCATCGGCGATGGCAAGCCCCGCGTACTCACCTTCGGCGTATCGAACGAGCAGGCCTGGTCCGTCGGGCTCGCCTGTGGCGGCCAGATCGAAATCTTCGTCGAGCGGGTGACCTGACATGGACAGGAAGACACTCGCCGCCATCCTCCAGGCCCGCGCAGGCGGTCAAGCCGTCGTGGTCGCGACGCGCCTCGACACCGCCGAAACGCGGCTCGTGACCATCCCTGCAGCGACAACCG